>CAZAHK010000158.1:0-9038 GCA_964484555.1 uncultured Desulfobacula sp.
GGAAATCGAGTCCACAATATCAAATGCCGAGTCCACCCTGCCGCCAAAGGTATCCAGCTTAAAGACAAAAAGCGCATCGGTTTCGTCTTTGAGGCTTTCCAGGGATCGTTTGACATAGGCGGCCATGCCCGGTTCCACCATTCCTTCAACCGGAATCACATATACTTTCTGTTTCCCTTCAGCGGCATGAGCCGGCAAACCGGGAAAAAGAAGCGGGAACACGGACAGGATGAGGAATAAATATTTTATCTGTTTCATAGGCCTTTTTCTTTTGGGAAGAGGGTTGCCAAATCTATTTCAGACCGTTTTCCAGAGGTACTGGAAGTATCTGAAAGATAAACACGGTCAGGATGAAAGCAATAGAGCCTGGATTTGAATTTTTCCAGAAAGAATCGACTGTTTTCAAGGATTTGGGGGCCAAATATCTGTTGTAAAAAATTGAATTTGGAGACATATTTTTGGACCACCCGAAGATGCACATCCGGTTTTGATACCGGTTCAATCCTGCCCGCCATCTGGAATCCGAAAATTTCTTCCATCCGGTCCGAATCCTGGAAAATCGACGCCGATACAGGCCTCATACCTTCGGCGTCTATGACATGCCTTGAATTTTCATTGGAGAAAAAATAGAAACCGGGATCATGAAATACAAAATAAACCGGGGCAGACCAGGGAATATCCTCCCGGCACACCGAAAGGGTCATGACCCTTGTTTCATGTATCAGGCGCTTTGCCTTTTTCTTTTGTTGCGGTTCCATCTTCGGATATTACCATGATTTAATATAATTGACAGTATCTTTGTCAATCTTTAAGCAGCGACCAAACACCTTTCCAGGACCTTGCCGGGCAAAGAGAGCCGGTTTCATTTTCCTGTTTGCGGTTGACATGCCGGAGCCTCTTCCTCATATTAAAGAATATCAGAGAAGGACAGGCCATTCACAATTGATGCCTGAAATGGAAATCCTGAAAGTCTCAGTATGATGAAACTTGACGAGCCTGTTCTCAACCTGTCGGTTATTGCTGTTTTTAAAGGAGAAGAAAAATGCGAATTGTTTCACTGATCGAAAACACAAAGTTGGAAGGCAGAGATGATCTGGCGGCAGAGCACGGCTTATCTCTTTATATTGAACATAAAGGCCAACATATCCTTTTTGATACAGGGGCAACCGATGCCTTTGCCCGGAATGCGGAAAAATTGGGTGTTGGCCTTGAAATCGTGGATTTCCTGGTTATCTCCCACCATCATTTCGATCACGGGGGAGGCCTGGCCCGGTTTTTGGAACTCAATCAAAAGGCAAAGATCTATCTTCGGAAAAGCAAAGAAGAAAATTTTTATTTCAGGGCACTGGGTATTATAAACAAATATATCGGGCTTGATCAGGAGCTGCTTCGGAAACACGCCAGCCGGTTTGAACAGATTGAAGGCTTCACCCGGCTTCTCCCCGACGTATCCATCCTGACTGAAATTCCGAGACCATATGACATGCCACGGGGCAACCGCAAGCTTTTTGTGAAAAAGGGCGGCACCTATGAGCCGGACGATTTCGGGCACGAACTGATTCTGGTCATGGAAGAGCAGGAAAATCTCGTGGTTTTCACCGGATGTTCCCACAACGGGATTTTGAATATGATGGCCGCAGTAACCCGGCAATTTCCGGATAAGCCCATTAAAGCTGTGTTTGGCGGATTTCATCTCATCGGGCTGCCGATATTGAATACCATGGCGGCAAGCAAGAGCGAGGTCCGGGCCATGGGGAAAGAGCTGCTGAAATACCCGGTGGAGCGGGTATACACCGGCCATTGCACCGGCAAGAAGGCCTACCGGGTGCTAAAGGATGTCATGGCCCAAACCCTGGAAGATTTTCCGACGGGCAGGGCCATTGTGCTGTAATCCGGACATTGATGCCGTGAAACCTCAAAGGGAATTAGATCGCTCCATCACGAAGGGGAAGAAGCCGTTTGAAAACCACTATGGAAAGAAAGCCGACGACATACATCCATAGCCCGAAAATGGCTGATGTAAAAAACATTGAGCTGAAAAAATCACCCATATGGTCCTGTATCAGCAGGGCGATGGTCATGGCCAGAGAGGCGTTTCTAAGGCCTGTCTCAAGGGAGACGGCCCGTGTCTGGTAATTGTTGACGCCACATAATTTTGAAATCACAGCTCCGGAGCCCATGCCCAGAAGGGTCAGCAGGAACACCATGCTGTAATATTTTACACCGTAGCGCTCCGTGTCCGTAAACATGTCCAGATTGGCAAGAAGTCCTGCGATAATCAGAAAAAGCAGGGCAAGAATGCCCAGAAGAGAAAAAAAGGGCGTGGCGCGCTTGGAAAACTCAGGCCAGCGGGCGCGGACAGACATTCCGATGGTCAGGGGGATGATGACCAGCACGATGATGGTCTGGACAACAAGGCCCACCGGAATCTTGACTTCAGGCACGTTGGCGCAATAGAGGGCCAGCAGAAAAGGGGTAAAGAAAAGAGAAAGCACGGTGGAAAAAGAGGTAAGTGAGATGGACAGCGCAAGATCGCCCTTGGCATAATAGGTCATCAGGTTTGATGTCACCCCTCCGGGGCTTACGGTAATGAGGACCATGCCCACAAAAATAAACGGATATGACTGATAAAATCCCATCAGATGCCCCAGGGCTACTGCAATGAGCGGCATGACAATCCATTGAAGGCCAGCGCCGGTAATAATGGCTTTGGGTTTCTGAAAAACAAGCCTGAAATCGTTCATCGTCAGCGTAAGTCCCATTCCTGCCATGACGGAAAAAAGCATGATCACAATGGAGATTTTAAAGATACGGTCAAGAAAAAGCTGGGCGGGTTGATTCTGAAGCGCCACAAAACTGTAGGTTTCTCCGTTGACCACGGTTTCTTTTTGTTTGAGCGTGAAAACAAGCTTGTTGCCCATTTTTTCTCGTAATTTGAAATAGGGAGAGGCTTCCCCCTGTTTGAGGAGTTCTTCTTCAGGCGGCATTGAAAGAATGTGAAGGTCTCCGTTAATGTTCCGGATGAGATAAAGGGCGGTTTCATCATGGCTGCCTGTGATGCTTTCAGCCTGAAGCAGGCGAAGATGGCCTTCAAAATTTAATTCATCTGAATTTTCCCAGTCAAGGCCCCGTGATGCTGTATTCAATGTGTAGAAAAGGGAGGTGTCACCCGTTCCTTTTGCAATACGAGAGAGATCTCTGTAGATGCTCTCATCTGCAGAGGCCTGAATCAAGGTAGCGAAAAAGATCATCAGAGAGAGCAGGATCGGTTTGATTCTTTTTGCAATGGTTTTCTGTTGAATTACCGGTATGACCATTTTTTATCTCCTTTTTGGGGGTGATTTGTTGCCGCTTGCCTTTTGATTTTTCATTGTATAATCTTCTTTGAGTTTTGCGTCAACTCATTCATGCGCTTACCATCCGGATCATCAGTTCCTTTTTATCGGTATCATATACGGCATATTTTGATTCTTCAAAATCATCCTGTGAAAATGCTATACTGCCCACGCCGGCAGATATTTTCGATCAGGCCAGGGAAATGGTACAATTTCCCCTGATCCGGCGGCGGTAAAAATTTTTGCCCGTGTAGGTAATCAATACCAGTTCATGGGTATGACCGGTGAAAAAAACCTGTTTGTCCGAATTTTTAAAAAGGGGTTTCAAATAATAATCCGACATAAAAAATATTGACACTGAGCTTAAAGGCTTTCATGAACTTTTCAGTGATTGTTTCCAGCGAAGCAAGTCCAGAGATCATTTTTTAAATACATGGCCAGCCAATTCAGCGACCTGGAACGAAAATCAATCAAGCCTATCGCCCGGGCCGTTGAACAGTTAAATGTCAGGGCCATGCAGCGCTTTGTCAGAGAGATCCCATGGGATGCAATTCAGGCATTAAACATCGTAGTTTGCTAAATAAGGACATTGGCAACCCCAACGGAGCTCTTATATTCGATGAGAGCTAAGGACTTCAATGTCTTCCATGGCAAGGATAGGGAGCAGGTTGATGTACTCAATAAAATGAACTGTCAACAATACCATGGTGGCCCACATAATGAGTCATCATAATTGATACTTGTATCGCATAGAAACCCCAATCTGTAAACTTTCGAAATCAAAAAAAATTCTAGCGGATCTTTCTTCATGAGCCGACATCAGTGTAAAAAGGTTTAGGAAAATATAACTTTTTACACCTGTGCCTTTTGATATATTGACAACAGATGGATATATCGTAATATTCTTTTTTAACGATTTAAAAAACGAGGATATATGGTTCAGGTTCGTCAAATCAAAATCGGCAAGCAGCAGACCAGCATTGTCGGCCTTGACGAAGCATTAAAGGAAACGCCGGAAGAATGCTAATGGCAGGGGTTCTTCAAACGGCATATGGCTCAAGGCTCCTGATGTTGTAGGTTGAGCCATATAATAGATATAGATAAAAATTCAATAAAGTTTCAATATGTTATAAAATCTTTGCAAAAAGTCTCCCAAAGTTGTAAAAGTCAAAGATAGTAGCCAGCCTATCAATATTCCGATGAAGGCTTCGGTAAAGACTGAATTCTGAGTGTATTGTATTGCCAGACTCAGCTACCACCTTACCGGAATCATAAAAAACTTGAAGATCGAGTAAAAAAATGAAGAATTTTAAAATCCAACCATGAGGAGATTCCATCCATGAACATTCAACATATCCATCTGATGTATTTCAGCCCGACCCACACCACCCGCCGCATCCTCGAAGAAATCGCCAAAGGAATGGGCCGGGCGGTCGAAACCGTCACCGACATCACGCCACCCGAGATCCGGGACCGGAAACCGCTGATTTTTGAGAGCGATCTGGTGCTCATGGGCGCCCCGGTTTACAGCGGGCGGCTGCCCAAAGATGCGGCCCGGTATTTTTCAACGCTCACGGCCCGGGGAGCCCTGGCCGTTCCCGTGGTCGTCTACGGCAACCGAGCCTATGAAGACGCCCTCCTGGAATTAAAGAACACGGCCGAAGCCTGCGGGTTTGTTTCCCTGGCCGCCGGCGCCTTTATCGGCGAGCATTCCTTTTCCGGCAAGGAGTATATCATTGCCCCAAACCGGCCGGACAAGGAAGACCTGGCCAAAGCCTTTGCCTTTGGTCAAAAGATTGCCGGACTGCTGGAAAGCATTCAAGCTCCCGGGGACATCAGCCCCTTGACCGTGCCGGGCCAGTTTCCCTATAAAGAGGCTGTGGCCCGGGGTCCCATGGATTTCATCCAGGTCACGGAAGATTGTGACGGCTGCGGGGTCTGCATCCCGGCCTGCCCTGCAAATGCCATCGATGAGGCAAACCGGTACGCCACCCGGCCCGATCGCTGCATTTATTGCTGCGCCTGCATCAAGGCCTGCCCTCCAGGGGCCAGGATCATGAAAGAAGGCCCCTTGAAAGGCATTGCCAAAATGCTGAGTGAGAGCTTCTCTGCCAGAAAGGAACCGGAAACCTTTTTTGCAGGCCGTTAGCCTGATTTTGATTTCCGCTTGTTTTTTTTGTAACGTCATATCATTATAGAGACTACATTGATTCTTTCCAAATGGCATAAAATTTGCTTTTACGTCAATTAAAAGCCAACCCTGTTTAGCTTTTAATTGACGTATAGAAAAGATTACAGCCCTATGAATTTAATTCATCAGATATCTTAGATTACAGACATGCGGCTCGGCAAACCCAAAGATTTGCTTCTGATGTTAAAAGACAGCTATAGCCAGGATCAGAGTCTGATTATTCAAACTTTTATTATCGAGCAATTACGAAAAACGGAAGGGGTTGTTGAAGTCAATCATAAATTAATCGAAAATTTCAATATCAAAATAAATCATCCAGGAATGCATGGAATGGTTAAGAACAATTCCATGCATGTTGATCGGATGGAGAATTTTCAATTATCATTGCCCCGGTATAATGCGGCACTCAGTGGAGAAACCATATCTTTATCAACAGATTTCATTGATGAAAATGGTAAAAAGACGGGACAGATAGAAGTGGTCATCTCTTTCCAGGATCTGATTGAGCAGATCAGCAAAACAACCTGGTGGAAAAGTGAAAACGCCTTTCTCATTGATAATGAAGGGAATATTCTTATCGGAACCCAGTTGTCCAAAGACGCCTATGATTCTGAAAAATCCGTCAAATTCGGCCGGACAGATCCTTTGGAAAAAGAAACGATGGCGGCATTAAAACAAAAGCCTTACGGCACCCTCTTTGGGCCCGGTCATCCGCCGGATGAGATCAGCGGGTACTATCATCTGAATGAAGCGCCGTGGAGTCTTGTTCTCATTTCTCCGGGCGGGCAGGTATTAAAGTCTATTTTAAATTTCCGGTTATATTCTTTTGTTGTTGGATTTCTGTCCATTCTTGGTGTCATCCTATTTATTCGTGTGTCGATATCCGGTACAACCACGGCCATCAAAAAAGTGTCCGAAGCTGCGAATGACCTTGCCAATGGATTTTTGACCGAACTGCTTCCGGTTCTGTCGGGGGATGAGGTCGGTATGCTGACTGGCAATTTTAATAAAATGACAAAGCAGCTAAAAGAAAGAATGGAGCTGAAAGAAGCGATAAATCTGGCCATGGAAGTGCAACAGAGTCTGTTGCCGCCTGCTCATTTTTCATACGGGAATATTGAAATCAGCGGTTGTTCCGTTTATTGTGATGAGACCGGCGGGGATTATTTCGATATCATCGAGTTTCCGGAAGATGAGGGAAAAATCTGTGTGGCTGTTGGCGATGTTGTCGGACATGGCATCGGAGCCGCTCTTTTGATGGCGACAACTCGTGCGCTAGTGCGGAGCCGGGTCACGCAAAAAGGCTCTCTGTCCCAGATTATGAATGATGTCAATAAGCTGCTTTGCATGGATGTCCGGGACACGGGCAGTTTTGTAACATTATTTCTCTTAATGGCTGATGTAAAAAAAGGTGAGGTCCAATGGGTTCGCGCCGGTCATGAACCTGCAATGATGTATAATCCGGAACAGGATAAAATTATAGAACTCAAAGGCAAGGGAATCGTTCTGGGGTTAGACAAACGCTGGGATTATACTCAAACTGTTTATGGTCCTGTTCCAAAAGGAACCGTGATTTTAATCGGCACCGACGGTGCCTGGGAGGTTGAAAACGACTCTGGTAAAAGGTTGGGGAAAAAAAGAGTGGAAGAAGTCCTTCAACAATCTGTTTCGAGTTCGCCGGCAAAAATTGTGGAATCAATTGTCTCTGAAACCAGACAATTCCGTGGTGAGGTCCATCAGAATGATGATATCACTCTCTTGGTCCTGAAATTTCAGGAGAGGATTCCTCAAGAGAATATGTGAAGCCTTGTTTCGACTTTTTTCTGATCACCCTCATTATCAGAATAGTCTACACTGATCTGAAGAATAGTCTACAATTGTCATCCATCCTTCTCAGCCCTGATTTTGATTCTCGTTTGTTTTTTTGTAAATTCAAATCATTAGGGAGTTTACTTCGCTTCTTCTCCCAATGGCATAAAAATTGATTGTATCTCCGTTAAAAGCCGGCCCTGTTTGGCTTTTTATGAACTTAACATAAGGATTCACGGCCATGAATTTAAACCGTTCCCTATCCGGATTTTTGAAAGCCCTTGTTCTGCTGTCCCTTATGATCTATCCGGGTCCGGCTTTTTCCGGTGAAAAGCCCATGGACCTGCTTGAGCAACGCCTTAAAACCGGGCCCGGCCTTCCGGATCTCATGGCCTATGCCTATGAGGCCAGCCCCATGATCCAGGCGGGCCGGGCTGCCTGGCAGGCGACCCTGGAACGGTACCGGGTGGACACGGCCTATCCCGACCCCATGCTTCTGGTGACCTACTGGCCCCAGTCCATGGCAGATGACCTGGATGTTAAGAAATATGAGGTCATGCTTTCCCAGACCCTCCCTTTTCCCGGAAAGCTTTCGGCCGCGGGTGAGGCCGTCAAGGCCGAAGCCGCCGTCAACCGTCTGGACCTGGACCGTACGGTCCGGGAGGTGGTCACCGCTATCCGGGAATCCTTTCACGAACTCTCGTATATCCGTGAAGCCTTAAGAATTGCGAAAAACAACCAGGCCCTTCTGGAACAGATCCGGGCCATCAGCGAAACCGCCTATGCCGGGAACCGGTCCGCCCTGATTGATGTCATGAAGGCCCAGTCCCAGTCGGCCCAGAGCGGCTATGACGAACTTCTGCTGAAAGAACTGGAGCATACGGAAACAACAAGGCTCAACAGCCTGCTGAACCGGGACCGGGATGCGGCAATGGGCCCCCTGGTCAATGAACTTCAAAAACCGGTGGTGTTTTCTTTGGATGATATTTTTACCCTGGCGGAAAAAAATCGTGAAGAAATCCGGATGGCCGGGGAAGAGGTCAGAAAAGCAGAAGCCGAGGCCAGGGTGGCCCGGTTTGAAACCCTGCCGGAATTCACCCTGGGCCTGCTCTATGAAGAGGCCATAGAAGAGGACATGGCCAGGACAATCCGGGATGAACGCTACGGGGTCCAGTTCGGCATGAGCCTGCCTCTCCGGCTGGAGAAAAATTCCGGCCGGACCGGGGCGGCAAAGGCCAGGGTGGAAAAAGCCAAAGCCTTGGCAGCCAATACAGTCAATGAAACCCGGTCCCTGGTCCGGGAAAATTATTTTCGCCTGCAGAATGCCGAACGCCTGGTTTCCCTGTACCGGGATAAGCTGGTGCCTGAGGCGGCAAAATCCGTGGAAACGGCAAATGTGTGGAACCGCCAGGGGCAGGGCAGTATCACCGATTACCTGGAGACCCAGTCGGTCTGGTATAATTTCCAACTGGCCCTGGCCAGGGCCGGGGCCGATTACGGCAAATTCCTGGCCCGGCTGGAGGGGCTGGCCGGGCAGAGCCTGACGGTCAGGGATGCGCCTGCGCCTCAGACCAAGGAGCAGCCATGAAAACCCTGGTTGGCGTTATCCTCGGCGCATTTGCGATACTGTTCGGTTCCTGCACCGGACACCGGGATGTGGTAAAAGAAATGGAAGCCTACCGGCCCCCGGCCGTTTACCAGGC
>CAZAHK010000159.1:0-5806 GCA_964484555.1 uncultured Desulfobacula sp.
TGCCGCCGGAAAATCTTCCGTCCGTGATGAGGGCAACGCTTCCATCCAGGCCCATGCCGGCAATGGCCGAGGTGGGGGTCAGCATTTCCCGCATGCCCGGCCCACCGGCCGGTCCTTCAAAGCGGATGACGATGACATCCCCTTGATTGATCTTGTTCCCAAGGATGGCTTCGGTGGCCTCTTCCTCGGAATTGAATACCCTTGCCGGTCCTTGGTGTTTCAACATCTTTTCAAGAACGGCAGATTGCTTGACCACACAGCCTTCCGGGGCAAGATTGCCGAAGAGGACGGCCAGGCCTCCTTCCTTATGATAGGGGGTTTCAATGGGCCGGATGACCTCCCGGTCCTTCACAACAACGGTTTCAAGATTTTGACCCAGGGTTTGGCCGGTGGCAGTCAGGCAGGACAAATCCAGCATGTCATGGTCGGCCAGCTCCTTCATCACGGCCGGAATCCCGCCGGCCGCATTCAGGTCTTCAATCCGGTCTTCTCCGCCGGGGCTCAGGGAACATAAATGGGGTGTTTTTTTACTGACCTCATTGATGAGGTTCAGATTGACGTCCACACGGGCCTCATGGGCAACGGCTTTTAAATGAAGGACGGTATTGGTGGAACAGCCCAGGGCCATGTCCACGGCCAGAGCATTTTCAAAGGCCTTCTGGGTCAGGATCTTGTCCGGTGTGATATTCTTTTGCAAAAGCTCCATGATTTTCATCCCGGTTTCCTTGGCCAGCCGGATTCTTTCGGACATGGGTTCCGGGATGGTGCCGTTGCCGGGAAGGGCCATGCCGATGGCTTCGGTCAGGCAGTTCATGGAATTGGCCGTGAACATGCCGGCGCAGGACCCGCAGGTGGGACAGGCTGAGTTTTCTATGTCCAGGAGTTCGTTTTCCGTCATCCTTCCGGATTGGACCGCACCCACGGCCTCGAAAACCGTAATCAGATCAATTTTTTTATTTTTATTTTTGGGGTGCCTGCCGGACAGCATGGGGCCTCCGCTGATGACAATGGCCGGGATATTGAGCCTTGCCGCTGCCATGAGCATACCGGGAATGATTTTGTCGCAATTGGGCACCAGGACCAGGGCGTCAAAGGGATGGGCCATGGCCGTCACCTCAATGGAATCGGCGATGAGTTCCCTGGACGCCAGGGAATAGTGCATGCCTTTGTGGTTCATGGCAATCCCGTCACAGATGCCGATGGTGGAAAACTCCATGGGAGTTCCCCCGGCCATGCTGATGCCGGATTTGACGGCTTTGACGATATTGTCCAGGTGCATGTGCCCGGGAATCAGTTCATTGGCCGAGTTGGCAATGCCGATCAGGGGGCTGGCAATTTCATGATCCGTATAGCCCATGGCCTTCATCAGGCTTCTGTGGGGGGCTCTGGCTATCCCTTGTGTTGCAATGTGGCTTCTCATATTCAGTTTTCTCCAAAATTAAAAAAGCCGTTATCCGCCTTTTCGGGGCTGATAACGGCTTTTTTGTCTTTTCAGGCTTATGCCACTACGTGCCCCTTCTCCCGGAGGTGTTAATAATCACCTCCACGATAATAAGGACAGATAGTATGTTAGTCGGATTCATCATCATAATTTTTACTTTATTTAAATTAGATTTATTATATATTAATTTATAAGCTGTCAAGAAAAAAAATCAGATATAACAATTTTTTACTAAAAATTAGATTTGACAATCAAGTTTCTGTTTCTATATAGTCTAACCTGTCATGAAGTTTCACCATACAGGCAGAGTTTTATAATTTGTCCTGTAGTTCGGTTCAATTAACCCGCACGATGATAAAGTGAATTCAATGATACAAGATTCAAAACCGTTCAGAAATTTCTCACTTTTTTTTTCAGGATTGATTCTGGTTCATTCCAGCCTGTTTCTTCGATTAGGTGCACCAGGACTTTTCCTGTTCTGTGGACTTATTTTTCTGCTTATTCTGATCAATGTCCTTTATATTCAAAGATACAGTGAAATTGCGGCCAACCATGTATTGAATGCAGGCTATCTTTTTTATGTGGCAGGACTCTGCCGTCAAACAGGTGGATTTTACAGCATCCTGATATTTATGCTGTTTTTTATGCCCCTTCTTTCCGCTGTATTTTCAGGTAAAAAAGAAAAAATAGGATATATAGGCTTAGCTCTTGCCGTCCTTTTGATTTTTTCTTTCGGGCAAGAACTTCCTTTTATTGCTGTCATGCCTGAAGAAATAGTGAATTTAAGCTATTTCAGATTTGTTCATTTTTTCGCCCTGTTCATTTTTTTCAGTGCATCCATTCTGGCCTTTATGTCAGAGAAAGACCGGATTCAGAGGGTTCTGATTCAGTCCCGGGGGGAAATGCATCAAATCGAAGAAAATGCAAAAAAGGCCATGAAAATTAAGGATGATTTTTTGGCTAATGTGAGCCATGAGATCAGAAATCCCATGAACGGCATTATCGGAATGATGCATGTCCTTTTAGATTCCGATCTGAATGAGGATCAGAAAAAATATTCTCAGATTGTTTATAACAGCGCCAGGGCTTTATTGACAATTGTTAATGATATCCTTGATTTGTCAAAAATTCAGGCGGGTAAACTTGAACTGGATATCCGGGATTTTGATCTGGAGATTGCCATAAAAGACATTATCGCCTTGCCGGAACTTCAAGCAAGACAGAAAGGGATTGATTTTTTATATTCCATTGATCCGAATGTCCCTTGCCTTTTGCAGGGAGATATCGGCCGGATCCGGCAGGTGATTAACAACCTCGCAGGGAATGCGGTCAAATTCACAGACCAGGGCCACGTATCCCTTACCATTACCTTGGAATCCGATGAGCCTTCTTTTGCAACCCTTCACTTCCGTGTGGAAGACACCGGCATCGGCATTAAAGAAGACAAGATATCCTCCCTTTTTGAATCTTTCACCCAGGCGGATATGTCCATTACCAAAAAATATGGGGGCACTGGACTGGGACTTGCCATTTCCAAACTTTTCATTGAAAAAATGAATGGGCGGGTCGGGATTGAAAGCATTGAAATGGTAGGGTCCACCTTTTGGTTTACCCTGCCGTTGAAAAAGCAGGGAGAAAAAAAGGAAAATTTTTCCTTTCCAATCCAAAGCCGGGAAGGGATAAGAGCATTGGTGGTTACGGACGGAACGGATCTGGGGAAAACGCTTAAAAACCATCTGAACGAACTTAAGATTGATTATAAGCAGGCCTTGAATGAAACCCAGGCAGTGGAAAAGCTGATTCAGTCCTTTGAAGAAAGCCGGCCCTTTCCCTTGGTTATCGTGGAAGTCAAAGAGTCCAATACCCTGGCTGAGAATCTGGGTCGGAAAATAAAACAGGACAAAGGGTTAAAGCAAACCAGGCTTATTCTCTTGACCTCCATAGGCAATCAAGGAGATGCCAGGCGGTTTGAAGAAATCGGATTCTCTGCCTTTCTCGGCAAACCCATTGAAAAAGAGCTTTTCCAGGATTGCATAAAAGCAGTATTGTCAAGGCCCTCTGATAGCAAGGCCCCGTTGCTTCCCATTATCACCAGTTACAGTATTATCGAAACAAAGAAGCATGTTAGGCGAATACTGATTGTTGAGGATATGGAAACCAATCGTTTAACCGCCAAGGCCTTAATCGGAAAACAGGGATATAAAACCGATGAAGCAAAAGACGGGCTTGAAGCCCTTGAGAAATATCAGAAAAATCATTATGATCTAATTCTGATGGATTGCCGGATGCCGGGGATGGACGGATTTGAAGCAACCCAAAGGATCAGGGAGCACGAAAAAATTCATCAGATGAACCATGTTCCCATTATTGCCATGACAGGGAATGCCTTTGACAGTGACAGGCAGAAATGTTTTGAAGCAGGGATGGATGATTTTATCCCCAAACCGGTTGAACCTGATCTCCTGGCCCGGAAGATCAGTTTAAATTTGACGGATATCAAAGATGATAGAAGTGGGTATCCTGAAGGCCGTGATGATCCAAAAAGCCTCTATAAAGAGGCAGATGAACAGAAAATACCGGGAGAAGGGGATTTATACCTTAACCCCGACCTGTGTTTTAATAGGGAAAAACTCCGGGAGAGGTTTGGGGGGGACGAAGAAATTGTTAAAGACATATTGGATTCCTTTTTCGAGGAAGTTCCTGAATATTTGGAAAAAATCAAGGAAGCAATTGACAACCAAGATATGGAAGATATCGAATCCATTGCCCATGCTTTAAAAGGCACTGCCGGCAATGTGAATGCAGACGCGTTGAGAAAAGCGGCCCTTGAATTGGAAATTCAAGTAGAGAAAGGCAATCCGGAAGCTTTTATTGAACAGCATAAGATACTAATGAATGAATACCAACGGTTCATGAAGGAAGCAAAATTATGATAAATCCTGAAACCATGTCCATCCTGGTTGTCGATGATATGAAAAGCATGCGGCTCACCATGAGAAAAATGCTGCAGAATTTAAAAATCGGGAAGACTTTAAGGTTTGCGGAAAATGGAAAAGAGGGGCTTGAAATTCTTCATAGTGCAAGATGTGATATTGCTATCATAGATTGGAATATGCCTGTTATGAACGGAATTGAGATGCTTGAGACCATCCGGAATGACAAGGCGCTCAGAGATCTGCCCGTGATCATGGTGACGGCTGAAGCCGAGCGGGATATCGTTTCCGAAGTGGCGGAAACGGAAATTGACGGATATCTCTTAAAGCCTTTAACCCTTTCCTCCCTGGATAATAAGATTAAATTCGTTGTGGAAAAAGCCAATAACCCTGACCCTGCCACAAAACACCGCATCAAGGCAAGGGAGCTTGAAGAAAATGGGAATTATGATGAAGCCATTGAGCAAATCCGGATCGCACTGGTTCACAAGCCGTCTGCATCAAGGCTCCTTCGCCAGCTTGGGTTGCTGCATTTCTATATCGGGAAACCCGATATAGCGGAAAAATGTCTTTTAAAAGCAGCATCGGTCAACAGACAGGACACTATGACCAGAGCCCGGCTGGCCGAATATTATATCAGCAAAAATGAACTGGAAAAAGCAGGCCGGTATTATCTTGAACTCATGAGTTTGAGCACGCGGTATTTTGATCAAGCCCTGGATCTGGCTGAAAAACTTATGAAAAAGGGATCAAAGCAGATTTCAATAGAGCTCTTTTCTAAAATTATTGCACTTTCCAGGAAATATATTTTAATACGGGAAAAAGTGATTGACATCTGCATGGCCAATGATGAAATCGAATTTCCCCTTCAATTGCTGGAACAGAGCATTAAGGAAAATCCATCCAATTATGACATTGTTTACAAAACAGGGTTGGTTTATCTTGAAATCGGGAATCCGGAAAAAGCCCTTGAGTATTTCCTTGACGTGGACCGCCATGTCAGGGGCCATGAGGATGTTAAATTCAATATAGCAAAGATATATTTTACAGAACAGAAACTGCTTCAGGCAGACGATTATTTGAATCAGATACTCAGGATTAATCCTAAACATAAAGCAGCGCTCGACTTGAGAAAAGAAATCTGACGGCAGGACACCTTCCACTTTAATCGCCAGGAGAAGTATGACCGGAAAAAAAGAGGCCAAAGACCTCTGTCAGAGAATCGAGGGTCTTGAAGAGGAGATACGCCGGCTTAAATATAAGGAGCAGATAAACCAGACCCTTTTAGAAATCACCAATGCAGTTACCACAACTCCCAATCTCTATGATTTATACCGTTCCATCCATCAATCCCTGGATCGTCTGATTCATATTCCCAATCTTTATATCTCAATTTATAATCAGGAAAAAGGGGTTTTGTATTTTCCATATT
>CAZAHK010000159.1:5906-8998 GCA_964484555.1 uncultured Desulfobacula sp.
CTTCTGGTCTCTGTTTCCCGGCAGATTGCAACGGCCATTGATCGTAAACGGCTCAATGAAACCCTCAAGGAAAATGAAGAGCGATACAGAACCCTTTCCGAGAATTCCCATGATATCATCATGCGGTTTGATAAAGGGTTGCGGCATCTGTATGTCAACCCGGCCGTTTCCCGGATCGGATTTTTTCCTGAGCAGTTCATCGGAAAAACCCACATGGAGCTTGGATTTCCACAGGATATTATTGAATTATGGGAAAAAACCCTTCGATCAGTATTTAAAACCGGTGCGCCTAAACGGATTGAATTCAATCATCCGGAAGGAATATGGATTGACTGGCTCCTGTGCCCTGAATTTGATGGGGAAGGGGCTGTCAGGACCGTCATTACCTTTGCAAGGGATATTACACAGAAAAAGCAGGTGGAATTTCAGAGTCTCTGCTATGATCGGATCAATAAGATCATTATCAATTCGGAAGATATGGAAAAGATGTTGAACGATATCCTGGATTCCATGTTGGATATTTTTAACTGTGACCGGGCCTGGATTCTTTTCCCTTGTGATCCCGAGGCCGAGTCTTATTCCCTTCCTTTTATGAGGCACAGGCCGGACTGGCCCCAGAAAGTCGGATATTCGGTCAAGATAACAGAGGAAGCCCGAGAGCTTTTAAAGGAGATTCTCACATCCGAAGACCCCATTGTTTATGATCCTTTGAGCCAAAAAAAAGTCAGGAAATACATTCAAGAGACCTATTTTGTGAAGTCCCAGATGGTGGCGGCCCTGCTTCCGAAAATCGGAAAAGCCTGGGAAGTCGGCCTGCATCAATGTTCCCGGGAAAGGATATGGACAACGGCAGACCAATTGTTGTTCAAAGGAATCTGCCGGAGAATGGCTGACGGCCTGAGCAGTATGCTGTTGTTCAGGGAATTGAGCCGGGCCAAACAGTATATTGAGAATGTCATTGACTCCATGCCTTCCGTTCTTTTGGGAGTTGATTTTCACGGCCGGATTACCCAATGGAATTTTAAGGCGGAGCGAGAAACCGGGGTTATGGCAAAAGAGGCCATCGGACAGGAATTTTATCGGTTATTTCCCCATCTTGGACAATTGTCCAATAAAATCAAAGCTGCCATTGAAGATGCACAAATTATCGAGGAAACAAAAATCCAGAGGGTAGTGGATGGAAAATCTATATTTGAAAATATTACCATTTTCCCTTTAAAAGAGATCAGCGCAAAGGAAGCGGTTATCCGCATCGATGACATCACTGACAAGCGGAAGATCGAGGAAATGATGGTTCAGTCTGAAAAAATGCTTTCCGTTGGCGGCCTTGCAGCAGGCATGGCCCATGAAATCAACAATCCTCTGGCCGGTATGATGCAGAATGCACAACTTGTCTTCAACCGGCTTTCCCTGAACCTGCCGGAAAATGAAAAAATCGCCAAGGAAGCCGGCACGACAATAGAGGTCATTAAATACTATATGGAGAAAAGAAACATATTGGTCCAGCTTGGGTATATCAATGAATCAGGCAAGCAGGCCGCAAAAATTGTACAGAACATGCTCTCCTTTGCTAAAAAGGCTGAAGAAGGTAGAACGTATGAGCATTTGCCCCGTTTAATGGACAGAACCCTTGAACTTGCACAAAATGACTATGATTTGAAAAAAAGCTTTAATTTCAAACACATCAGAATTATCAAGACTGAAGCAAAAGACTTTCCCCTGGTCAGGTGTGAGCCCGGAAAAATTCAGCAGGCTTTCTTTAATATCATCAAAAACGGCGCAGAAGCCATGCAAGGTGCCTCGGAACAGGCGGAATTTGATATCCGCTTTTTTGTTGAAGACCGGATGGCCGTTATTGAGATCAGAGATAGCGGGCCGGGGATCGCAGAAGATTTGAAAAAAAGAATATTTGAGCCGTTTTTCACAACCAAATCTCCAGACAAAGGATCAGGCCTGGGCCTGTCCGTTGCTTTTTTTATTATTGTGGAAGATCATAAAGGAAAATTCAGTGTTGAATCCACCCCCGGATCAGGGGCATCTTTTATCGTCAGACTGCCGCTATATGATTGATGGAAGAAGCCATGAATCCGGCACCAAACCCGTTATCAATATTCACCACGGCAATATTGGAACTGCAGGAATTCAGCATTCCGAGAAGTGCTGCTATGCCTCCTAAGCCTGTGCCGTAACCGATACTGGTGGGAACTGCAATGACGGGTGATTTCACCATTCCTGCCACCACACTGGGAAGAGCCCCTTCCATTCCTGCCACCACAATGATGACACAGGCGCCCATGATTTTTTCATGATAAGAAAAAAGACGGTGGATCCCGGCCACACCCACATCAAAGATGGAGTCCACCTCATTTCCCATGGCTTTGGCCGTCAGCAATGCTTCCCTAGCAACCGGGATATCCGAAGTGCCGGCGGAAATGATCAGGATTTTGCCAAAACCGGTGATGACGGGGTCCTGTTTTTTGATCCATAAAAGCCTTGCATCTTCAAAGTATTCGGCATTTTTGAACAAGGGTTTGATAAGGTCTGCTTTTTCTTTTTCAAGCCTGGTGACAAGGATGATATTTTCGGAAAGGTTCATTCTCTGAAGAATACCAATGATTTGGTCCGGGGTTTTGCCTTGCCCGAAGATGACCTCCGGAAATCCTTTTCGCAGGGATCTGTGGTGATCAATCTGGGCAAATTCAATATTTTCAAAATCCAGATGCAGGAGTTGCTGTTCCGCCGTTTCAATATCAAGTTCTCCGGAAGCAATTCCGGAGAGAATGCGTTTGAGATGGTCTCTGTTCATATCAGCCCCGGGTTCAACTCTGACGACGAAGCCAGGAAAGTCCTTTGGCGGGTTTGTCGGTTTCAGGCTCCTCCGGTTGAGGATTGCGGGGTGTTTCATTGTTCTCCCCCCGCCCGGCAGGTTTTATTTTTTCTTCAGCGCCTTGTTCTGAAAGAAATTTGGGATATCCCCATTTGTAACGGCCGAATTTGCAATAGCCCTGGACATTGTTAAACCGGGCATCAATATTCTTTGGAATGGGGATGATATTGCCCTCTATGCCCGACATCAGGTATTCGGCAAGCTC
>CAZAHK010000160.1:0-8939 GCA_964484555.1 uncultured Desulfobacula sp.
CCATGCCAAGATTGAAAAATACAATATCAAATTGAAAACGGAAATTTCAGACTAACAAAGAGAAACAAGAAGAGATACAAAAAATTGAGTCAGCCATTCAGGTTGTCTGCCGGACCCCATGGGGCAGACAACCTGAAATTGTTACGGCTTATTTTTCCAGGGCCTCGCTGACCAGTTCAAACATATCCACCAGCCGCAGCACCCCGGTTACTTTTTTATCTTTTGTCACCAGAAGGGACTGGTGACTGCCCAGGATGAACTGGTGAACCGCTTCTGCTACAGAGGCCTCTTCATCCACATATTCTCCGTTGGAAGGGGTGTACATGATATTCTTGACTTTTAATGTGGAAGCATGTTTCACCAGTTCTTCCAGGCTTTCATCCCAGAGGCAGAAATTTTTCACCATGGAATTCAGGAAGTCATCGCTGAAACCGAATCGGGACAGTCCGATATCATGCCCGTCGGGGTTTTGAATCTGGCAGTATTTGGGCTCAAGGGATTGCAGGATGCACCGGATACTGACCTTTCCCACAATGTTTTGATTTTTGTCATACACCAGCACGGCCCGGTGCTTGTGCGCGCATTTTTTACCCTCACGGGCTTTTTTAAGCGTGCGTACGGCATCGGCAAGGGTATCCTCTTCCGATACGGTTGCATAGTCGGACAGGGCGATCATGATCTCTTTTACTTTTTTATCTTTCATTTTTATCTATCCTTAGTTTGACGGTTCTTTCTTCCTTATTTCAACAGGATGGGCATGCCCAGGAGGGGCCAGACGACCAATACGGCCAGGGCCACCAAGGCCATGAGCAGGATACTGGCCGGGATGCCAGCGATAAAGAATTCCCCGCTGGTAAACTGTCTGGAATTATAGGCAATGGCATTGGGCGCTGCACCCACCAGGAGCAGGAAGGGCATACCGGCCGTGACCAGGGCGGCAAAGACGATCACTTCCGGGGCCACGTTGAGATAGGGGGCCACCACCAGGGCGACAGGAACAGAAATGGCAATGGCCGCCACATTCATGATGAAATTGGTCATGACCATGACAAAAAAGGCAATGGCCATGACAAATACAAACCAGTGGGCATCCTTGAAAATACTGAGCCAGTTGATGGCCAGCCATTCCGCTGCTCCGGTCTGCCACAGGCAGAACCCCATGCTCATGGCCCCGGCAAAGAGCATGATGATATTCCAGGGCACGGCTTCAAGATCCGAGATGTCCAGAATGTTCAGAATAAAAAACAGCAGGGTGGAAACCAGCAATACTGCAGATTTGTTAAAGGGCTTCAGGGCCGGGACAAAGGATTGCAGGGACAGGAAAAAGATGACCCCGAAGATGATGACACAGGACAGGATTTCATTGCGTGTGAAGGACCCCATTTCAGCACTGAGCCTTTTGGCCTTTTCCTTGAGCCCCGGGATAGTGGCCTTCTCGGGTTTGAACAGGATCATGATCAGGCCCCAGGTGACAAAGACCATGAGCCAGCCGATGGGGGCCATATAATAGGAGAGTTCGAAAAAGGAAATACTCTTTTGGGTGATCTCCTGGTAAAATCCCAGGGCCACAATCCCCCGGGCAGCACCCAGAAGGGTGATGATGGAGCCGGCGCCGCAGATAAAGGCCATGCCGATGAACAGCCCCTTGCCGAATTTGGTGGGGGTATCGTCTTCACTGTAGAGGGCATAAATGGAAAGCAGCAGGGGATACATGGTGGCGGCAACGGCCGTATGGGCCATGATATGGGTCAATAGGGCCGTAACCACAAAACAGCCTAGGTAAATCATGGAGGTGCGCTCCCCCACAATCATGAGCATTTTGAAGGCCAATCGTTTGGTAATGCCCACCTTGGTAAATACGGCGCCGATGATCAGGGACCCAAAAATGAAGAGAACCGAAGGATCCATGAAATCCTTAAAGGCCTCGGCAGCCGGCCGGATAAAGAAAAGGGCCTGGATCACCCCGATGGCAATACCGGTGACGCCAATGGGCAAAACTTCAAACACCCACCAGGTTCCGGCCAGGAGGAAAAGGGCCAGAGCGCCCTTGCCCTGCTGGCTTAAAACAAAATGTTTTCCGACCGGGTCAATGGCATCGGGCCAGGGCGGGGCATAATACACCACAGTAAAAAGAATGATACCGGTAAAAAGAAAAACGAGTCGTCGCCAGTTAACGCCTGCGGCTTGTGCAGTTGTATCTGTCATGGTTTTATTCCATCTCCTTTAACATATATATAATTTATCACGGGCTTATATCCGCCCCTTGCTTTTAAAAATTTTATTAGATAATCAGGGAAAGAGGTTTTTGTCAAGAAAATGATTCAGATTGAAACAGTTCCTGCTTGACAAAAATCTGCTTCTCCTTTATTTGAGTGGACTTAAATATCCCTTTTCTGTATGAGATGGGATGACCTTAAAAAAAAGGTTGGTAATACAAATGAAAATTCAAAATCGGGGAATTTATGAGCCAATTTTTCATTTCCATACTGATCATTCTAGCCGGGGGCTTTTTTTCCCTTTGTTTTGCAAAACAGGCTAAGTCTGCTAAACTCATTACGGTCTTTCTCTTAAGTCTCGGCTGTCTCTGGGGTTTGATGGATGTAACCGCCAACCTCATCCATTCCGTCACTGCCGAAAAAAGTTTTGAATATTTGAATGTGTTTTCCCTGTCCTTTAAAATGGATGGGCTTTCCGCATTTTTTCTCATTGCCGTGTTTGGGGTCTGTCTTCTGTCCTCCCTTTACAGTTTTCACTATATGGCCCATGAAAAAAAACCGGTAAGGGTAGGGGTTAATTATTTTTTCTTCAGTATCCTCATCGCTTCCATGGCCCTGGTCATCACGGCCTCCAATATTCTTGCCTTTATGCTGTCCTGGGAAGCCATGTCCCTGTCTTCTTTTTTTCTGGTGATTTACAACCATGAGGCTTCGGACAATCGAAAAGCCGGGTATCTGTATTTTGTGTTTTCCCATGTGGGCGCCATGTTTATCCTGGCCGCCTTTGCATTGATCTATGCCCATACGGGAAATCTTGCCTTGGGTCCCATGACCCGGATGCCTGAAACCATGAAAATTCTGATTTTTCTTTTTTCCTTTATCGGCTTCGGGTCCAAGGCCGGGGTGTTCCCTTTTCATGTCTGGCTTCCCTTTGCCCATCCGGCCGCACCCAGCCATATATCTGCCGTCATGTCCGGGGTCATGATCAAGACCGGGATCTATGGGATGATCCGCATCTATACCCTGCTGGATCTTCATACCCCCTTGCCGGGTATGGTGATGATCATTGCCGGGGCCGTGTCCGGCATTCTGGGCGTAGTCTATGCCCTGGGGCAGCATGATCTGAAACGCCTTCTGGCCTATTCCAGCGTTGAAAATATCGGCATTATTCTTATCGGACTGGGAATCGGGATGACGGGCGTATCCTCCGGCAACCCGGCCATGGCCGTCCTGGGGTTTACCGGAGGGTTTTTCCATGTTCTCAACCACGCGATTTTCAAATCCCTGCTGTTCATGGGGGCCGGCATGGTGCTGCATCAAACCGGCACCCGCTCCATCGATGCCCTGGGCGGATTGCTGAAGCGAATGAAAATCACCGGAACGGCGGTGATTATCGGTTCCCTGGCCATATCAGGCCTGCCTCCCCTGAATGGGTTTGTGGGAGAGTTTTTGATCTATCTGGGGGGATTTAAAGGTCTGGTCCTGGAAACCTCCGATTTCATCCTGAGCATTGTGGCCATCATCAGTCTTGCGGTGATCGGAGGCCTGGCCCTGGCCTGTTTTACCAAGGTGGTGGGAGTTGTCTTTCAAGGAGAACCCAGAACCCGGGCCGCTGAAAAAGCAACGGAAAAAGGAGCGACCATGCTGGTTTCCATGGTGGTCCTGGCCGCTGCCTGTGTCTTCATCGGCATCTTCCCCGGTTTCATTATTCTTTTGCCGCTTCGGGCCGTTGCCGCCTTAGGGCTTGGGCTTGAACCCACCGGATTTGCGCCGGTCATGACCATTGCCGGCAATCTCAGCTTTGCCGCCGTTGTTTTCTTTTCCATGGTGATCCTGGTGGCGCTGATCCGGTCTTTTTTTTACCGGAACAAACCCATTGCCGCATCCGGCACCTGGGGCTGCGGATTTACCCAGCCCACAGTAAAAATGCAGTATACCGGGTCTTCCTATGCATCCTTTATCCTGGATTTTTTCCGGCCCGTGGCCCCTTTGTCCGAAGAACACCCGGCCATCCAAGGCCGGTTCCCTGTAAAAACCCATTATAAAAGCCATATCAACGATATTGCCGGGCTTCATATGAATAAGCTCGTGGTTGATCCCATCCTGTTGGTGTTTGAAAAGCTGAGATGGATCCAGCACGGGGATATCCATCTCTATATTGGATATATCCTCCTGGCCATCGTATTACTGCTCTTTTTTATATAACGAGAGGTTACAATGATGATTGAATCCATTCTTCTCTTTATCCTGGCTGTGCTGGCGGCGCCTTTTTTTTCCGGGATCATCCTGAAGGTAAAGGCATTTTTTGGAGGGAAAAAAGGGCCTCCGCTCCTGATCCAGTATTATACCCTCATCAAGTTGATGAGAAAAGGATCGGTTTACAGCAGGAGCACCACCCTGATGTTCAAACTGGGGCCCATCGTTTCTCTTTGCTCGGCCCTGACCGTCCTTCTTTTTCTTCCCATTGCCGGGCATGATCCGGTGTTTTCATTTCACGGGGATGTGATTGTCGTCCTTTATCTGTTGGGACTGGGCCGGTTTTTTACCATTGCCGCGGCCATGGATACGGCCTCTCCCTTTGAAGGCATGGGGGCGGCCCGGGAAGCGTATTTTCCGATTATCTGTGAAGCCGCTTTTTTCATGATCCTGATCCTGCTTTACCGGCTCACGGGGGAGCTCTCCCTCTCCGCCTATTTTTCAGAGGAGAATCCTTTTTTGTTGTGGCATTTGGCCGGTCCGCCCTTATTGTTTGTCGTGGTGGCGTTTTTTATCATCCTGCTCACGGAGAATTCCAGGGTTCCGGTGGATGATCCGGCCACCCATCTTGAACTGACCATGATCCATGAGGTCATGGTCTTGGACCACAGCGGTCCGGATTTCGGCCTTATTGAACTGGGATCATTCTGCAAGCTGTTTTTTTATGCCACCCTGATTTCACGGATGATCCTGCCCTTTGACCTGAATTTCCCCCTCACCTTTGTGTTCTATTTTGCGGGCCTTGTTGTTGTGAGCGTGGCCGTGGGCGTGACGGAATCGGTCATGGCCCGGTACAGGATGGATAAGGTCCCCCAGTTTGTTCTGACCTCTTTTGCCCTGGCCTTTTTTGCAACCATCATCACATTGGAGTTTATCTAAGATGACCATACTTCAAGTTGACACCATTTTAACCCTGGTTTTGCTTTCCGTCCTGTTTTCATTCGGATCCAGCCGGTTACCCCGGCTGATATCGGTGGTTGCTTTTCAGGGCATTGTGGTCTCCCTGGTTCCTTTTTTTACGGGCCATGATATGACGGCCGGCGGCGTTGTTTTCACCCTGGCCACACTGGCCATCCGGGGCATTATTATTCCCATGAGTATTTTTAAGGCCATCAACCGGGTGAACATTAAAAGGGAGGTGGAACCCATTATCGGTTATCACGCATCCATCATCTGCGGGCTTCTGTTGATCGTGGCCGCCACCTGGATCAGCCGCCAGTTGAATATCCCGGCCATCAAAGACTATACCCTTCTTTTTCCCACGGCCATGGCCCTTCTGGTCACCGGGATGTTTCTGCTCATGGCCAGAAGGAACGCCATTGCCATGGTTCTGGGCTATATCATGATGGAAAACGGGATCTACCTCGTGGGAACCACCATATCGGTCCGCGCCCGCCATATCGTTGAATTCGGAATCCTGCTGGATATCCTGGCCGGGGTCATGATCATGGCCGTTATTCTTCAGAATATCAAACAAACCTTTGATGATGTGGACACAGCCCATCTGAGATCCTTAAAGGAATAGGGGGAGCCATGGTTGAACTCATTTTTCTGACGCCTTTGGTCACCGGCATCCTGGCTTTTTTTCTTCCCAAGTCCCTGAGCCGGTGGCTTCTCATGGGAACCGGAGCCCTTCATCTGATCCTGTCTCTTTTTTTATGGAACAGCAGGCCCGAAGCTTTTTTCAGTAATTATTTCGCCGTAACTCCGGAAGGGCTTTTATCCCTTCTGGTCATTTCCTTCCTGTTCTTCCTGATTTCCATTTATGCGGTGTCCTATCTCAAGGAAAGAGAAATCCAGTCGGAAAACGTGTTTACCGGGTTCATGCTTCTGTTTTTATCCACCATGTCCATGGTTACGGTATCCGATCATATCATGGTGTTCTGGATTGCCATAGAGGCCACCACCCTGGCCAGCGCGCCCCTCATTTATACCCACCGGTCTTCGGCCTCTCTGGAGGCCACCTGGAAATATGTGCTCATCTGTTCCGTGGGAATTGCCATGGCCCTTCTCGGGTCCGTCCTCATTACCCTGTCCATGGATATCGGGAATGTGAATGCAGCACTTTCTTTTTCATCCATCACCGGGGTTGCCGGAAAATTGGACCCCTTCTGGCTCAAAGCCGGATTTATTTTCATTCTGGTGGGGTACGGGACCAAAATGGGGCTGGCCCCCATGCATACATGGCTTCCCGATGCCCACAGCGAGGCCCCCGGCCCGGCTTCGGCCCTTTTTTCCGGGGTGCTCTTAAACTGCGCCTATCTGGGTATTTTTAAGACCAATAAGATCATGCATGCCGCAGGGCTTGGTGAATTTTCCGGGACGATTCTGATGGTCTTCGGCCTCATGTCCATCCTGGCCGCCGCCACCTTTATCATCCGGCAGAACGAATATAAACGGATGCTGGCCTATTCCAGTATCGAGAACATGGGCATCATTGCCTTCGGCACCGGCATCGGCGGAATCGGGGTATATGGGGCCGTCATCTGCATGATCCATCACAGCCTCATCAAGTCCTCCCTTTTCCTGTCCGCCGGTAATATTCTCCTGGGATATGGAAACCGGCTCATCAAAAACACCGGAGATCTGATCACCCGAATGCCGAAAACCTTTCTCGCCTTTTTTGCCGGGTTTGCCGGAATTTCAGGCTTCCCACCCTTCGGGATCTTCATCGGCGAATTGTTTATTATATTGGGCGCCTTCAGGGGAAAGCATTATGCCATGGCCGGGGTCTTCGCCCTGAGCCTGTGCGTGATCTTTGCCGGGTTTGCCAACCAGGTCATGAAAATATCCTTTGATAGTTCAAAAGCGACCATCCGGCTCAAAGAAAAGCCGGGTCTGATCTGGCCCCAGTATATCCTGCTGTTGACATCCCTGGCCCTGTGTATTTCTATCCCGGACACGGTTCATCAAACCATTATTGATGCGATATCGGCCATTGGCGGAGGATTTTAGCCATGAATGCATTTTTGAATATTTCCAATGGTGAAAAACTGGATCGAAGAAAAATACCCCATCTTGCCTTTGCTGATTTCCGGGAGAACGCTCTGGAAATCGTGGGAAAAGGCGGAAAGGTGGTTCAGTTTTTCGCCTACCCCGACGGGCCGGCCCTCAAGCTTCTGGCCGTGCTCAGAACCGACCGGCTCATGGTGGCCGGATGTGATGCGCCGGAATCCTATCCGTCTTTGACCCTGACCTGTGAACCTTTCCATCTGTTTGAAAGGGAAATGGCCGAGCAATTCGGCCTGAGGCCCGAGGGCCACCCTTGGCTGAAAATGGTCCGGTATCATCCCAATTACCGCAAAGCAAAGGATGTCTTCGGCAATCATTATAAAGAGGATATCCCGGGCAATTACCCCTATTATCAGGTGGAGGGCAATGAAATCCATGAGGTGGCCGTGGGGCCGGTCCATGCAGGCGTCATCGAACCCGGCCATTTCCGGTTCAACTGCATTGGAGAAAAAGTTCTTCACCTGGAAATCCAGCTCGGGTATCAGCACCGGGGTATAGAGCAGCTTTTTTATGGGGTTCAGGCCAAACGCCTGCCCATCCTGGCCGAGAATATTGCCGGAGACACCACCATCGGTCACGGCCTCTGCATGGCCCAGGCCGTTGAAGCTCTTACCGGAGTTCAGCCGGATAAGGGGGCCAGGATCATCCGTACCATTGCCCTGGAGCTGGAACGCCTGGCCAATCACATCGGGGACCTCGGGGCCTTGAGCGGGGATGTGGCCTTTCTGCCGCCGGCCAATTATTTTGGACGGCTCCGGGGGGATTTCTTAAATCTTGCCCTTCTCATTTCAGGAAACCGGTTCGGCAAAGGCCTGGTCCGCCCCGGCGGGGTGAGGTTCAGCCTTTCCGATGAGGTGCGGAAAACCCTTAATGACCGGCTCAAAGAATTAAAGCCCCAGGTGGAACATGTTCTGGAGCTTCTTTTTCTTGCGTCCACGGTCCGGGCCAGGTTTGAAGACTGCGGCTGCGTCAGCCCGGCCGATGCGGATCACCTGGGCCTTGTGGGACCGGCCGGCCGGGCCTCAGGGCTTGGTTATGACGTCCGGCGCTGTTTTCCCACGGAGCATTATGGTGAGCTGGGCATTCCTGAAAATAAAAAATCCACCGGCGATGTCTATGCCCGGGCCAGGGTCCGGTATGATGAAATCCATCAGTCCATCAGCATCATCCAGTCCCTGATCGGCAGTCCTGTTGAAACAAAAATCGTCACGGCTTCTGATCTTAACCTGCCACCCTTCAGCTTTGTGGTGACTTTGAATGAGGCCTGGCGGGGGGAAGTATCCCATGCCCTTCTAACTGATCAGGACGGGAAGATTTTACGGTACAAGGTAAAGGATCCGTCCTTCCACAATTGGAACGGGCTTGCCATGGCCCTTCGCAATACGGGAATATCGGATTTTCCCCTGAATAACAAGAGTTTTAACCTGTCCTATTGCGGATTTGACCTTTAAATAT
>CAZAHK010000161.1:0-8912 GCA_964484555.1 uncultured Desulfobacula sp.
AGGGCTTTTCCGGATCATCCGGGTCCAGCCCTGTCAGACGGAAATCATAGCCTTTCCCTTCCAGGATTTCTCCGGCCGGAATGTCTCCGGCCAGGGCCTCCAGCTCCATGGCGGCCTGGCTTTCATGGGTGATCTCATGGCGGACGCACAAAAGGGAGGCCACAGCATCAAAAAGCCTTCCGCAACTGGACGTCAGGGGGCAGTTCAGATTCTTTTCCATCATCCGGACCACAAAGTCCAGTTTTTCCCTGTCCATCTCTTTGATATAGGGAAGGTCCAGGGTCAAAAAATTCCTTCCAAAGGCCTCATACAGGATGGAGGCGGCCATGCGCCAGGGCTCCCGTACCGCCGCATCCCCTCCCGGCATCCGGACATAGGAAAGATGGGCTTTGCGCCGGAAGCCTGCCCGGTCGCACAAAAGGATTTCCCCGCCCCAGATATGGCCGTCGGTGCCGTAGCCGGTGCCGTCCAGGGTGACGGCCAGCACAGGCTCGTCCAGGCCGTTTTCCGCCATGCAGGCCGCGGCATGGGCATGGTGATGCTGGACCCCGATTTTTTTAACCCCCGTCTGTTCCAGGGCATAGGCCGTGCTCGCGTATCCGGGATGAAGGTCATGGGCCATGAGGACGGGCTCAATATCCGTGATTTTTTTCAGATGATCAATGCAGGCCTTATAAAATTCATGGGTTTTCACATTAAACAGATCACCGATGTGCTGGCTTAAAAAGGCCTGGTTCTCCCTTGTGAGGCAGATGGTGTTTTTCAGCCCTGCCCCGCAGGCCAGAATTTTCGGCAGCTTTTGATCCAGGACCAGGGGCAGGGGGGCATAGCCCCTGGAGCGCCTTAAAAACCGGGGCTTCCCGGCCTGGACCCGGACAATGGAATCATCGGCTCTGAAATAGATGTCCCGGTTGTGCAGCAAAAAATAATCGGCAATATGGGCAAAGGCCTGCAAAGCGTCTTCATTGTCAATGGAAAGCGGCTCCCCGGACCGGTTGCCGCTGGTCATGACCAGGACGGGAGGCCCCTTTTCAAGGAGAAGATAATGCAGGGGCGTATAGGGCAGCATGATGCCGAGGCATGGGTTAAAGGGGGCCACGCCCCGCGCCAGGCCGCCGGGCCTGCCCTGTCCTGCCTCTTTTTTCCGTAAAATCACAATGGGCCGGTGATAGGAATTCAGCAGCGTCTTTTCCGTTTCGCTGACATGGACATGGTCAAAGAGAACGGAATCCGAAGCCGCCATGAGGGCAAAGGGCTTGTGGAGACGGTTTTTTCTCTGCCTCAGGGTTTTCACGGCCTTTTCATGGGAGGCGTCACAGGCCAGGTGAAACCCGCCCAGCCCCTTGACGGCCACGATCCTGCCCTCCCCCAAAAACCGGGCCGCCAGGGAAACGGCATCCCTGGACCCTTCTGCACCGGACCCGACGCTGATCCGCCTGCCCGCCCGGTCCGTTAAAAAGGCTTCAGGACCGCAGACGGGACAGGCATTGGGCTGGGCGTGGAACCTCCGGTTCCGGGGATCATGATATTCGGCCCGGCAGGCCGGGCACATCTCAAACCCCTTCATGGAGGTCTTGGGCCGGTCATAGGGGATATCTTCGATGATGGTGAACCGCGGGCCGCAATTGGTGCAGTTGATGAAGGGATATTCAAACCGCCGGTCCGACGGGTCCTTCATTTCCAGAAGGCAGTCCGGACAGACGGTGACATCCGGGGAAATCAGGGTGGCGCGGCTGCCGGAACTCCTGCTGTCCATGATCTGAAATGAGGAAAAATGTTGAGGCTCGGCCCGGAAGGTCTCAATCCCGGTCACCGAGGCCAGCAAAGGCGTTTTTTCAATAAGGTCGACGGAGAAAAGATCGATGTCCTGCTCTGCCCCTTCCAGGACAAGGCTGACCCCGCCGGAGGTGTTGGACACCTCCCCTTTTAAACCGTATTTTTCGGCAAGGGAAAATAAAAAAGGCCTGAACCCGACGCCTTGGACCACACCGCTGATTTCCAGGCGTTTTGCAATGACGGGACCGGCCATGAAGCTTAGATCCGGCGGTTGGGGCTGTTAACGTCCAGGGCGTCGGCCGCCAGTATGGTTCTCATGTCTTCCAGGGTCTGGAGGGCCGCTTCTTCATCCACCTTTGAGATGGCAAACCCGGCATGGACAATGACATAGTCCCCGATTTTCACATCATCCAGGAGCATGAGGCTTGCCTCCCGGACCACCCCGTCCACATCCACCTTTGCCACACCGCCATTCATTTCAATAATTCTTGAGGGAACTGCTAAACACATGGTCATCCATCCTTGTCTGAAATCATAAAGGCTTACTATACCGCAGGGGCATCGGGTTGATCAATACTTATCTTGACAATGATGAGGGTGACATCATCCTGGTATCCGGCGTCTTGTTGGAATTGGCAGGAACCCTTGATGCAAAGCTCCAATATCTCCTGAGATGACCTGCCGGCATTTTCCCGGATGATGCGGTGAAGATTGTCCTTGCCGAATTTTTGGCCCGCCGGATTCCGGGCTTCCCAGATCCCGTCGGTATAGAGGGCGATGATCTGACCTCCGGCCAGGGTTGAAATCCTGTTTTCCTTGTATTGCAGGCTGTCATCAAGGCCCAGGGCAGCCCCCTCTCCCTTCAGTTCGGTAAAGCTCCCCTGCTCCGGGTCATAGAGCACGGCCGGATCATGGCCGGCCCTGACCCATTTCAAGGATTTTTCCTTCAGGTCCAGCTCAATGCCGAAAAAGGTGATAAAATTACCCGAGTCTTCCACATCCCGGCAGAGATGGCGGTTGATATCCGTCACAGTCTCCGCAAGGTTTCCCGGCATGGCGGAGCGCTGCCGGAACATGGCTCTGGAGGTGGCCATGAGAAGGGCTGAGGCCACCCCGTGCCCGGACACATCCCCCAGGACAATCCGTATCCGGTCTTTTTTATCGATTTCCGGCAAAAGATAATCATAATAATCTCCACCGGTTTCATCGCAATAAATGATTTTCCCTGCAATATCCAGCCCCGGAAGGACGGGATTTTGTTTGGGCAGCAGATTCTGCTGGATTTCCCGGGCCAGGTTGAGGGATTTCTGCATCATTTCCCGTTCCTGGAGGCCTTGGGTCATTTCGTTCACCACATCCCCGGCAAAACCGATTTCATCACCGGACACCACCCGGACGCTCTGGTCAAACCGTCCCCTCCGGACGTTCATGAGCACCAGGGCCAGTTCGTTGATGGGGTCCACAATGTTTTTGCAGAGCAGCCGGGTTAACTGCTTTGAAAAAACAAAGGTCCAGAGGAAGAGGACAAAGGTAAATACAATAATTCCCCGGCCATAGGCAATGGCCTCCACAGGTGAGCTCTCGATTTCCCATTGAAGTGTTATCAGGGTGACCAGCAGCACCGTCACCGGAATAAGGGCGATAAGGCGGTTGGTAGCCCGGATGCGGCGGGACAGGGAAATTTTGGTGACCCCTTCCAATTGCGCCAACTGGCCTTGGGGAAAGAAAAAAGGAATCAACTGCCTTCGCGAAAGGACCTCTATATAATGGGATGCGATACCTGAAGCAATCAACCCAACCATGCTGGCCCTGACGGAAAGGGTAATGACCGTCCGGTGGTCCAGGAACCCGGCAAGGGTTGTGTACAGCGCCACGAGGCTGGGGATGATGATCCACATCAGTACATTGACCGGGATAACGAGAGTCGGCAGATTCAAAAGCCTTCTTTTGGCGGCCTCAATGATTTCAGGTGCGGGCTTGGCTCCTTTTTTCAGCAGATTCAGACAGAGCGAAATAGGCCTGAGCATCCAGTTGATTCCCGTAACAACGGCAAAAAAAGAAAGCCCTGATATCAATAAGAACCGGGGTAAATAATGCGTCATCACCCGGTCCAACGTCATGGTCTGGTATTGACCCAGGATTAAATCCTGAATCGGTTCAAGGGGGGTAAAAAAATTCAGAACCGCCACCACCGCGATACCCATGCCTGTTCCCACCACCCCGAGAACATAATAGGGCATGAGGCTGATGCTGGAGGCCTGTATGGCGGATTGATTCATATGGTTATCTTCTATATAAAATAGGATTCCAGGGGTGGAAACCCATTGAATTCAACCGCGCTGTAGGTCTGGGTATAGGCTCCGGTGGAAAGCCAGTAGAGACGGTCGCTGATGGCCAGGTTCAACGGCAGTTTGTATTTATAATCTTCATACAGGATGTCTGCGCTGTCACAGGTCGGACCGGCCAGGATGACTTCTTCCACCTCACCTTTTCTGCCGGTATAGATCGGGTATTTAATGGACTCGCCCATGGTTTCAATCAGACCCGAGAATTTCCCGACATCTGTGTATACCCAGCGGTTCAAGGCTGTTCTGGACTTTCTGGAGATCAATACAACCTCACTGACCAAGACGCCGGCGTCACTGACCAGTGAGCGGCCGGGTTCTATGATAATGCGAGGCAGATTTTCACCAAAGCTTTCCTTCAAAAACCGTGTGATTTCCTGGGCATAGGTAGCAAGGTCATTGGCTTTTGTCACATAGCTGGCAGGAAATCCCCCTCCCATATTGATCATTTTCAACTCAATGCCGTCCTCTTCCCGGAGACGTTCAAAAATGACCTTCACTTTTCCAATGGCGGCATCCCAGGTGCCGATATCCCGCTGCTGGGAACCCACATGGAATGAGAGGCCATAGGGCACCAGACCCAGATCCCGCGCCAGAATAATCAGATCCATGGACATGTCTGACTGGCAGCCGAATTTTCGGGATAAGGGCCAGTCTGCCGTCGATGTTCCTTCGGTCAATATCCTGACATACACCCTGGACCCGGGCGCAGCCTTGGCAAGATTGCGAAGATCCGCCTCGGAGTCGGTGGCATACATTCTGACCCCTTTTTCATAAAAATACCGGATATCCTTGCTTTTTTTAATGGTATTGCCGAAACTGATCCTGTCCGGGCTGATCCCTAGTGAGAGGACCCGGTCCAGTTCATAAATGGAGGCGATATCAAAATTGACATCCTTGTCCCTTAATATGGTGAGGATTTCAATGGCCGGATTTGCTTTTACGGCATAAAATATACCGGCATAGGGGAAGGCCTGCACCAGATTGTCCAGATGACTGTTGATGGTGGCGGTGTCGATGACCAGAAAAGGGGTTTCCTTGTCCTCGGAAAAGGATCTGATGTTTTCAAATGTTTTAAGGCTCATATATTCTTCAATGGCAAGGGACATGGTATTTTCTCCGAGGTCCTATATTTATAAACATTCAGACAATCATCCATTTTGATCCGTTCGGAATGAATGCCCGGATAAATCTTATTTCTCCATCAAAAAAACAGGTCTGATTCAATGGACCAAATCCGAGCCCGTGTCAAGAAAAAAATGATTTTGAATAACCGGCCTTTATTGCCGGATAAACTTCTGCTATTGTAGTTGGCTGATTGTACAGGACCGGAGGCAAAATGAAAATCAATAAAATGGACCATATCTGTGTGGCGGTCAAAAATCTGGAAGCCGCAAAAAAGACCTGGGGCCCGGTGCTGGGCAAACCCGGGCCCGACGTGGAATACGAGGATGAATCCGAAAAGATCAGGGTGGCCCGGTATTGGCTGGGGGAGGTCGGGTTTGAACTCATGGAATCCCTGACCCCGGACGGGGAAGTGGCAAAATTCATTGAAAAGCGGGGGGAAGGCGTCATGCTGCTCAGCTTCAATGTGGACAATACCCGAGAAGCCATGGATGAGCTGAAAGCAGAAAACTATCCTTTTATCGGCGGTCCCCGGCCCTTCCGGGACTGTGAATTCGCCTTTATCCATCCGGAAAAAATGAACGGGGTCCTGGTGGAACTCATTGATGACAAGGGAAGCGCCCTCGAGGACGATCAGCGGCCATGAAAAAAAACATCCTGACGGCCGTAGGGGCTGCGGAAAACGGGGAAATCTTCGACCTGGAAGGCTACGGGGCCGCGGGCATGTCCGGGGACACACCCTTTGTCCTGGAAACGGCGGACACCGTACCCATGCCCCACGGCAGCGAACTCATGCTCCTGCCCCAACGGCGGCCCCTGGTCTATAACCTCGCGGAAAACCGGTTTGAAATCCTGAAAAAAAACCCCTTTGCCCCAAAGGAAGCCATCTTTCCCGTGGCCGTGTTCAATTCCCCCGGCTATGTGAACCGGCATTTCTGCGCCTATGATGACACCGGCATCTCGGCCCCCCTGCCCCTGTTTTCCTATGGGGCCGTGGGCTTCGGCAAAAACGGTTTCCGGTCCTCGGCCCTTCTGGTGGATGCAGAACCCCGCCAGGATTTAAGGCTCATGCCCCAGAAAAAAATTCTCAAAGGCGTCAAAGAGATGCAAAAAAAATACCCGGGCAACCGCCTCATGCGCCACCTTGAATCCTGCGCCCTGCGCTACGGCTGCCCGGCCGGGAAAAATTTTTTCCTGAAACGCTATGAAGCCCCCCTGCCCACCTCCAGAACCTGCAATGCCGATTGCCTTGGCTGCATCTCCCTTCAGATGACGGGCAACCTTTCCGCCTGCCAGGAAAGAATCAAATTCACGCCCACGCCGGAAGAAATCGCGGAACTCTCCCTGGAGCATATCTCCACCGTGGACAAGGCCATTGTCAGTTTCGGCCAGGGGTGCGAAGGCGACCCCCTCATGGCCTTTAGCGCCATTGAGCCCGCCGTCCGGCTCATCCGGGAAAAGACGGACAGGGGCACCATCAACCTCAACACCAATGCAGGCCTGCCGGACAAGGTGGAAGCCCTGTGCCGGGCGGGCCTGGATTCCATGCGGGTCAGCCTGAACTCGGTGAGAGAAAACTGCTATACCGCCTATTTCCGGCCCCGATCCTACAAATTTTCAGATGTGCTGGAAAGCATAAAGATTGCCAAGGGCCTTGGGAAATTTGTCTCCGTCAATTATCTCAACTGCCCCGGGGTTACGGATTCGGAAAGGGAAGCGGACGCTTTTTTAGAATTTGCCGGAACCACAGGCATTGACATGATCCAGTGGCGAAACCTGAATTTTGATCCCAACCATTATTTCAGGATCATGAAGGCCGTCGAAGACCCCGGGCGGCCCCTGGGCATGGGAGCCATCATACAAAAATTTTCAGAGCGTTTTCCCAGGCTGAGGCATGGATATTTCAATCCGCCGAAAAAAGAACGTTCCTTGGGTTGACCTTGCAGGTTTTTATAAATCCGATTATTAAGGGTTTCTATGCAGCTTGATATGGGCGGATAGCTTCAAGATTCGGACCGATTTCGAGTTCGGCAACATCCAAATCATATGCCTGTTGCAGATTCAGCCACAATTTCGGCCCGGTTCCAAACCATTTGCCGAGCCGCAACGCTGTATCGGCAGAGATTGACCTTTTCCCGGAAATGATTTGAGAGATCCTATTGGCAGGCACATTAATCTGCCTTGCCAGTTCCGCAGAGGAAACCCCCAGTTCCGTCAGTTCATCGTATAATATCTCTCCGGGGTGGATCGGTTTGTGTGACATGATATACTCCTTAATGATAATCAACGATTTCAACATTTTTTGGACCGGCATCTTCCCATTCAAAACAGATGCGGTACTGATTGTTGATTCGTATGCTGTATTGTCCTTTTCTGTCGCCCCCTAATGCTTCAAGCCGGTTGCTCGGTAACATCCGCATTGAAAGGAGCGTGTCGGCTGCATCCAGGACCCGGAGCCGTTTTTCAGCCTGACGGGAAAAAGCCTCAAATTCCGGGACCCGCTCGCCAGCATATAATTGCTTTGTTTTTTTGTCTTTAAAGCTCTGAATCATGAATATATAATAAAATCCTGTACGTTGTACGTCAAGGATAAATCTGTAAACAATTATTCTTGCATAGAAAAAATGAGCAGAGCGTTTCCCGAATTTGATCCACGGGTATTTTAACCCGCCGAAAAAAGGCTGCTCCCCCGGCGTCTGAAAAGCCCCAAAAGGTAAAAAATCAGAGTCTAATCCTGGCGCAGCGGAACCCGACATTACTGTCGCGCTCATCCGGCCTACGGCCGTGATGGTCTGCACACCGGCAACCGAACCTGCCGAGCCTGAATGAACCGCCCCGCAAGGCATAAAAATTCTTATTTTTATCATAATAGGATGAGGTCCATTCCCAAACATTTCCGGCAAGGTCATGAACCCCCTCTGGAGTATTACCTTCAAGGAAAATCCCCACAGGAGATGGCCTATTAAGACCTGTTTCATCATAATTGCATTTTTGGGGATCAATTCTATCTCCCCAAGGAAATCTACGTTTTTCTTTACCTGCAGCTACTGCCTGCCACTCTTCTTCCGTAGGCAGACGGTAGGAAAAGCCCTTATCATACGATGTTTCAAACCATCGGCAGAAGGCCACGGCCTCGTACCAGGAAATCCCCACCACAGGTGAAGTAGGGCAATTGTATCTTCTCTCTCGCCAGTATAAAGGTTCTGTCACCTGATTCTGCTCCATCCATTTCAAACCTTTCCCTGTCCAAAACTTTTTTTCTCCATAACCTCCAGCAGTTATGAATTGTTCATACCAAAAATTGGTAACCGGAAACCTGGATATCTCAAAAGCTTTGATCTTTTTTTTACCCAACTCTTCAAGGTCATAGGTTCCGCTTTTTATGAAAACAAAATCATCCTGCTCTATTTCAAACCCGAGCCTCCCCATGGCTTCGCCTGCCTGAAGAAGAATCGATGGTTTCTCCTCAGCCTGGATTGGAGTCTGCATCCTTTCTATGGCAAGGTCCACTACTTCTTTTTCGCGATTATCTTTATGAATATCCAACAACGCTTCGGCAGCCAGGATATGATTGTAAAACCCAGGAATCAGAGGTTTCTGATCCAGTATTCTCCTATAACCGCAAATGACGGTTGGATCAAAATAATCCCCTATAAGCGTTGATCA
>CAZAHK010000162.1:0-8907 GCA_964484555.1 uncultured Desulfobacula sp.
AATTTTCATACAAATACAAGGGTTAACTTATCATAAATAACGTTGTAGGGTTATTTGGGAACAATATTTTTTGGTCAAAACAATGGTACCGTGGTGGTATAACTCAAACCATAACATGAAAAACATCCTTGTTGCGGTTGTTCTGTAATCTGCTTTTCAATAAACAAGCGGAAACGCTGCCCGTTTGATTGGCTGGTCATATTGATATAGGGCAATTTAGTCAGTTGTTCCTTGTAGTCGGCAAAATAAGCCAGCGCTTTCTCAAATGTTTCCACCTGACGTTTGGCTCTGCGTCTGGCCAATTTTTCTTTGCTACCCTTCATCTTAACGTGCTTGAAGCATGCGTGACCGACTAATTTTTCTGATACCGGTGCAATTGGCTTAACAAGCACGTAATCACGAAGACGGCTCAGCCATTTTCCGCACTGGATGGACTGCAAAGCTTTTTCATCTTGGGCAAACAGCCGTAGTTTTGTTCCGAGCAGAAATTCATCAGCGTTGTACTCAGGAAACGATATCCCCACTTTTGATACGTTTTCCTGCGCCTTATTTTCTACCAGGGCAAGGTGAATCTGTTGATACAGTTTCTGCCAAATAAAAGGAAGCGGTATTTCCAAGTTTGGCAACAATGTTATTTCAATGAAATATTTCATTCTTCAGAGTCCCCACCAAAGACGCCACCCCTAATCAGGTTGGCCACCACATATTTTTTTTGATCCGCCTCAATCACCCCATCATTCACCCAACTTTTCATCAGTGAGTAGAGGTCGTTTTTTGATGGTCGATAGGCACGGCCGTGTTGAGTAACCGAGCCAAACGGCTCCACAGCGATGGGAACTCTTACATCTACATCTACAGTATCATATTTCCCTTTGCCCTCTGCTTTTATCAACATTTTATCGCCATACCATGTATCAATGGTGCGTATGGCATTACCGATTTTGACATTATGCATGGCGGCGGTACCATCGAGTTGAAATAATTTTTTCTTTTTCTCGCCCATATTCATTTCCTGGGATGGAAACACATGCTGACCTTTTCCCAGTTTGACAAAAGCATCTACCTTCATGAAGCTAAAGCTATTATCTTTTTTACTGGACAATCCTTCCCTAATCGCCTCAGCTACTTTTCTGAGGTGTTCGTTCTCTTCTTTATCTATACTCTCATCAAAATTATTAATAGAAAAATTATAGGCATTGAAAGTGAGCGAATCCTTCTCTTTATTCTCGTTATTCAAACGGACTTGTATTTCCACTTTCTCAGCTCCCACCCGATTGCGCCATAGAAATCTCCCGTTAGCGATGTTATAGGCATACCGGAAAGCTAAATCATAAATACTTGCAGACTCCTTAAATTCTTTGACCTTTTGATCAATGGCCCGGGAAAAATCCGGTTTATTACAGGCAAAAGGTTTTCCAAGTTGTCCAACAACTCTCAATGTAAAACTGAGTTTCAGCGTATCCTTGTCTATTGGCAGATTAGAGTCATCACTATCAGAAGAAACAGGATTCGGCGCTGTCTTTTTAATATCATCAATGCCATAAGCGCTTTGTGTCGATCGATTTTGGCGCTTAACAATCGAGATTGAACCCCATTTTTCTTCCTGATCCTTGTCGCTCCAGTTGCCGGCAAACATCAGGCCATCCGATGTTTCCAGTTTGCGTTCGAATGATAGCATGCTGGGTAATGCAATACTCATTTCTTCTCTCCTTTAGGTCATTTGTTATTAAATTAGGAAAAATCGTCCGGATCTTTGTGATAAATTTCAGAGCCCCTGCGGCTACTCTCAGAAGAAATCTGTTTACACAGATACCAATGCTTTTGATAATCGTAGTTCCACAATGACTGTTTCAATTTTTCTTCATCTTTTATTCGATGAACTCCTTGCCATTCACCAATACTATGCACCGCTTCGACAAAGCAGACATCGGTTTCATCATCGCGTGTATTGGCCACCTCCTTATTTTTATAAACATTGGAGATAGCCTTGTAGCCAACCATGATGGGTACTAGAAAACCCTGCTTCGGTTTTGGTATATACTCCCAGTCCGCAGATGTTTTTTCATTCGGAGCACAGTAGTCTTTCCATTGAGCAAGCAATTTTTTGTTCGCATTATTTTCAGGCATTGAGCCGAAATAACTTTTTAACAATTCGGGAATCGTTGTTTGCTCATAACCTGTTTTCAGGTGCTCCTGCCATACACTTAACAAATGCCGGCACGCTTCATCTTCAGGATATCGTTCAGTTTGTTGGACCAGATGACGAGATAAACTCTCCGAAACAGGTCTGGCCTTTTGCTTGAGAGCAATAAAATCCAGCCATGCATCGAACAATTCCGAACCTTTGTTTTCCTGCCGTAATTGCTCAATGCAGTCTTTGAGATATACAGACCGATCCTGCAAAATAAAGCCTGGCAACAGCTTTCGGATAAGCATCCTCAGATTGTTTTTGTTTTGCCCATCATCAATGCCAAAGAATTCAACCCCTCCGACCTCCAAGATAGTGCCCCCGGCCAGACGCTGCCGAATACAATGACCATGCAACCATTTCTCCAAAAACTCTGCACGATTTCCGATATTACCTTCACAGCCGATAAGCAGAGAAACCATCATATTCATCTTCCCTTCTTCGATGATCGGCGGCGACCCCACCTTGTTTTTTGGATCTTCTCCGTATTGGTAAGCCGGATTCTTAGTCTGAACAAATTGGTTATACCCATAAGTATGAACCTGGTGTTGGTGTGCGATCACTGCGCATCCGGACAACCTGATGTCTGAAAGGTCGGCATGCTTCTCAAGTTTGAGTGTCAGATTATGGGTAAAGCCCAAAAAGTGGGTAATAGCTGGAAAGCCCCAGGTAAAACCAGAAACGGCATTGGCCCCCTGCACCTTGATCCTGTTAATTAATAGATATTGACTCATACGGACTCCCTCACCCGTTGTTTCAACTCGATTTCTATCGGTTCCATAAACTCCCGCAGTGGAGTTTCCAGCAACTTCTTCCAAAGGTGCGTATGCTCTTTTTGCGGCGTGAATTGTTTATCTTTTCCCCGAAGCCGCCCGTTTAACCACATGGCAAAGTCAGCGCGAATCACAGCCTGCCATTCATCATTTTGTCTCGCCGTTTGAAAGGCATCATCCGTACGATATGGGTCGAGCAGATATTGGTGCTCTTTTTTTAACCTGGTCTCCTCCCTATCCGACCAACCCGGAAGAAGGTTTTGAATCGTTCCGACATAAAACAGGAATTCATCAATAATCGTATTTATCCATCGTTCCAGATGTTGTATCCGTTTGGGGTCTTTGATGCTTAAATCCAGTTGTTTGAAGCGCAACAGAAAGTCGCGCAGGTAAACGAGCTCTGTGTTAATGGTTGAATTGGAGAAATAATCAAACAGGGATTTTCGATAAATCGGTGGTTTAAGCTGGGATTGCCATGTTGGTGGTTGAGTTGAGAAGAGTTGTAGCTTTCCACCTCTTCTGGCATTTAATTGTGAGGCGTTACTATGATTACTTGCAGTTACACTTAGTGTAGATCTTCCTATAAACCTTGATAATTCGTCAGGATAAAACAACTCTTTTTCCTTGGCCTTTTTTCCGGGCTTTTGGGTCTCGTCGAATACTTTTTCGTGAATCCTATGAGCCAATGATGATGATACGACATTACATAAAAGATGATAGTTTCTTCCATCATTGTTATTCAGACTATCATCCACAGGGAAATATACCTGTTTAGCCAATGAATGAGTCGCAGGAACCCCACTATCAAGTGCTTTTCTAAACCCTTGCGTCCATGTTTTCAATATCACTTCGGTTGTTCTATCTCGCTCTCCCGATGGCAAAAATCCTTCAAAAATGAGATCATCCTTGGAAAGCTGTTCTGCCAATTTTACACCGTCAAGTTCCAGCTCTAAAAATTGAAAAATTGGTGCAAATTGATTTCCTGCAACAGCCCCATCTATTATTTTCTCTGTCAATGATGATGTTGTCAGGTATGCGCTGTCCTGTTCACTAATACAATCGAACAAGGAAGGCGTATCAATCTTGGAATGTGTCAGCTTTATAACATGGGTGGCAAAGCTGACGTTACCCGCATTGCCTGCGTTTTCCGACAGCCATATGCTGGGAGTGAATTTTGACCGTAGAACACGAACTTTCTCTTTATAATTTTCTTTTTTCCGGTTAATATCCAATCCTTCTGGACGGTTTGACAATCGTAAAACTTGCATTGCTCTTTTTCTCTGAAATGACAGTGATGATTGCTCTTTAGACTTTTTATTTTTTTTCGTATCAAAGAGAAATTCGATAGCTTCTTCATCAAAATAATTCTCTTTTTTATAAAGAACCCCAACTGACTTTAATTCATCTTTAAGGTAGTTTTCTTCCTCTGCTTCGTACTTTTTCCTAAAAAAATCAGACATTACATCTTGCCATGTTCCAAGTTTCATAGTTCCTTCGTTCATTATTCGCTCCTTATATCCTGATAAACACCCATTCCAGGTTCGTAATTATATTCCTGCACAGTATCACCATACTCGGTAAGCCGAACCTCGCCAAAACGACGACTGACTTCTCCTATGTCCAACCCAAAGTCCTTTGCCAATTGCTGATAAACAGGTAGCGCATCTTGCTTAAACCAGAAACCAACTCCCACTCCTAACTCATCTTGTTCAAGCAGATTGATTTTAGCTAAAGGTTCTCCAAATTCTGGCGGCGATACGTCCTCGTTTTTCCATTTCCAGGTCGGTTTGGAATATTCATCATCCAGCCAAAGGAAATAGGCTTCATCTTTCTTTGAGTCCCGAAAGCGTTGCTGCCGTTGAACTTCACCGCACCAGTGTGGATGCTTTTCCCACCATAGCCTTGCTCCCGTCTCTTTATCGAACAACCGTCCATGCAAAGCCTTATGCTCAAGCTCTATCAAGTTCTGATATGCTTTGTTTTCATTCCTTCGATATGACGTCGGAAGTGTGATCCTCTGAATTGCTGTAATTTCCCGAAATTGATCTTCGTCCAGAACTTTAAACAAATCATGTGATTCCATGATCAGCTTTTTCGATTCAAACCCTGGCCGCTCAAAACATACCGTTTTACTCGCAAGAGCTTTGTAATTTTTGTTCAACAACAAGATATTGGGTTTGGCAGGCAACTGCTCCCGGTGCCTTAATACCCTGCCGGCAAGCTGAATAATGGAACGTATGGAGCTGGGTTCAGCAATCGCCCAGTCGTAATCATGGTCCCGCCCAACTTCAGCAACGGGCGATGCCAACACGATAAAAATATAATTTTTAGCCTCTGGATGTTTTTGTATGGCCTGCTGAATTTCAGGTTCTTGCCAGATGGTTTCTGGTTGTTTTCGGTTGAGCAGCCTGTCCAATCTGTTTTCAATGGATGAACGAATCGCAAGTGGGTAGTGGCTATGGTATATGCAATACTGTATAGAGGAGTCTTCTGGCGCATTCAGTTTCAACAACGCTTTTGAAACAGCAACCAGCTTGTCAATATTGGCCATTCGCACTAAACCGATGGATAGTGTTTTTCCCTCATGGTTGCTAATACAGTGATCCTGATGCAAACGTATTGAACCGGCCTGAATAGCATCGGCCATGGTTTCTACTATGGTTTTGTTTGCTTCACGTTCTATCTTGATGATTTCAGCCCTGCGTTTTGCTGGAAGAGCCTGTAAATAATTGACGCGATTTTGCACGAATTTTTCATGCTTCTTTTTGAAATCTTCAAATTCCTTATAAAGACCATGGCTACAGCCATTTTTTCTTTCATCAAACCAGGCGCAACAAATCTCTCCTGACCATCCTTCGATATTGGCCTTTGCATATTGTACCCAGCCTGCTTGATAAGCCTGAAACAATGCATACGCTAAAGCGGGAGGAATGGTTGCGGTTGAAAGCAACACACGACTGCCCAACATGCCGGCCCAATGCACCAGTCGGCACAATGCTGGCAGATCATCCAGGCCAAAATCATCAGGCTCGTCCAATACCAAATCGGAAGTGAGTAAGCGCAACACGGCTGGAATCTGCTTGCCGCCTTTAGTTCCTTCTGTTGCCGGCATCAAATGATCTATCGTGCTGACCAGTACTGGTGCAAGCAACAGTTTATCCAAACCCTTTTCCTGCTTTGTCCAATCACTCAGGCTATGTTTTTCCGCCGTACCTTTGTAGTGGACATACAAATCCTGATCAATCAACTCTTCCTGAGACTCGCTACCAGTATTTTCTGGTGTCACTGATTCAGCAGAAGATCCCTTTTTAGGCAAAGCCTGCTGATTTTCAAAAAGCTGTTTGACTGCTATTCCGCCAACTGCAATTGCCAGCTCTTCGCCCGACAGGTTGAGTTCATCCTGAAATTCTTGTCCCGTTTGCAAGGTTAGCACACGAAGCCCCAAAGCTACACTGAAACGGACACGGCCAACTTGCTGCCCCAAGGCGGTCATGATTTTGGCATTGGCTCTTGTCTTCCCTTGACCCGTCGAAGCCATATTGATACCGAAAAATCCATTTTTAAGGGAATGCTTGCCGATTTTCACAGCAAGTTTCCTGGCCTCATCCTGCCACCCAAACATCTTTTTTCTATCCTTGGGAACATTACCGGTTAGATCGTCGTTCGGTTCCAGAGACGCAAGGCTTTTATTCAATCTGGGCAACGCTTTTGCTATTTTTCCCGCCAAACAGGCTACCCCAATCAGGTGTTCATCCAATTGTTGCTTATAGTACTCCAACTTTGGTTTTTCCAGGCATGTATTTTGCTATGATAGATATTGGCTTTTAATGCAGAATATTATTCTGAAAAACCAAAGTTGGAGAATAATATACAAACATAATGCCGTAAATCAATATGTGTGCCAAGCAAAACCAAAGTTGGATGACTATATATTGTTTTTTGCCATCAATCCATTGTGTATTGGCATAAACTTTATAATGAGGATTTCTCCATGCGCCTAAGCCTTTTTCAAGCGCATCTTCAGGTGTTAATGATGAATAAAAGTGGTCGGCCAGCATCAGCGAAAAACGAGATAGGTGGGTGGTAAACAGATGTTCATGTATCCAGTCTGTATCTGTTTCCAGCCATGGCCGGAGTTGCACCAGTGCTTCAGAAGCCAAAATACAAGCTCTGGAACGCCATTGCATGCTCTGGACAGGAAGATTGCAGAATTTCCAATTTTCATCTTTGCGTAGTTTTTGGCCTACATCATTGCAACAATATGAATTCCATAATGCATTGAGATTGCGATCAAACCATTGATCCACGTATTGCAAACAAGGCTGATCACTTTCCTTCCACCCTGGATAAACAGGGAGTCTATGGTGAGTCATGATCAGCCATATCACCAGACGAGCAAAAGGAGATAATCCTGCCAGTTGAGGTTGGTTTCCCTCGTCTATACCATCTTTGAAATGTTCTGAAAAAGCCCCCTTTTCAATATCGCTTAATGCTTCCAGCCACTGTTCATCTTTCTTATTGGTCACAAATGCCTGGAACAAACGAAATGAAACCCACTCATGGCGATAAGGCTCAAATGATTCAGTTTGCATTGCGGGGTTGATTTTTTTTTGAAATAGCTCATTTGCTTTACCAAAATCATGAAACAATCCGGCAATCGCTGCTGCATACTGTATCAACTTCAATGTTTGCCACTGGTTTTTATCCATATATTGATCAATTTCATTTTCTGTATAATTCACCGGCACCACACCCTGATCATTAAATTTGTTCCTATTACCCACAACCCATAAAAACTGACTCCTTGAACGGCTTCTGATCCAGTGGCAGGAAACGGCAGTGCTTTTGCTGGCGCTCTGGCGGAGCATTTTCTTGACGGTGTTGAGACCTTCTTCGGTTATAACGGTCTGCCAGGCATTGTCACCGATGCGATTAGCAAAGGCATCAAGTACCCGGCGGGTTTTATTGAGGGCATTTTTCTCGCACTGGGAAATGAATGTCACCATCATAATGTTATATTCTCTATATTTTCCGTTTTCCCCTGTAATGCTATTTCCTTAACTTGATCAAACATGAAATCCAGCGCTTTATGGTCGGCAAAGGCTTGCAGGCACTGTTGGCGAAATTCCTGTTCAGTCGCATTCTCCTTGGCGCAGATAAATGCCCAGGGCAAAACCAGTGCGTCTTTGACCAGATCAGCAATATCAAACACTAAGGCTCCGCGTCTTGTCTTCCCGTGCATAACAGCAAAACCGTGGGGAATACCAAGAACCCAGAGCGTGCTTGCAGCAAGGCCATAAGCCAGATAGTTGCCATGATTAAGAAATCCATTAGCCATATCGGCAGCATCTCGTTCACGGACAAAGTCGACCATGTTACTATGCCGGGCTGCTATTTTATAGAGCTGTTTGGTCAATTGGGCTTCAGAGGCCAGCAGATAGGTAGTTTTGGTCGCAGAGCCTATTTGATAATTATTGGCATCCAGGGCTTCTGCAATGACTTGATCACCGGAATCAAAGCCTGCCAGTTTGAGATCATGATCTCTTTGCCACACTTGTCGCAGAAACTGGATGCGGGCATGTTGTAATGCCTTGGCAGCTCTTAGACGCTGTTCTTCATCAAACCAGAAAGAAAGCCAGCCCTGCAAGTATTCCGTAGGGCGGTATTCGCTCTGCGGACTCAGCCATTCGATATCATTGCCCATGTACAGCGGTGTGCCGCCACCACCACAGAAACCAATGAGCACACCTGCTTGGGCAAGCATGCGCACTGCGGCCTGTGTGATGGAAGTGCCCGATCCCAGAAGTATCACTGTGGTATTGGCGATGGGGATATTGAAATAGAGGTTGTCCTCTTTGGCTTCTGTGAGATATAGCACTCGACCGTCTTTCTGCATGACCCGGCAATGCTCCAGGTAATACATATTAGCCCTTTTTGAATGAATGA
>CAZAHK010000163.1:0-8799 GCA_964484555.1 uncultured Desulfobacula sp.
TTAAGATCATTTCATCACCCAGAATACTGACACTGGATAATAAAAAAGCAAAAATTAAACAAGGGCTTGAATTTGCTTATCTTGAGCGGGATGACTCAGGGGGATCCTCGGTAAAATTTAAAAATGTTGATCTGCTCTTGGAAGTTACCCCCCATGTGACGCCGGATAAACGAATTTCAATGACGGTTTATCTAACAAAAAATGACGTTGACTCCATTACCGACGGTGTTCCCTCTCTATCCACCAATGAAGCCGAAACCGAACTCCTGGTCAACGACAATGACACTATTGTAATCGGCGGGATTGTGAAAACGACAGATAACAAAAGCAATTCCGGTACCCCTGTTCTGTCCGGGATTCCTATCTTGGGGAGACTATTTAGAACTGACACTAATATCGACAACAGAAATGAACTCTTGATATTTTTAACCCCATCCATCATCCAGTTGGAGCAGAGACGAAACAAGTATACGGCAGCGGATTAGTTTAATTCATCCAGTCGTTTTTTGGCTTCCCTTGCAAGCTGTGATGTCTCGGAAGCAAAATTTAATACGGTGCGCCATGATGCTTTTGCCCGGGTGAAATCGTTGATGCCTTCATATGCTTTGGCCAGATCGGAATGAAGAATTGCAGCAGAAGGCTCCCTTTTCAGCTCCTGGTTAAGAAATTCAATCGCCTGCAGATGCTCCTTGGTTTCCAAATAAACAGAAGCAAGGCCATGAATGGAGATGAGAAATCTGGGATTGATTTCCAGGGATTTTATAAAATAAGAGATGGATTTCTCATATTTTTTCTGATGGAAATAGGCCCACCCCAAATTAGACAAAGGGATCTCAGGATAAGCATATATCAGATTTTTTGAAACATCTTCAAAACATTCAACGGCCAGGGACCATTTTTCTTGTTTCAGATAGGCAGCACCCAGATTGTTTTTTGCATCAACATAGTCTTTTTTTAATTCCAGTGCCCTTTTAAAATGAGTTTCCGCCAGATCATATCGGTCCTTTGCCAGATAGACAAGCCCCAGGCTGTTATTCAAATAGGGGTCATTGGGAATGGTTTCATAGGCTTCCAAGAGATTTTTGAGTGCTAATGAATAATCTCCGGCACTATAGAACCCTTCGCCGACTCTCTGGGTTGCAAGGGCGATTTCTTTTTTTTTCCCCGGATTCACGCTCTGGGATGCACATGAGGTCAAAAGCAGGAAGGAAACGAACAGACAGCATAGATTTCTCATTTGGAGGACTCCTCTTGTATGATTGTCGCATCATGCTCGATGGATAGGATTTTAACGTTTTCCTTTTGTAAATAGGCTGTAGCGGAGGCACTTAAAGATTTAAGCGGGATGAAGAGTTTGTCCTGATTTTGAACCGTATAGATACCCTCTATTTTTTCAACCGTTTCTCCGGTAGAAAAAGACGGGTTTTGCCGGATTGAATACCCCAGCCGGGAAAATAACAGAGCGATAATTTCATGCACTTTAAGTTCAGGGGTTATGGAAATAATCTCGAATTCACGTTTTTCAAGGACCTCAAGGGCTGATCCGTAAACATTCCCGAAATTGATCAGTAAATCCGTTGAATCTTTCCGGGTCACTCTGCCAAAAGATGCTTCAAGGCTGATATGATAGAGAGTGAACGAAATCTTTGCATCGGCCGTATAGTCGAACCCGGCCTGAGACAGAAGGGACTGGATCATTTTTTTTGTTTTCAGGGTGTTATTTCCCTGAATGGGAGCATTGTCGTTGCCTTTTGCTTTTTCCAGAGCATCGACCAGTAATTGGGTCTTTAGATTTTTCCAATACAACCGAATGCTTTCAACGAGTTCATCGCTCAGTGCGTCCTCCGCAGTAATGATAATTCTTTGGTCGTCGGCGGTTTGAATCACCGGGGTTGCGGATAAATCAAGAAAATGGGCTGAATTGTTTTCTCCTGGGAAATATAGCCTGCCCTGATTTAATAGGACGCCCCCGATAAGGGAGGAGTATTTTTTCAACCGGGCAAGCTGGTTGGCTTCTATCTGGTGGTCCCTTATTTCATCCTGCATTATTTTGTCGTCTGCAGACTTTTTGACTAAAAGCGGCCTGAACCACGGCTGTGACCGGATCGAAGGATCCGGTAAATAGATGTCCGTACCTTCATACAGGATATTGATATTTTGAATGTTCGGATTTGCCAGTTGAAAGATTTTCAATCCTTCCTCGGACAGACCCCCCGCTTCTTGTAAAAAGGCTTTATCCATAAGAATTTCAGCCGTTTCTCCCTTCTGAACAATGTGCTTTTTCAGAAAAGGCTGAAGGTCCGGATCTTCGGAAATGGTTGAAAATCTGATGATCGGAACGACCACATTCTTAGACGTGCTGAGGTCATAGTCGGCTTTATTCACTTTTTTCAGTGGAATCAGAATATTAATATTCGGTTCAATGGCATCAATATTGCTGATATGGGGGTTTATCTCTTTAAAAATGCTGATGAAATGAGGAAAATCCTTTTCCGATATTTCTCCTTTTTTCCTGAGAATTTTATACAGCCAGTCATTTTTGGTCACTGTATAGGGTTCACAAAGGACCTCTTCGCCTTTATAGTTTAAAATGGAATACTGCTTGTAAGAAGTTTTGACGCTGCTGGTTTTTGATTGGGAAGGACAGGGAATGACAATACAGACATAGATGGACAGAATGCTAAAAATGAATAATTTTATCCCGGCATCTTTCTTCATAGGCTATTCAGATACGTTTAATTTTAATTTTTCAGCGATTTTATCGGAAATTTCTTTCACAAATCGTTTGAAATCTTTTTCATTCAATCGTTTTTGTTGGGATGGGATCATATCCGGGTCATCCGGCAGTACCAGCGACGGCAGATTGATAAAATCAGGATTGGAATTGATCTTATAATCTTCAGGGATTTCAGATCTAAAATAAAGGTCCTGGAATTCTGAAAATTTAATGGCATGGGCCGTGGCGTCAAGAATTGCAGTTTCATCGGCGGTGACAATTTTTTGCAAAAACGCCGCTGCCAGCCCTGCAAGGCATTCTCCTCCCTGGGTACAGGCGATATGGCCGTTATGATTGGCCTGGAGCTGCCAGTCCATGATGGACTGTTCAGTGACCCGGATAAAGAATACCTGCTGGCATCCCGCCATTTCATTGTATTTTTTTGAAATCTGTATAACCCGCGGCATGGACACCGGATTTCCGATCATGGCAGCCTGGGCAACACTGGGTTTTGTATTGACCGGGATAAATTTCCGTTTGGCTTCATCGGGTTCGAGATAATATTGGTAAACAGGATCAGCATGTTCTGACTGGACACCGATGATTTTAGGAAGGACATCAATGATACCGGCCTCAAAAAATTTAATAAACCCACTCATGACCGCCGAGATATTTCCCGCATTCCCAATGGGAACGACGACAACTTTATCCTTCATTTTCCAGTCAAAATCCTGGGCAATTTCATAGGAATAGGATTCCTGGCCAAGAATTCGCCAGGCATTTTTTGAATTCAAGAGGACAACGGAATACCGGGATGAAAGGGATTCAACGATTTTCATGCAGTCGTCAAAGACCCCCGGGATTTCGAAAACCCTTGCCCCGCTCCCCAGAGGTTGCGACAATTGCTGGGAAGTGACCTTCTTATGGGGCAAAAGAACGGCGGATTTGATCAAAGGACCCAGATAGGACGCATAGAGGGCTGCCGAGGCCGAGGTGTCCCCGGTGGAGGCGCAGACGGCAATAACATTGGAGATCCGTTTTTGATCAATGAGGTATTTGATGCTGGACAAGGCGCTGGCCATTCCGCGATCTTTGAAGGAGGCGCTGGGGTTCTGGCCGTCATTCTTGTAAAAAAAGGACAGGCCGACTTTTTCTTTGAGCCGGTCATTGGCTTCCACAACAGGGGTATGGCCTTCTCCAAGATAGACGATGGATTCCAGGGGGATACAGGAACCGATGAATTCATGATATCGGTAAATGCCTTTGAGGGCCGGAATTTTGAGCATTCTTCGGAAATCAAATATTTTTTGCCAGACCGGCCCCGGGATTTTTTTTAAAGACGAGGCATTTCGGTCATGAATAAGAAGGACCTCCCCGCAGGAAGGACAGACATATAAAAGCTTATCAACGGGATATTGGGCGTCACATCCGAGGCACTGGTAATATAATTCACCCTTAGCTCCGGGTATGATATAGGGTTTTATATCTTCCGGGAAATAATCAGGCATCATGGCGAATAACGGTTTGACCTCCCATATAGGGTATTAGTATTTTGGGGATGGCTACAGAACCATCCGGATTCTGATAGTTCTCCAGGATGGCGGCAAAGGTTCTGCCGACGGCAAGTCCGGACCCGTTTAAGGTATGGACATATTCAGGTTTTTTCCCGCCTTTTCTTCTGAACCGGATATTGGCCCGTCTGGCTTGGAAATCAAGGCAATTGCTGCAGGAAGAGATTTCCCTGTATTTGTCCTGGCCGGGCATCCAGACTTCAATATCATAGGTTTTGGCCGCAGAAAAACCAAGATCGCCGGTACAGAGCGAGATAACCTGATAGGGAAGTTCAAGCAGTTGAAGGATTTTTTCAGCATTTGCCAGCAGGGATTCCAGTTCTTCAAAAGAGGATTCGGGTGTTGTTAATTTTACCAGTTCCACCTTATTAAACTGATGTTGCCGGATCAGGCCCTTGGTATCTTTGCCGTAAGACCCGGCTTCCGATCTGAAGCAGGGTGTATAGGCCGTAAATTTACAGGGCAGGAGGGATTCGTCGATGATCTCCCCGGCATAAATATTGGTCATGGGAACTTCAGAGGTGGGGATGAGAAAATAGTCCCAGCCTTCAATCTTAAAAAGGTCTTCCTCAAATTTGGGCAATTGCCCGGTGCCCGTCATGGTTGCCCGGTTCACGATAAAGGGGGGGAGGGTCTCGGTATATCCATGCCGGGAAACATGGGTATCCAGCATGAAATTGATCAAGGCCCTTTCAAGCCTGGCCCCGTTTCCAAAATACAAAGGAAATCTGGCCCCGGCCAGTTTGCCGGCCCGCGCCAGATCAAGAATGCCCAAGGCTTCGCCGATCTCCCAGTGGGGTTTGATCTCAAAATCGAAGGTTCTGGGTTCTCCATATTTTTTTTCAAGGCGGTTCTCTGTCTCATCCTTGCCCACCGGGACGCTGTCATGGGGGAGATTGGGCAGGGAGATGAGAAAAGATTGAATGGCGGTTTCTATGGCGGCAAGATCTTTATCAAGGGTTTTGATGGTATCTGACACGTCCTTCATTTTCTCAATGAGAGGGCCAGCGTCCCCCCCTGATTTTTTTAAACCTGCGATTTCATCAGAAACCTTATTCCGGGTATGCCTTAATTCTTCTATGTTTAAAAGCAACGCTTTTCTTTTTTCATCATTATCCGTCAGAAGGGAAAAGTCAATTTTGGCCCTTCTTTTGTTTATGGCTGTTTTTACACCTTCCAGGTTGGTGTTGATAAATTTTAAATCCAGCATTTTTCCTTCATTTTTCCTTACAAGAGTTAGCTCATTCCTTCATTCATAAGATTCTTCAACGATCTTAACCTGATAGCATGCAGGGTGTAAACAGTCAATGATTATTGCAGGTTGACAATTTGAGACTTGTGTATAATATTTGGAAAAACTTTTTTTGTAATCAGAGGAACGAAAGTTATGGATGATATGAAGAATGTAAAAACGAATAACCTGGCACTTGTGGCTGAACGCCTGAAAAATCTTACAAAAGAAGAACTTAATGCCAAATACACAAAGATTGAACAACGGCTGTTTGAATTTGCAAATTTCATGGAAGCCCACCTGGCCTTTTTATATACTCCTGTAAGCAATGAAATCCCCACGGAAAAGATTATCAGAAAAGCACTTCAGATTGAAAAAGGAATTGCCCTGCCTGTTTTTACCGATGCAAAAAATGCCATCAATATCTATAAGATCAGCAGCTATGGCAAGGATTTGGTCAGGAATGCCAATGATATACTGGAACCGGATATTGACAGGTGTAAAAAAGTATCTTTGGACGAGATCAATATTGCCATTATCCCGGGACTTGCCTTTGATGATAAGGGTGGCCGGGTCGGATTCGGTAACAATTTTTATAACAAGCTCATTACCCGGTTGCCTGAAACATGCAGGAAGGTGGCCCTGGCCTATGAAGAACAGATTGTGGATCAGATTCAAATGGAATCCAGAAAATACAGCGTGGATATCATTATTACGGATCAGCGGGTGATTTACAAAATATAAGCCGACGGATTCAGTGCGGACCCGGACGGAACTGAAATATGCAATATTGTTATTTCAAGCCTCTTCAGGGTTGATGGCTTTGGAAAATTTTCTGAGATCTGCTGTTTTCCCCATGACGATCACCGTATCCCTGGGTTCAATCAATGTTTCAAAGTGAGGGTTGAAAAGCATCTCGCCAGAGGCCTTTTTAATGGCAATGATAATGAGGTTGAAATCCTGCCGGATCTTTGAGTCCTTTAATGCGATATGGGTATACTGGGAAATCTTTGGAACAAAAAGCTCTTCGATCTGGATTGCCTCGCTTTTCCTTGACAGGGCAATGTCGAGAAAGCTGCTGACACTGGGTCTTAACAGTTTTAGACCCATGGATATGGCCCCTGTATCATAGGGGGATTCCACGAGATTGGCTCCGGCAATCAATAATTTATTCCTGACATCCGGGTTGCTGGCCCTGGCCAGGATATAAATGTCCGGGTTCAACTGCCTTGCGGTCAGGACCAGGAAAACATTGGCTGCATCAGTTCCGAGGGCGGCCACCAGAAAGGATGCGTTTCTAATATTTGCTTTTTCAAGAAGGTCTTCATCTGAAGCATTTCCGTGAAGATAATGCATTTTGTCTTTCTCTAGAACGGCCATTAGCTCATCTTTTTCTTCAATAACGACAATATCCTTTGTTTCTTCGCTGATGAGCTGACATAGAACCCTTCCGATACGGCCATAGCCGCAGATAATATAATGGTTTTTCATCTTACTGATTTTTTTGTCCAATCTTTTCCTCCCCAATATGGATTGTATTTCCCCCTCGACAATGGATTGAATGACGAGCCCGCCAATATAGACAAAATATCCCACACCGAAAAATATCAGGACAATGGTAAATATCCGTCCGGCAGGACTCATTTCATGAACTTCCATGAATCCTACGGTGGCAAGGGTTATGGCCGTCATATAGGCGGCATCAAGGAAATTCCATTTTTCTATCACCATATACCCGGATATGCCGATGAAAAAGATGATCCAGGAAACAAGGATTGCCGTTATGATCTGTTGAAGTTTCGTCATGGGGTCATCATTACTGATGTTCAGCGCAAAAATCAAGATGAGTTTGCAGGGGTAAAAGGATTGTGTCATCTTGACGGATGTATGTCTTGCTGGTATTAAGGGGGGCATGAAAGATGAACCTAAGAAATTTGCCCGCCAGCGAAGTGAAATGGTGGAAAAACAGATTATTTCAAGGGGAGTTACCGACCCTCTGGTACTTCAGGCCATGTCCAGGGTCCCCCGGCATCTGTTTGTCAGCGAGGCCTTGGTAGACAGCGCTTATGGCGATTTCCCGCTTCCCATTGGAGAAGGCCAGACCATTTCCCAGCCCTATATTATTGCAGAGATGACCCAGAGCCTTGAATTAAAAGGGCATGAACGGGTGCTGGAAATAGGGACCGGGTCCGGGTACCAGGCAGCAGTCCTTGCCCAGATTGCCTATAAGGTCTATACCATCGAAAGAAATAATACGCTTTTCCTGCAGACGAGAAAGCTGTTTGATCGATTAAAATATTATAATATTGTCACGCGATATTCAGACGGAACCCAGGGCTGGAAAGAGGAGAGTCCCTTTGATGCCATTATGGTCACTGCGGGCGGCCAACAGATTCCAACTCCTTTGATCGATCAGCTTTCAATGGGGGGGCGCCTGGTCATGCCCGTGGGAGGCACCTTTTCCCAGGAATTGCTGAAACTTGAAAAGATCGAAACCGGGATCAGAACAAGCAATCTGGGAGCCTGCCGGTTTGTGAAATTAATTGGCCAGCACGGCTGGGACGAATAGAGCCTATTATTTGAAAATGGATTCCAAGGTCTGTTTGAGTTCCATAATCTGATAGGGCTTTTCAAGGTAGGCGCAGGCCTTTGTAAATATTTTTTTCTGATCGTCATTGGTGACATGGCCGGATGCTACAATGACTTTGACATTGGGATTTATTTTCAGCAACTGCCTGAAAGTTTCCGTGCCTGACATTTTCGGCATGATAATGTCCAGCAGGACGGCATCAATGGACGTGTGATGTTTTTTGAACAGGGCTGCCCCTGCTTCACCGTCACAGGCATCAAGGGTCTTATACCCAAAGACTTTTAAGGCTTTGACGGCCATATCCCTTACCATATCCTCATCCTCAATGACCAGGATGGTTTTGGGAGAATTTTCAACGCCGCCGTCTTTTGTTTTTTCCATCCGGGGTTGAGGCGGGCCGTTCTCGAATATTTTTTGATCAGAGATATCGCGGATGATGGAAATGATATGGGGAATGCCGTCTAAATCCAGGACTTTTGAGGAAATAAGGGCGGAAATGGTTTTATTCTTGAGAAAGAGGGCGGCTTTCTGGTTTTTATAGGACCCCTTTTCTTTCAGCCGGGCAATCCAGGCCGGATATTCATACTTGTCCTTCCACATGCCGATTTCCTCTGTGGTTTTCCCCAGTACGGCATCGGGGCCAAGGCCGGAAAGATCCATAAACACCTTATTGGCGTCGGCAATGGCGCCC
>CAZAHK010000164.1:0-8738 GCA_964484555.1 uncultured Desulfobacula sp.
GTGGTTTCCATGCCCTCCTGGGAGCTGTTTGAAAAAGCCCCGGCGCCCTACAGGGAAAGAATCCTGCCCTCTGATGTGAAAAAAAGGCTGGCCGTTGAAGCCGGGATCTCCATGGGATGGGAAAAATATGTGGGTGAGGGCGGCAGGGTCATGGGCATTAACCGGTTCGGGGCTTCGGCGCCGGGCGGGAGAGTATTAAAGGAATACGGCTTTTCGCCGGAAAATATTGTGCAAAACGCCCTAGAGATGTTTAAAAAATAGGAGTCGCGTTGGAAATCCGCCGGGTGTAATTTTCGTACACCCGGCAAAGAGGAGGCAGGCCATGCAGATCAGTGTCAAAACCACGGCCCGGACCCAGATGATCGACATCACCGCCGAGGTCCGGGCAGCAGTCCGGGAATCCGGCATAGAGAACGGTCTGGTCCATGTTTTTTCCATGCATACCACGGCCGCCGTCACCATCAATGAAAACGCCGATCCGGCCGTGACCACGGATATGCTGGCCTTTATCAACAAGGTGGTGCCCTGGGATGACCATTTCAAACACATGGAAGGCAATTCCGCCGCCCATATCAAGGTCAGCCTTTTCGGGCCGTCGGAGATCATACCGCTGGAAAAGGGGTCCCTGGTTCTGGGAACCTGGCAGGGGATTTATTTCTGCGAATTTGACGGTCCCCGGACCCGCCGGGTTCATATTACCGTCATGCCCGGTTAGCGTTTAATGGACAACCCTTAATTGTCTGCCAGCTCTTTTTTAAGCTCTTCCGGGGACATGGTCCAAAAGGGTTTTCCGTTGCTGGTCAACCTGACCTTGACGGCTTTTTCGCCTTTTTTGATCTTGGCGGCCATGATCACTTCCTTTCCGTCAATTTCAACCAGACAGCCTCTCAGATCGATTTTATCCCCTTTTTTAAGCCCGATGGAGGCCGCATCCTTATAGGCCAGGGGGCAGATATGGACCAGATAACGGTCCCCGCTCTTCTCTTCAATCTCCATGCCCAGCCCCGGCGCCATTCCGGGGAGGGGGGTTATCTCCTTGATGTCGCGGATAACGCCCTTGACCGTGTCCACTTCCTGAACATCATACAGGCGATTGTAAGGGTCATCCATCCCCCAGCCGGCCATTTTGCTTTCCTGAGCCGTGCACGTAAGGCTTGAAAAAAACAGCGATAGAATCATTATTGAAGCCGGCAGACAGTATTTTTGAAATTTTTTCATGGGTTTTCTCCTTGGTTATTCTGTAAAGAGTGTCTTTTAGACGGTTTTATTTCCCCTTTTTTTCCTTTTTTCCTCGACATATTTGAATTCTTCAGGATAATGCTTTTCCATACAGGACGGACAGACGGAGTGGCTGAACTTTGCATCGGTATATTTGGCCACATAGGCTTCGACCCGGTTCCAATACCCCTTGTCATCCCGGATCTGTTTGCAGAAGGAACAAATGGGGACGATGCCTCTCAGGGTTTCAATTCTCTGCTGATAGGCTGTGACGGCCATATTGACAAGGATCAGGATCACCAGGGTAACGGCAAGGCAGACGGCAAGGTTCATCAAAAGGGTGGAATGGATCTGCTTCAGGGTTTCTTCTTCTGCCTGTTCAACCACCAGATACCAGCCGAATTCTTTGATATAACGGATATTGGCATGGATGAGGTGACCGTCCCCGGCATAGGAAAAGGAGGTTTCCGATGTTTCGTTCAGCCGGTCCTTGAAATCCTGTCCAAAATGGGAAATATTGGTAATGGTTTTGTCAAATCCCGGACCGGTCAGTTTGATGTCACCGTTTTTATCGACAAAATAGATGGTCCTCTTATATTTTTCCTGGTAATTTTCAATCCGCTCATTAACGGCACGAATGGTCAGGCCCACACCGGTTGCCCCGATATAATGGTGATCATAGTCAAAGACCCGGTAATTGATGAAGATGGTCATGGTGTCTTTGTTGGCCAGATCCGGATCAACATTGATCTCATAATTTTCTTTCATGTCCTTGACTCTGAAATACCAAGCATCCCTTTCCTCTTCCTCGGATACTTGTTTGAGGATGCCGTCGAAATGATAATAGGCCCTGGTTTTTTCTGAAACAAAGAAACTGGTAACGGTATTGAATCTGGTCCTGATTTCCTTCAGATACCTTGTAATCTGCGTCTCATCGGTTTCCCCCGCCATGACCCAGTCCCGGAGAAAGGTGTCGGAGGCCATGAGAGAAGAGATGAAAATCGGGGAGAGAAGATCTCTATGGATTTCCGAATAAATATTATCACTGGTCAGGGGCAATTCATTGAGGGAGATTTCAGCCCGGAGGGATTTTCTGGAGACAAAATAGCTCGCAAGGCTCGTGATTAAAAATCCCGTCACCAGAAGAGCGCCCACAGCGGCCATGAGTTTTGCTTTTTTCATCGTGTTTAATTCAGGTCTTCATGGGGTTTTTTCACCATGGGCACCTTGAGCACAGGGACGCCTTCTTTGGTGAGAACCTTGTCTTCTTCTGCCGTTGTGGTGCCCCGGATGCTTCTGTATTCTTCAGCCCCATAGTGCATCTTCAGGGCCTGTTGTGTAAAATCCGTGCCCACATTTTCAAAATTCTTTTCCACATATTCGGCCACTTTTTCTACAAATTCAGTCATGGCCTCCCGGCCGGCCTGCAAGGCTTTCCGGGAAACAGAGCACGAGGATGATTTCCGAATGGAAATGGCGTGAAATTTCTGCACCACCTCTGTTGTTTCGCAAATCGGACAGGCCAATATCTCCTGCTCCTGCTGTCTTTTCAGATCTTCTTTGTCTTCGAACCAGCCTTCGAAGGCATGACCATTCAAGCATTCAAGATCAAATATAATCATTTTATAAGATTCGGTCTACTCCGGTGGAAATATTGTAACAATAATCCCCCATTTTTTCATAGTGGGAAACAAGAGAGATAAAAAAGACCCCCACATCCACCGAGCAGTCTCCTGCCCTGAGCCTTTCAATATGCTGGTATCTCATGTTTTCCCGCATCTGGTCAATCAAATCTTCAAAAGCCAGAGCTTTTGGATAAAATCCTTCGGTTTTTTCATGCAGTTCCGCCGCAATCAGGCTCATAAATTGATCGACCTGCTCGGATATGGATACCAGGTCTTCTTTGGCTTTTTCACTGAATTCAAATTTATTGTCATATATCCGTTCAAGGAGCTTGGACACGCTTTCCATGGAATCGCCGATCCTCTCTATATTATTGGTGATTCTCATGAGTTCGGATATTTCAAGGGCTTCGGGTTCATTGATTTCACCCTGGTAAATGGTGGTCAGATATTTGATAATCACCTTTTGGGAATCATCCAGGTGCTGCTCTATGGCATCCCTTTCTCCTAAGATATCATCATCTCTTACGGTGAGGCATTTTGAGGTTTTTTTCAAGTTCATCCGGGTGAATTCAAGGACTTTAATGATCTCCCCCTTGGTCTTGGCAAGGGCGGCAATGGTGGAATCAATATATCCTGAATCAAATTTCGGGAGGGCGTATCTTTCCTTTGATTTTGAAAGCCTGGGGGAAATCAGGAGGGTCAGTTGGATCAACCGGGGAAGGAAAAGGAGGAAGATCACGGCATTGATCACATTAAAAAGGCTGTGGCCGTTGGCGATATATCTTCCGGCATTTACATATTCCCCATTCACGGTCTCGGCCACGGCCCCGGATCCTATTCTCAGGGTGAGGGCCTCGACAATCTCCACAAACCAGGGGAAGATCAAAAGGATGATACAGACACCGATAACATTAAAAAGGGTATGGGCGTTGGCCGTGTTATGGGCGTCTTCATTATTTGAACCGATGGTGGACAACTGGGCCGTTATGGTGGTCCCGATATTTTCACCCAGGACCAGGGCCAGAGCCGTGGGATACGTTAAGAGGCCTGAAGTTGCCAGGGCCATGGTCAATCCGATGGTGGCGGAAGAGGACTGGATCACTACCGTTACCAACGTCCCCATGAAAACGCACAGAAGCACACTCACAAAGCTATCTGTATTGAATCTTGTAAAAAAGCGGATAAACTCGGGGTCGGATTTGACCGGTGAGAGACTGTCTTTCATGAGTTCCATACCATAAAACAAGAGCCCGAACCCCAGGATGATTTCACCGATATACCGGTAATTTCTCTTATTTGAAAAACATTTCAGGATAACGCCGACCGTAATAGCCGGCAAAGCCGCATCCGACAGGTTAAAGGCAATGAGCTGGCCTGTGACCGTGGTCCCTACATTGGCCCCGATAACCACGCCCACGGCCTGCTGAAAGCTCATGATGCCGGCACTGACAAAACCCACCAGCATGACCGTGGTGGCGGATGAAGACTGAATGATGCCGGTAACCCCCACACCGGTCAGAAAGCCCATGAACCGGTTGGAAGAAATGGCTTCTAGAATTCGCCGGATTCTCTGCCCGGCCGTGGCCTGAAGACCGTCACTCATCATTTTCATCCCAAGAATAAAGAGCCCGAGACCGCCGAGGGTTTGAATAATCATACCTGCCATGTTCACGTTTTAGTCCTCTTTATGATGTGTATTCTAAAACCGTTGCTGATAATCCTAACACTATTCTAATAAAGCAAAAGGGTTATAGCTTAGTTCTGTAAATTTTTCAATTGTGAAATGCGCCTTAGATCCTGGTCCGACCCCACACAGGGAAAGAGGGTATTATTTGTAAAAACAGGATGTTGGAGAAGGTCATACCTTGAATTTTCAACCGCTTCCGCCCACAGCGGGGTATGGGGAATGGGCGTATAATAGGCAAGGACGGGCAGGATACCAGTTTTTCTCACAAATTTTATGGAAGATTCCAGTTTATCAAGATTCTGACCCGGCAGACCGCATAATAAATAGGCCCCGATCTGCCGTCCGTCAAATCCGGCAGCCTTGAGATGGTCAACGGCAAGACCAAATTCCCTTTCCGTCACCTTGGCGTCATAGTGTCTTTCCTTGGAAAAGTCTGCGGTTTCAAGACCCAGCCGGATGGTTTTAAACCCGGCGCGGAACATCAGGTCCGCTGCTTTTTGGGTGACGGCCCGGATATGGAGGGCGTTGGGGGTATGAAAATAAAGATCCAGGCTGGCAGCAATAATTTTTTCAAACAAGTGGAAGGCATGGTCTTCGGCATTGACCAGGAGAGCATCATCATAAAAGGCGAAATTTTTCACCCCATGGGTTTCATGCCAATGGACAAGTTCGTCATATACGGCTTCAGGCGATCGTTGTCTCAGCACCGGCTCAAGATAGGAGGAGGCGCAGTATTCACAGGAAAAGGGACAGCCCCTGGAGGTTAACACCGGGGCATAGGGGATCCTGTGCTGGAGATCCAGGGCGGGATAGGGCAGGGAGTCCAGGTCTATGGGCGACCTAAGAAGCTGTTCATCCGCCAAATCAAAACCGGTAAACTCCTTTAATATGCCTGCCAACAGAGGTTCGCCGGGCCCCATGACCACTCGGTCGGCCCCGCTGGTCCGGACGGCATGGTCATGGCAGAGGCCGGCATAAATCCCGCCCAGGACAAGGGGAACATCCGGATAAACCGTTTTAATGATGTCAATGGTTTCTTTCACGCCTGAAGCCCAATAGGTCATCAGGGAGGTCACAAAGATGAGGTCCGGTTTTGAGATTCGGGTCAGATCCGCCAGGAACCATTCCGAAAGAATGCCATAGCGGGAAAATTTCCGGCCGATATGTTCAAGTCCCTGAGGTAGCGGGATCTGTGTCTTTCGAAAGGGCCCCCGTCCATCCCACAGAATTTCCGGGGTCCGGGGCTCCTTGGGGTGAAAGCGGTCCAGGCAGTCGATATAACTGATTTTTACCCCGTTATCTCTCAGGATGGCGGCAAGGGACAGAAGACCCAGGGGTTTTGCCCAGAAATCAAAGGCTGCAAAATCATGGATCCAGGGATTGACACACAGGATATGGGGCGGATCAGTCTTCAAAATAATTCATGGAGGTTTTTTTCAGCTCTTTCCTGCTGAACAGGATCTCGTAATCTTCTTCTTCCACGGCTTCTGAAATCCGTTTCACAATGGCATGGACAGCCTCTTCGCTGGCGGCATGGACCATGGTGTAAAGATTATACCGCCATCCCGGAGCCGGATTCCTCCGGTAGCAATGGGTGATTTCCTGAAAGGTCGCCATGATGGTCCCGGCCTGTTCCACCCGTTCTTCCGCCACTTTCCAGGCCACCATGGCATTGGCCTTGAACCCGGATTTCTGGTGTTTCAGGGTGGCGCCGAACCGCCGGATCATGCCCCTGTCATTGAGGTCCTTTAAGACCCGCAGAAATTCCTCTTCCGTGATCCCGATCCGTTCGGCCATTTCAAGAAAAGGCCGTTCCACTACCGGAATATCGGTCTGCAAAAGAGCGATGATTTTTTTTTCAAGGTCTGTAAACTCGGGTGTGGGCTTGTTTTCATGTGTCATAGGGATATCAGATGTCCTTTGAAATTTTATGTAGTGCAGCATCCAGGTCCTGCTTTAAATCCTCTGCATCCTCCAGGCCCACGGACAGCCGTAAAAGTCCGTCGGTCACCCCCACCCGCTTTCTTTCCTCTGCCGACATTTTTGCATGGGAGGTCCGGGCCGGCGGGCAGATGGTGGATTCGACCCCGCCGAGGCTCACGGCCGGGCGGATGAGGCAGAGGCTTTCAATAAACCGGTCCGGATCATGGCTTCGGATCTCAAAGGAGAGCATGGCGCCGAACCCCGTCATCTGCCGTTTGGCAATCTCATGGCTCTCACATTTTTCCAGCCCCGGATAATAGACCTTTGCAACGGCGGGCCGGCTTTCCAGGAATCTCGCGACTTCCATGGCGGTTTGGGTCTGGGCAGTCACCCGGAGAAAAAGGGTTTTCATGCTCCTTTCCAGCAGATGGCAGAGTCTCGGGTCCAGGCTGGGCCCCAGGACCTTGGCAAGGCTCAGGATCCGGGCCATTTTCTCTTTGGAACAGACCACCATGCCGCAGCAGAGATCGGAATGGCCGCCCAGGTATTTGGTGCCGCTGTGAACCACGATATCAATGCCCAGATCCAGGGGTGTCTGGTTCACCGGGCTGGCAAAGGTATTGTCGATGATGGTGGTGATTTTTTTCTCTTTGGCAAACCGGGCGATCTTTTCAATGTCCACCACGGCCAGAAGCGGATTGGTGGGGGATTCGATCACAATCACCTTTGTTTTGGGCGTCACCTTTTGGATCACGTCTTCGGCGGAAGTCATTGTAAACGTGCAATCAATACCGAAATGGGAAAACCATTCCGTGGCAAAATGATGGGTGCCGCCATAGAGGGCGTCCAGCATGACCACATGGTCCCCGCTCCCGGCATAGGCCAGGATGGAAGTGGACATGGCGCCCATGCCCGAACTGAAGACCAGTCCGGCTTCAGCATGTTCCAGGGCCGCCAGTTTCCGGGCCACGGCATCCTGGTTGGGGGCGTTGAAATAGCGCGGGTACACGGCCTCTCCCCGGTCAATATAATTGCAGGCCGAAGAGGTATACAACGGGGTGTTTACCCCGCCGGTGACCCTGTCTTTTAAGGTGCCTTCATGAATGGCCAGGGTATTTGATTTCATTTGCCTCCTTTCTCCGGAAACAGGGACAGGATGCCTTCCTCGGTGGCCCGGCAGACCCCTCTTTCCGTGATAAACCCCGTCACCAGCCGGGCCGGGGTCACATCAAAGGCATGGTTGGCCGCCGGGCTGCTTTCCGGCGGCACCAGGACTTTTTCCGATTTGCCGTTGCAAAGCCCCTGGACATACCGGATTTCATCGGGGTCCCGCTCTTCAATGGGGATGCCCGTGATTCCATCGGTGAGGTTCCAGTCAAAGGTGGAGGACGGCAGGGCCACATAAAACGGAATCCCATTGTCTTTTGCTGCCAGGGCCTTTAAATAGGTTCCGATCTTATTGGCCACATCCCCGGTGCGGGTGGTCCGGTCCGTCCCCACAATGACCAGGTCCACCCGGCCGTGCTGCATCAGATGGCCCCCGGCATTGTCCGTGATAAGGGTATGGCTGACCCCGTGTTTTCCGAGTTCCCATGCCGTCAGGCGGGACCCCTGGTTCAGGGGCCTTGTCTCATCCACCCAGACATGGACCGGAATACCGGCATTAAAGGCCGTATAAATGGGCGCCGTGGCCGTTCCGTATTCAATGCAGGCCAGCCACCCGGCATTGCAGTGGGTCAGGATGTTGACGGGCTCGCCCTTTTTTTTCCGGCTGAGGGTCTCAATCAGGGGCAGACCGTATTCACCGATTTTTCTGCAATTGACCGCCTCTTCCTCGATAATGGCCAAGGCCTCGTCCAGGGCGACCCGGACTCTTTTTTCATGGGCCTCGTATTTTAGGGCCGCGGTCATGACCCGGTCCACCCCCCAGGCCAGGTTAACGGCCGTGGGCCGTGCATCTTTGAGCCGCCGGCATTGGGAGAGAAGATAGTCATTGTCCGCGCCTTTATGGCCCTTCTGAACAAGACTGATATAAACCCCCAGAGCGCCGGTGGCGCCGATGAGGGGCGCCCCCCTCACCACCATTTCTTTGAGGGTAAAAATCGTCTCATCCACCGTGGTCAGGGTATTGACCACAAGTTCATGGGGAAGAAACCGCTGGTCCAGGACCTGAACCCTTTGGGAGGATGGATCAAACCAGATGGGCCTCATGTCTTTTCCGTCTACTTTCATTGCCGGATACTCCGATGTTAAAACCGGTTGATAAAGGCTTCCGCCTCGTCAAC
>CAZAHK010000165.1:0-8714 GCA_964484555.1 uncultured Desulfobacula sp.
AATTTTTGCGGGTTTATACCTTTTTTGCAGGAAAATTCAAAAAGATGGGTTAAAAATTCAGGTCCATCATGTATTTCAGAATAATACATTCGGCTATTTACAAATGGAAAGGCTCCGGGACTGAGCGAGAGCGTAATGATCCAAGCCTGATGGATTCTTTTTGTCACTTGATAGTTGCCCATGAAGCTACTACAGAAGACATTTGGGTGCTTTTAATAGACCAGGGTGAAGATACCGGAATAGCGACAAGCAACTGTATTGAATACATTATGCCCAGAATTTGTGACGAATTTACTTTGGAGATATCTAAGTTAAGGGCTTTTGAAGTTTGGCCACATCACAAGTACGACCCAAAACTAAAATACACCGAAATTGTGATATCAGATGTAAAATTTGATAACGACGGCGATTGGGTTCTTCATAATTCCTGGAAGCCTGTAGAGAAGCAAGATGCCAGGATTTTGGAGCAGATCATTGAAACGGTGGGGGATAAAGTGATCCGGGAGGAATTATAATGAGCCTCTCCGGTATCTTCCAGCACTTGATCTGTTATTGGGAGGGGCAAAAAAGAGAAGAATCATGTCCCCTTTTAAAACGGAATAGTCCCGACAATAGTTTTTTATTACTTCTTCAGGTTGTCGTTTTTAACTCAGATTAACAGTCAAGCATCTTTGCGTTTATCCGGATATTAAATTACATCTGCCGGAACAAATGGGAAAAGGACCGGGATACCATGAGAGGGTCGTCATAGCCGTCCAGGCGGACCACGTACCGGCCCGTCACGGAGCGGCTGACCTTTTGAATGGCGGAAACATTGACAATGGCGCTTCGGTGTATTTTCCAGAATTTGTCCGGGTCCAGTTCTTCTTCCAGTTCCTTGATGGTTTTGCGGATCAGGGATTCGGTATGGGCGGTGATGACCAAGGTGTATTTGTCTTCGGCCTTGAACAGCAGGACGTCCTCCACCCGGATCAGGCGGATGGTGTCTCCGTGCTGGGCCCTGATCCACTGGAGAAAGGGCGAGGTTTTGTCCCGGACGAGTTTTTTTTCGAGTAATTGCAGAAGAGGCCCCAAATCCCTGTTCTCCTGCGCCGGTGTGGCCATTCTTTTTTTGCACCGCTCCAGGCTGGCCGCCAGCCGGTCTTTCTGGACGGGTTTCAGAATATAATCCAGGGCCTCGCTTTCAAAGGCTTCCACGGCATACTGGTCATAGGCCGTGATAAATACGATGGTGCATTGCCCCGAGATTTGTTTGGCCACTTCCAGGCCGGAAAGGCCCGGCATATTGATATCCAGGAACACGATATCCGGAGACAGGGAATGAAAAAGGTCCAGGGCCGCCGGACCGTTGTCCGCTTCCCCGGCAATGGCCAGTTCGGTCCAGAGCTGGTTCAGCAGCCGGACCAGGTGCCGCCTCAGTTCTGGTTCATCATCGGCGATGAGGGCTGTGATCTGCTTCACAGGGGATCTCCACAATGGCTTTAAGGCCCGAAGGGGCCAGGTCTTCAAAATTCAGGCCGGCCCGGTCCCCGAAAAGGGAGGCCAGCCGTTTCCGGATATTTCCCGTCCCGACCCCGGTGGCTGATTTTTCCTTGATTCCCATGCCGGTATCACTGACTTCCAGGGTCAGCAACCCTTCCTTACGGCAGGCCCTGATCCGGATTTCGCCCCCTTCAATTTTGGGTTCAAGCCCGTGTTTAATGGCGTTTTCCACAAGGGGCTGGAGGATCATGGGGGGAATTTCAAGGTTCAGGACATTTTCCGGGATATCCAATGTATAGGACAGCCGCTTTCCCATCCGGATCTTGTAGATGTCCAGATAGGTCCGGATCATGCCGATCTCATCGGCCAGGCGGTTGGCGGGTTTTCTGGACTGGATCAGGGAGGTGCGCAGGTATTGGGTCAGATTTTCCAGCATTTGCCGGCCGGATTCCGGATCATGTTCCAGGAGGCTCAGGATATTGGAAAGGGTGTTAAAGAGAAAATGGGGTTCCACCTGGGCCTGGAGGAGTTTTAAGTCGGCATTGAGTTTTTCCTTTTCCAGAACGGTGCGCCGGAGATTTTCCTCGTTGGCCGCGAGTTTAAAGCTGGTATATTTTTCATAGAGGATGAAGCCGAAGGAAATAACAAAGCCGATGATGACGGCCACGATAAGCATTTCCATGGGGATCCGGCCGGGAACGCTTGAAAATTTTTGAAGGCCCAGCCGCGTGGCCAGAAAGCTGCCCAGGAGGGCTCCGCCAAGGACGCAGAGGATAACGATGAGAACCTGGGAGGAGGTTTTGACGGGTTTGAAAAAATGAAAGGCCAGGGAACAGGGGATGGCAATGGAAATCCCGATGAGCTGGGCAATGAGAAAATATTCGCCATAGGTTTTCAGGGTCACCTCGACGGAGGTCGTCAGTATGAGCACCAGGGCGATGACAAGGCTGCAAAGGGAGGTATAGAGGATGTCCCTCAGGATATGTCCGAGGGTGAGTTTTTTATATTCAAAGGTCTGCATGGAAATATATCCTGTCACGGTTTCGACAATCTTTCAATCAATATGTATATTCCAGGGCCAGTTGGATCTGGTAATCCAGAAAGGCCCCAAAGGCGCCATGGGTCCCGCCCGTATGGATCATGGCGGCTGTTTTCAATTCCATATGGCCGCCCAGTTCCCGGGACAGGGCGGAATAGAGCCGGCAAGCCCCGTCGTCAAGGCAGAAGGTCACCCGGGAGACCAGGTCCATGCCGCCCATGAGGTCATCCTTTAAAAACTGGACCAGGATATAATTTTCTCGGAGAAAATCAGGGTTCCGGCCCGGATCATTACCCTGTTCATAATAGAGGTATTCAAGGCAGAGGCTGTCCCCGGATTCCAGGGTATAGGTGGCTCCCAAAAGCAGGGAGCCGGAAAGGCCGTCGTCATTTTTAAGGCTTCCTTCCCCGTAAACCAGGACGGCGTCGGTGAGGGTGGTCCCGGCAAAGGCCCCCAGCCTCTCCGGCCCGTGGTCCCTTTGGGACAGGATCAGGGACCCGTAACCGGTATCTCCGGAATAGTCCAGCTTCAGGGCCAGGGTTTTTTCAAAACCGGATTCATTAAAGGCCCCCTTGTCCGTATTATAGATCAGGGAGGCGGCAAAGGCTTCGTCATGGACCATGACCATCTTCAGCAAGCCTTTGCCTTCAGGGTTCTGAACCAGGCTTTTTTTTTCGTTGTCGCTGAAAAACGGATTGGACGGGGAAAAGAGGAAGCTGGGGCCCCATTGCAGGTTTTCCCGGCCATAGGAGAGAAAGAGATCCTCCGTCAGGCTCCGGCGGACCATGAATTCCGGGATATCGGCATTGCCGTCGCTGTTGTCGCCGGATACCCCACGGATTTCATAGTGCTTCAGGGAGAACTCAGCCCTCGGTTTTACGGAAACGAGCCAGTCTTCGCGGACCAGGGTCATGTCCGGTTTCAGGAGAAGCAGGGATTCCTTATCCGGGAGCCGGGCCAGGCCATTGCCGGGATTCAGGTCCGAGTCGGCCAGGCCGTTGATCCCGGCCAGGGCCGTGGCCTTGAACCCCAGGTCCAGGCCGCTAATTCCTTCCAGGGCCAAGGCCGGGGCCGCGAGTAAGATCAGGAAGAGAAGGGCCGGAACCAGGGCTTTGATGGGAAATATCATGGCGGTCCTCCCCTTTATTTCACCAGAAGGTCCAGGTTAAAGGCCGATGGGCTGATGTCCCTGAGCCGGATACGGCTGTAGGCCATGACGGTTTTCTCCGTTTCCACCACGGCCCCGGTGATGGTCATTTTGGACACAAAGGGGCGTTCCCGGCCGTTGAGGGAAATTTTATGGTCATATTCAAACACGGCGGTTTTGAACAGCTTCCCGGACAGGGTGAAAAACTCGGCCTTGACCCCGGTTTTTGTCCTTTGGGAGACCCAGTACCTGATCCGGTCATAGGTCAGGTTTTTATTTTTGGCCTTCAGGTCATAGACCATGCAGGGCTCCCCGTCCAGGACCTCCCCGGTAAAATGTTCAATGGTATAGTCCCCGGCATAATTGGTGGAGGCGATATCCCCGTTGGAGGCCCCGCCCAGGAGTTTCTGCCGGGGGGAAATGGGAACGGGTTTGGACAGGCCCGGTTTGATGAACCACATATTCCGGTCCTTCATGAGCAGTTTCCTTCCTTTGACATTGGCCGGGGACTGGTACTCGGCCAGGCAGTGGGTGTCCTTGACCAGGACCGTGAGACGGTTGGCTTCGGTGTCTCCTTCCGTCTGGCTTTCAATATCAATGTCCCATTCCAGGCCGGAGCTGTTGCCCCGGGACAGGTCGGATTCAGCCAGCAGGGCCGTGGCCTTTTCCAGATCCATGGGGCCTGGTTCGAGGGGGCCGGCCTTCACCGCCGCGACCGGCAGAAGCAGAATCAGGGTGAATGCGATTATTTTCAGGGGGTTCATGTGAGGGTCTCCTTTTTTATGGTTTTTTAAACATGGGTCAGGGATTGGACCACATTCTGCCGGGCCGCCCGCCGGGCCGGGAGGATGGCGCTGAAAAGGGCCAGGCCGGTCATAAATATCATGAGCAGGGCCAGGGTCTGGGGCAGAAAATCCACCAGGAGCGGAACCGGGGATGAATTGCCGGGCGGGGTATAGGAAGGCCGGACATAGCGGATGGCGGCCCAGACCAGGCTGTGGAGGCCCAGCCCGAAAATGCAGCCGCCCAGGCCCAGGAGCCCGCCTTCGGCGGCAAAGAGAAAACTGATGCCCCGCCTTTTCAGCCCCAGGGCCCGGAGGGTGCCGATTTCCCGGGTCCGTTCGATGACGGCCATGCCCATGGTATTGGTGGTGCTCATGATCACAATGATAAAAACAATGACAAAGATGAACAAAAAGATCATGTCAAACATGTTCCGGACATTTTTATAGAACAGGGACAATTCTTTCCAGGTTTTGAATTCAATATCGATATGGTTTGCGGCAAACCGGCCGGACAATTCCGCCTTGACAGGGTCGGTGTTCTGCCAGTGATCCAGGAGAAGAACGATGCTGTCGGCTTTCGGGGTGTCATAAAAGGCCTGGGCAAAGCTAAAGGGCACCTTGATGAATTTATCGTTGGTATCGGCGATTCCCGTATTATAGGTCGCGTTGATATGGATATCCATGGCATTCATCTGACCGCTGAGGGTTGCGCCCATGACCACCCCGTCCCGGCCCGGGGAAAGTTCCAGTTGTCCGGCCAGGCCATCGGCCATTTCAACGGCGGCCTCATCTTTTGAATTCAACGGCCTGCCCGTCATGCCGTGAAATCCGTAAAACCGGCCTTTTATGATTTTTTCATGCTCCGGCACCACCCCGGCGCCAATGAAGATGGTGGAGGTTTTTCCGTTGGACACCAGGCCCGATACGGACAGCCTCGGGCTGGCCAGGACCACATGGGGGTTTTCCCGGGCCAGGGCCATGATTTTTTCCATGTCCGGGCCTGTGATCATATGGGCTTCCGGGTCGGATTTGCCGTGGGCCTCCCACCCCTTGGCGTAAAGGGTCAGGTGGCCGATGCCGGAGCCGTGGATGGCCGCGTCCCGAAGGCCCTCATAGATGCTGTGGATATAGCCCTGGAACAGGGCAATGGAGGCGAAGCCGAAGCCCACGGCCATGAGGGTGACAAAGGTTCTGCGCCGGCTTTTTAAAATATTCCGGAAGGCCAGTTTGATCCAGTGTGTGAAAATATTCATGATTTTTCTCCTTTAATTTGCGGGCGCATCTGCAATGCACCCGTCTTCAAGCCTCACCAGCCGGGTCATGCGGTCCAGCAGCCTCTGGTCATGGGTGGAAAACAAAAAGGTGGCGCCTTCGCTTCGGTTGAGCTTCTGCATGATGTCCATGATGCCCATGGAGGTGGCCAGATCCAGGTTGGCCGTGGGTTCGTCGGCAATGACCACTTCCGGGTCCGTGACCAGGGCCCGGGCAATGGCCACCCGCTGGCGCTGGCCCCCGGACATCATGTCCGGCCGGTTCAGGGCCAGGTGTTCCAGCCCCACCTGGCTGAGCCGGTCCATGGCCTTTTTCTTGGCAGACCGGGTTTTTTCATTCCGGATCTGCAAGGGCAGCATGACGTTTTCCAGGGCGTTCAGGACCGGGATCAGATTGAAATTCTGAAAAATAAACCCGATTTTTTTGTTCCGGTATTCGGATTTCCGGTTGTCGGACATTTTTGACACATCCTCCCCATGGATGAGAACCTTTCCGGAGCTGGGTTCGTCAATGGTGCCGATGAGGTTTAAAAGGGTGGTTTTGCCGGACCCGGAAGGGCCCCAGACTGCTGTGAACTCGCCCTTGTCAAAACTGAGGCTGATGTCTTTCAGGGCCGTCATGGGGGTTTGGCCCAGATGGTAATGCTTGGTGATTCCGTGCAGCTCTATGAGTTTCATTCTTCCTCCTGTTGAATAAATGATATTACCAGGTGTTGAACGGGATCATAGACGAAACCGGGAAAGGCTTTCAAAGCCTGTGAGACGAAGGGACAAAAAAAAGGGATGAAGGGGTGATTTCAGGGATGGACGGAAAGACTCACATGAAATCCGTGATATAGATATTGTCTTCCATCTCCCGGCCGATGGTTGAAAAGGGGGTGGCCCCGTAATCATGGCCCGGATAAAGGCGGGTATCCGGAGGCAGGACAATGATCCGTTCCCGGATGGAACGGATGAGGGTATCCAGGTTTCCGCCGGGAAGATCGGTCCTCCCCGCATTTCCCACAAACAGGGTGTCCCCGGAGAAAAGGCAGTCGCCGACATACAGGCAGATGGAACCGGGCGTATGGCCGGGGGTGTGAATGACTTTAATCTCAAGGCTGCCCACGGTCAGGATATCCCCGTCATGAAGGCCGATATCGATGGCAAGGTTTTTCTCTTTATAAAAGGCTTGATCCGCCACATGCATGGCCGTGGGAATCCTGTAGTGCCGGGACAGGGAAGCATTACCGTGGACATGGTCCCGGTGTCCGTGGGTATTGATGATATACCGGGGATGGATTTTGTTTTCATCCGTCACTTGAATAATTCTTTCATCTTCACCGCCGGGATCAATGATCACCCCTTCCCTGGTTTTCGGGCAGGCCAGGACATAGGTGTTGACGGCAAAGGCTCCGACATTCAGGCAGTGGACCGATAAATGGGTTGTCATGGGTATCTTCCCTAATGGTTTCTTATGGTTTTGACCGTTCTTGCGATTCCGTAATAGATCAGGACAACACCCACAATACAGTTTAAAATCTGAACCATCAAGTCCGGGATGCTGGATTTTAATAAGGACAGGATCATCATGCTGGCTGATAAAAACAGAAAGGTGGACAGGCCGGTGCCGATTCCGAATAGGACGAGCTGACCCTTTTTATAATTTTTTTCAAGGGCCTTGGCGGAAAATACACTGCTCCAGAAGACAATGGTCAGCGGGCTTGAAATCGTCAAGACAAAACAACTGGTGAAGCTGCGAAAAGGGGTCCATTCAATAGATCCGGCCTGTCCGGGATCATTGATAAAGACCAGTCCCTTGTACAACATCATCAATCCGAAGAGGATGAGTATGATGGAGCTGATGATCCCGAAGATTTTTTTTATTTTGTCTTCCTGAAGCAATTTGCCGATCCCGATGAGGGAGAGGACAATATAAATATAATCGGCAAGGGTGACGGCCAGGATGCCGGACAGGCTGTTGGTGTAACTGCCGGCCATGGTGATTCCGAGAATATAGAAAAATACGGGGCCAAGGGCCAATTGAAGAAACAAACCGGTCAGCATTCCGTTCAGCAAAGGCGTCATTTAATTCCTCATCAAAAATTGAATCATTCTTAATCGTAAATTATGATATATGATGAAACCAAATGAGGGAAGGGTGGTTTTAAGTTTAAAAACGGCATGGGATTAATAATTTAAGGAATGATGGGCAATGAACGCTAAATTTGAAAGTCCGATAGATCAAATAGGCATGAACATCCTTCGGGAACTTGAGATGAACGCCCGGTCCGGGTTCAGTGAAATCGGCAGAAGAGTGGGGCTGTCCTCGCCTGCCGTGGCGGACCGGGTGTATAAAATGGAGGAGGCCGGCATCATCAGGGGCTATCATGCGGATATCAACCCCGGTGTCTTCGGCCGGGACATCATGGCCTTTATCACCTTAACCACCCGTCCGGAGAATTATCCGAAAATTTATCGGTTTGCCGAAGAACAAAAAGAAATCCTTGAATGCCATCATATCAGCGGCAATGAGTCTTTGATCCTGAAGGTTGTTTCAGGCTCCATCCCCCAATTGAACAGCCTGGTTGAAAAACTGAGCCGGTTCGGAGAAACCAAAACCTCTATTGTGTTCTCTTCTCCTGTTCAAAAGAAAATAACCGCATCCCTTTAACCGGGGCCATGTTTCTCAATACCGGCGGCCGGATGTATTCCCTTTCCGGTGCCGGGTCCCTGACTACGGAAGCGGACACCACTATACTGCTTTTTACCCTGGGCATTCACGTCATGCTTGGTCCTGCTCTGGCTTTCTTTTATGAAAAGGCGGTGAATTGGATTTACAAAGCGCCGGGGTAATTCAGAATAAGCTGAATTTAAACTTTGCATACTCATAAGAACAGTGATATGAAATTTTTCATTCAGGATAAGGGATTATCTTTATTGGATATTATTAATTTCAGCATGTTATCCAGTTAGATATCAAAATTTTGAGTGATATACGGAACCACACA
>CAZAHK010000166.1:0-8709 GCA_964484555.1 uncultured Desulfobacula sp.
AAAGCTTAATAGCGATATTTTGATTAAGAATATACAAAAAATCTTTTTTTTGTCTGCTGTTGCACTGTTTATGATATGTCTGCTTTGGATAGCGAGAAAACAATTCGGCCATTTTCCTATTATTGATACATTCCCTCATACAATAATCTATCTTTTTTTTTCATGCCTGTTTTTTCTTGTCTGTTTGTTTGCATTTGATATTTTTTCTGTTCTTCATTTTTTTTCAAAATTGGGTTTCAAATCAGCTGGTGAGAGAATCCCTCTTTATTTATGGGATTCATCCATATCTTCTTTTTTTCTTTCATTATATATCAACAATAATAAACAGTCATATCGTCCATTTTGATGCTGTAAATGTCTTGATATTTACATATTTGAACATGATTGTAACATCAAAGATTTTCGGTTTGCTGCATCCAAAAATACAAAAAATATTCTAAAAAATTCACCGCAATACATTTTCAACCTTTATTTGAAAAATTCAGGTGTTGAATTAAAAAATATATCATCATTTTTTCAGGCTTTTTCTTAACTTGTTCCGGATTCTATTTCGGTTTCAGACATATCCCGGTTGATCTGCTGGTGGATGCCCTTTCCGATGTGCAGTATTTCTGGATATTGCCTTCTGCCGTGCTTTCTCTTCTGAGTTTTGCCTTCAGGGCCCTGCGGTGGAAGCTGATACTATCGCCGTCATTGGAGATCAGCTTTTCTGAAGCGTTTCATCCCATGATGGCCGGGTTCATGATAAACTGCCTGTTACCGGCACGGGCCGGGGAAATGGTCAGACCCGTTATCCTCTACAAACGCCATCACCTTGCTTTTTCAACAGGTCTTTCCACCATTGTGGTTGAAAGAATGTTTGACATGGTCTGCATGGTTCTTTTCCTGGCAGTCATATTGTGCTTTTTTTCCATACCGCCTGATGCAGCGGTCCGGTTTCAGGAATATAAGCTGGACAAAGACCTGCTGAACACAATCGGGTCTGGAATGGTCAAACTTTCCGGCATCATTATTCTGGGTATTGTTCTTCTCAGCAATGATTCATGTAAACGCAGAATTGACCGCCTGCTTCTGCGGCTGCCCGGTTTGTTTTTTTTTGCAGGCCCGGGGTTCAGACTGCGGCTGGCGCAGTGGATTTCATTGCATGTCATGCCATTTATAAACAATATCTCCTCCGGTTTTCAGTTTATAAAACGCCTTGAAAATATCTTTTTTTGCCTGTTTTTGTCAATTCTCGTATGGGGCATACAGGCATCGGCCTGGTATGTGTTGCTGTTTGGATTCGCTGGCATTCAACTTGGCTATCTGCAGATATCTGCTGTGATGATACTGGTCTGTTTTTTTATTGCATTGCCTTCCGTGCCGGGATACTGGGGGCTGTGGGAAATCGCCGGTATTTTTGCCATGCAGTTGCTGGGGATTCCTGAAATTCTTTCTGCAGGGTATACACTGGTAAATCATGCGGTACAGATCTTTACCATTGTCTTAATCGGGTTGATATCTGTTTTTTTCTGCAGTTTTGATATAAGGAGTTTAAATGGTTTTCAACGAAAATAAACTTCTGGTGCTTATTTTTTCTTCTGGCCTGCTGGTGCGGCTGATATGCTGGCTGGCTTTTCACGGGGATCTGACTATTGTGGATGAACAGCACTATTCCGCCATTGCTGCGACACTGGCTGAACACGGCGTTTACGGCATGGACAAAGGGCATCCAACCGCCATCAGGCCGCCTTTGTTTCCTTTTCTGCTCTCATTTGTCTACAGCATCTCACCTGCAGACAATCCAGATTATATACGGGGAATTCATATTCTCCTTTCCCTTGTTTCCGGGATTTTCCTATACCGGATTTTCAAAAAACTGTTTGACAATCCAAACGCTTATCTGGGGCTGATCCTGTTTCTGTTTTACCCGTCTCTGCTGTTTTTCAATTACCTTATCCTCACGGAAACGGTTTTTATTTTTCTTTTGATCCTGTTTTTCTATTTTACCCTGTTGTATCTGGATTCCGGCAAGATGGTTTTCATCATAGCTGCCGCATGCAGCCTGGGCTTGACCAGCCTGACCCGCAGCATCACCTATCCGCTGGCCCTGCCCCTTGCCGTACTGATCTGTTATCCGGCATGTAAAAAATACCGATTTAAGGGCTGTATTCACCTGGCTGTATTTTTCCTGTTTTTTTTGATGACCCTGGTACCATGGTCTGTGCGAAATTACAGGTTGTTCGATACGTTTATCCCTGTAGACACCATGGGGGGATTGAATCTGTATATGGGAAATTATGAGAACACTCCGCTTCACAACTCCTGGGCATCTGTGGAGGTGAAGGGTGAAAAGGCATGGTACAGGGGGCATGAAAGTGAATTAAAGGGGATGAATGAAGCCCAGAAGCAGAAATGGGCAATCCAGAAAGCTAAAGACTATGTTATGGAAAATCCCGGGATTACCCTTCACAGATCCATTGTGAAATTTGCCAATTTTTGGGGAATGGAAAGGACCATTATTGCAGGAATCGAAAGGGGGTATTTCCAGGCATTTACAGCTTCTGATTTCAGATATCTGATATATGGTATAATTCTATTGGGTTATGGTGTTGTGATATTGACCGGCGCAACAGGGCTATGCTTGAACCTTTTCAGTGCACCGGCTTCATTCCACACCATATTTTTTTTGATGCTGCTTGGTTTTTCAGGAATGCATGCCGTTACTTTTGGTCATTCGAGATACCATCTGCCTTTAATTCCCATCTTGTGCGGTTATGCAGGGTGGTTGATGGTCAATATGAAAAATTTGGTGAGAGAAAAAAAGACGCTGTTGGAAATAACCGGTTCTCTGGTGTTGATTCTTTTTGTTATGATCTGGAGTTACGAGCTTTTCATTGGAAGCTCTGACAAAATACAGGCAATTCTCAAATAGTGGTATAAAAAAGATGATCCATGCCATATTGTTTGACGTTGATGGAACCCTTTACCGCCAGAGAGCCATGAGACTAAGGATGCTGCTGGCGCTTTTGAAGTTTACCCTTACATCTCCAGTTCAGGGGATGTTGACCCTCCATGGATTATACCGGTTCAGAACAATAAGGGAAGTGCTCAGGTTTCAAGTCCGGGAGAATGAATTGATAGAAGACCTTCAGTACCGGTTACCGGCAGAAAAAACCGGGATGACTGAAACAAAAATCCGGAAAATCGTCTTTGAATGGATATATCAAAGATCTCTGGATCATATATGGAAATTCAAGTATGACGGTATGGCTGAGTTTTTAGAACGCTGCAAAAAAAAAGGGCTTCTGGTTGGGGCCTTCTCAGATTATCCGGCCCGTGAAAAAATTGCGGCACTGGGCCTGGATTCTTATTTCGATCTTTACCTGTGCAGTACGGATAAAGATATAAATGCGTTTAAACCATCCCCTGCTGGTATACGGGCGGCTTGTAAAATATGGAACCTGCCTCCCGGAAGCATTTTGTATGTCGGGGACAGGATGGATACGGATGGCGTTGCTGCCAATAAAGCAGGAACCTGCTTTTATCATTTTAAAAATAATATAGACGAGTTGGAATCATGGATATCAAAGCATACATAAGCATTGCCCGGCCGGATCACTGGTTTAAAAACGGGTTTATGGTAATTGGTATTTTTCTGGCTTTTTTTATTGAACCTCTGGATTCCAATACAACAATTGTTCTGAATATCATGTTATCGATTATATCCGTATGCCTTGTTGCATCCAGTAATTATGTCATCAACGAAGTTCTGGACGCCCCTTTTGATCGTCATCATCCTGAAAAATGCAAAAGACCTGTACCGTCAGGCCGGGTCTATCTGCCGGTAGCCTATGCGGAATGGATCATTCTGGCAGCTATGGGCCTCTATACAGGATTTCTGATCAGTTGGCCGTTTTTCTATTCAGCCCTTTCTTTGTGGGTTGCAGGGCTGGTGTATAATATCCCGCCGTTGCGGACCAAAGAAATCCCGTATGTGGATGTTCTCACAGAGTCCTTAAACAATCCCATCCGTCTTTTTATGGGATGGTTCGCTATTGTGCCTGACAAGATTCCACCGATTTCCATCATATTCGCATACTGGATGGCAGGTGCTTTTTTCATGGGAGCCAAACGATTTGCAGAATACCGGATGATAAACGACCCTGAAACGGCACAGAAATACAGGGCATCCTTTAAATTTTATTCTTCTGAGAAACTGCTGTTGAGTATCTTTTTTTATGTGTCGCTGTGCAGCTTCTTTTTTGGTGTGTTTTTAATCAGATATCACCTGGAGCTTATTATCGGGGTTCCTTTTTTTGCCGGGCTCTTTGCATATTATCTGAAATTGTCTTTTTTACATGACAGCCCGGTTCAAAAGCCTGAAAAGCTTTACAGGGAAAAGAATCTGATGATTTTTCTGGTTCTGTCTGTTGTGGTGTTTATCGGTTTGCTGTATTCACACATTCCGTTCATATATGACGTGTTTAATGTCATTCCATACAAACTCAGCCCGCTGTGGGTGTTTTAGATAAGAAAAAAGGAGCCCACCATGCCTGGAATCGCCGGAATCTATCAGAAAAATAACCAGGAATCGCTGGAAAAGATTCTATCACCCATGCTGGACGAACTGAATCATTCAAAGGCATGCAAACTTCAGTCGTATTGCAATCTTGAACCAGGATTTGCTTTTGGGGCAGTCCTGCACGAATTTGCCGGATTTCATACCGGACAGGTCCGGGAGCATGATGATGATAGTATGGTCATCATTGATGGAGAATTTTATCCATTAACTAAAAATCAAGCATCAGCCTGGGATTTAGGGGATTGCATCAGGAAAAACAATATTGATGGATTTAAACTCATCAGCGGAGTTTTTTGTGCAGCAGGGTTTGACCGTAAACAAAAAAAAATAACCCTGGTGGCGGACAAATTCGGTCTTAAACCCCTCTATTATACTTTGTCGGCTGCCGGTTTTTCCTTTGCATCGGAAATCAAATCGCTTCTCAAAATTGAAGGAATTTCAAAGGCCATCAATCCTCAGGCATTTTCTGATTTTTTTCACTTTGGATTTACACTGGGGACCAAAACGCCATTTCAAGATATTCATCTTCTCGGGCCTGGAACTGTTCTGATTTATGATATGGAAACAAATCGGCTTGAAAAGCAAAGATATTTCAAACTCGAATCCCTGTTTTCAGAAAAGGGGCTGTATGATGCCGGGATCAGTCTGGAAGATGTGGCGCAAAGGTTTGTCCACGCGGTTCAGGGCCGGATGGACAACTCCCGGATGGGGATTTCCCTTTCAGGAGGGCTTGATTCCAGGGCGATTCTGGCTGCAATGAAAGAGGGCACCAAAGGAATGGTTTCCTATACCCTGGGACTTTCCGGCTGTCATGATGAAGATCTGGCGGGACGGATGTCAAGAGCAGCGGGTACGGTTCACACTATGCTGGAGCTGGGTCCGGAATATCTTGGCGATTTTAAAACAATGGCGGAAACCCTTATATACTACAGTGACGGTTTGTATCATCCCCATGAATCCACGGAGAAACTGGCGTTGGATTATTTTAAGAAAGCCTCCATAAACTATCTTTTCCGCGGGCATGGCGGTGAGATTGCAAAAGCGGCGCTTGCGTATCCCATCCAGGTGGATCGGTCAGTCAGGTATTTTAAGGGAGTTGAAAATGTATTGGATTATATCGGAAACAGTGCAGCTCTTGTTTCCAGAGGGGTTAATCTGCCGGATCTATTTGAACCCGGGTTTTATGGGGCCTTGGACGGCGGTTGGCAGCAATCCCTGAAAGATACGGAAGGGGAGATCGGTGTTAATCTTGCCCCTGAAGATCTGTGTGTCTATTTTTATATTCAGGAATGGGTGAGGCGGCAGGTTGTTTCATCGCTATCCATATTCAGATCACAGATAGAAATCCGACTGCCTTACCTGGATGAACATTTTCTTGCCATGCTGCTGAAGCTGCCGGTGGGGCTTCGGTACACCGGAGAAATTCAAAAAAAGATTGTTGAACTGTGCATGCCTGCACTTGCCGGAATCCCGGACTCAAATACCGGTGCTCCTCTGAATGCAGGCAAATTAAGGCTATATGCAACCGATAAATTCAATTCGGTCATGAGACGGCTGAGTCTGCCGGGATTTCGACATTATACAGAATATGAAAAATGGCAGCGAAATGAATTCAAGGATAGCATGGAAAAGATTATCTTTGATGAACAAAGTCTTGACCGGGGGATTTATAAACCGGAAGGTTTGAAAAAAGTGTTTGAAAGCCACATTTCAGGAAAAACCAATCATGCTCACCTACTTGGGACTGTAGCCGGGTTGGAATTATGGTTTAGAATTTTTGCTGATGAATCCTATGGGAAACAGGAATGAGTCTTAAAAAGTATTTGAAACAATCTGTCGATCTCATCATGAAGGTCCTGTCTTTCCCATTTTATATTATCTTTTTCACTTCCAAACAAATATCAGGGAAAAGAAAAGCCTTTGCCTCTGTTATGCAGGGAGTGTCACTTTTCCCCGGTGTAACGGGTGAATGGCTTCGAAGAGGGGTATTGCAATGGGTTACTGGAAAAGAACTCAAGGATTGCTGTATCTCTTTTGGCTGTCTGTTTTCAGATTCTGATGTGATTATCGGGAACGGTGTGTACATGGGATCACGGTGTGACATCGGCAAGGTTCAAATCGGTGACGATTGTGTGATCGGAAGTGGTGTTCACATTATGAGCGGCTTGAGGCAGCATGGTTTTGAGCGAACCGATATTCCGATGCGTGATCAGAAAAATCTGTTTGAAAGAATTATGATCGGGCAGGATGTCTGGATCGGAAATGCTGCCGTCATTGCTGCGAATATCGGACAGGGATGTGTGATTGGTGCCGGAAGCGTTGTGGTCAAACCTGTCCCGGATTATTCAACCGTAGTTGGAAATCCTGCAAAAATAATCGGGAATCGAAAACCCGATGAAAGCTGATTTTTTCAAACCCTTTTTTGGTTTTTCTTTCCTTAGTTTTTTCCTTTATATTTCCTTCCTTTTATCCCCCTCCCTGGTTTTTCCCGAAACAATAATTTTAAAAGCGACAGCCGATATCTGGCTGTCCGATGCCACCGAGGCTGAAAGAAATTCCAGCAGCGGCAAGGCAAAACAATTTAAGCTCAAATCTATCCAGGAAATGGCGGTGGTCCGGTTTGATACGTCGTCCATTACCGGGTTTGAAATCCAGTCTGCGAGGCTCTTTTTTTATCCGGTAAAAAACCGGGAGCTTTTAAAATATATCCGGGTTTCCACCGTCACCCAGACCTGGGAAGAGGGGAACAGTAAAAAAGCTTACGGCAAGGCAGATGGGGCCACCTATAATTTTGCCGATTCCAATTCCCGGAAAAGTTGGGCATGGGAGGGGTCGCAATTTTGTGATGTTTCCTTTGGGTCCGGACATTCTTTGACAGGGTGGGACAAGGTTCAGTCTGAGCCGGACGGCTGGGTCAGTGTTCAGGTGGGACCTGATCTTGTTTATGCCATGGTTTCAGGGAAAAGCGATGGACTGGCCATGCAGGAAGGGGGAAGTCCGGCATTATATAATCATTTTGTGTATTCTGTTGAATCCGGGGATAAAGCACCTTATTTGATGGTGGAAACCGGGAGTCGGAAGCTTTCGGAAAATCCCTGGAAATTGGCTGAGAATAAAGAAGTGATTGTCTCTCCCGGAATGGTGAAAATAGACCCCATGCTGGATATGGGGCAAATTCAGGCGGCTCCGCTGGTTTTTTCCGGAATGAAAGGGGAGTGTCTGGATTTTCAGTTCAGCATGGAGGACCGGGAAGATGAACTCCGTATCTTCTTTGAGGGTCTGGACTCGGTTATATCGCCGGAGGCTTTTAAGATCTGGTACAGCCGGACTGAGGCGGGGAGATGGCAATCCGCCTACCTGATTCCCATAAATCCGGGGGGGTGGATCAAAAACGGTAACGATAATCGTATCAAAGGGAAAAAGAACCAGTCGTTTTATCTGGACCTGTATGTAAAAAAAGAAGCTGCGCCTGGAACCCATGATGGATATTTCTGTGTGGAGTCCGGGAAAAGCGGAAAAATTCATAAAATACCTCTGCAAGTCACGGTATATGATGCTGTCATGCCGGACCGGCTTTCCTTTCGATCGGAGATGAACGGGTATCAGATTCCTGAGAATGTGCAGGATTATTACAGGCTTGCTCATAAAAACCGGTGTACTGCCAATTTCTGGGCGTTCCGGCCGGGTCTGAAAATGGTTTCCGGCCAGATCCAGGTGGACTGGGAAGGATATGACAAGCTGGCAGGCCCGCTGCTCTCCGGCGAGGCGTTTAAGGACAATCCAAGGAAGCAGGTTCCGGTGGAATGCATGTATCTGCCCTTTATTGACAACTGGCCCACAGAGCTGAGTAAGGAGAATTACCGGTATGACGGCCACTGGCCGGGAAAAGGCGAGAGCAGGGTATTCATTGATGACCATTATCTCAAGTCGGAGCCCATTGAAAAGGCGTTGAGCGAGGAATACAAAAACAATTTTCTATCGGTTCAGAAGCAGTTTTTTGATCATTTCAGGGAAAAGGGCTGGAACCGGACAGAAATGCAGTTTTTTTTCGGCGGCAAAAACACCCATCGGATCGATTATGGGGTCAATATGTGGTGGACCACGGATGAGCCCTATCACTGGGAAGACTGGCTGGCCCTCCGGTT
>CAZAHK010000167.1:0-8646 GCA_964484555.1 uncultured Desulfobacula sp.
TGATCAACGCTTATAGGGGATTATTTTGATCCAACCGTCATTTGCGGTTATAGGTATTATCCTTTGTATTATTCTATTTGCCGGGCGGCGCCGGTCCAGCCTCCGCCCAGCACTTTGTAAAGCCTGACCAGGTCCGATGCAAGGGTCCCGGCGCTCCCGGCCAGCTCATCTTCAAAGGAGAGCAGGGACCGCTGGGCCTCCAAGACATCGGAAAAATCTCCCAGGCCCGAGGTGTATTGGTCCTGGGCCAGTTTCAGGGCCTGCCGGGCCGCATCCGCCCCGGCGGCCAGGGTTTCCTGGAGTTCCAGCTCCCGGGCATAGGCAAAGAGGGCGTTTTCCACCTCTTCCAAAGCAGAGAGGATGGAGGATTGATATTGGATCAGGGCCTGTTCCTGGAGGGCCGACTGGACCTCGATCTGCTGTCGGACGGCCCCGGCGTCAAAAATCTTCCAGGAAATGGACGGGCCAAGGCTCCAGGCCCGGGTTGGGGCGGTCAGAAAATCCTTGGCGGACAAGGACTCAAGACCGATGGTGCCCAAAAGGGTGAATTTGGGGTAAAGGTCTGCCACGGCCACGCCGGTCTGGGCTGTCCTTAAGGCCACCTCCCGCTCGGCCATCCGGATATCGGGCCGGTTCCGGAGGGTATCTGCGGGAACGCCCACGGCCAGATCCGTTGACGGAACAGGGATAGGGGACGGGGAGCCCAGCATGGCATGAAATTCCCCGGGCCTCTGCCCCAGCAGCACGGCGATCCGGTTCAGGGCCGCATCAAGACCGGTTTGCAAAGCCGGGATTTTTGAGCGGGCGCTTTCAAGGCTGGTGCGGGCCTGGACCACATCCAGTTCGGCAATCAACCCGGCATCGTATTCGGACCTGAGCAGGTCCAGGGTCTCCTGCCGGGACTTAAGACCGGCTTGGGCAACGGCAAGACGCTGTTGAAAGGTTCTCATATCCATATAATTCAGGGCCGTTTCCGCCAGCAGGGAGACCATGACATCGCCGAGGTCCGCCACGGTCATCTGGAGATTGGCCTCGGAAGCCTCCACGGACCGCCTCACCCCGCCGAAAACATCCAGCTCCCAGCTTGCGTCAAACCCGGCGATATAATTCGTGGCCGTGCCCTGGCCCTCTTGGCTGCCGCCGGACCGGGCGGCGGACCCGGTCCCGTCCAAGGCAGGCAGGCCCTCGGCACGGGTGACCCCCCTCTGGGCCCGGGCTTCACGGATCCTTGCCTTGGCCTCTTTCAGATCCAGGTTGTTTTCCGTTGCCTTTGCCATCAGCTCCGACAGAACCGGATCATTGAAATTGTCCCACCATCGGGCCGTATCCGACGGGTTCCCCTGCCGGGTCAGGCCCTTTGCCAATTCACTGTGCCAGGCCTCGTCCACGGCAATTTCCGCAGGTTTGTAATTCGGGCCCACGGCAGCACATCCCATAAGACCTGAGACCGCGGCAACCGTAAGAAAAACGAAAAGGGTTAGCTGTTTCAGGCAAGTCTTGCCCGGCAGGGTCCTGCCTTGCGGTCCATATTCAAAATTTTGATTTTTACGCATGATGACCTCTCTTTGTGTTTAATGCATTGAATATAGGGTGATAATGTAAAGATTTTATGTTATTTAAGGACCGATATTGTAAAGTATTTGTAAATTCGATGGGAGGTCGAACCCCATGGATGCTGAAATTTCAACGCCTGATCCGGGCCGGATGATGATCCTGATTGTGGACGACGATGTAAAACTCTGCGGGCTGGTGGCCGATTATCTGCACACCATGGGATACGGCACCGAGCAGGCCCACACCGGGGCACAGGGACTTCAAATGGCTCTGTGCAAAGAATACGATGCCGTGATCCTGGATGTCATGATGCCGGGCATGGATGGGTTTGAGGTGCTCAGGAACCTGCGCCGGGAATCCGATGTGCCGGTCCTGATGCTGACGGCCCGGGGTGAGGAAACCGACCGCATTGTGGGGCTGGAAATGGGAGCCGATGATTATCTGCCCAAAACCTTTTCCTCCCGCGAACTGCTGGCCCGGCTCCGGGCCGTTATCCGGAGGGCTTCAGGAACGGAAAAAAAACCTGCTGCCGATGAAGACCTGGTTTTCGGAGCTTTGCAGATCTGCAAAGCCTCAAGGACGGTCCGGATGGGAGATGAACCCGTGAATCTGACTCCCGTGGAATATGATCTTCTCATGCTCCTGGCAGACGCCTCGGGAAGGGTCCTGACCCGGGATCATCTCCTGAACGCCTTTGCCGGGAGAAGCTATGATATCTTTGACCGGTCCGTGGATGTCCATATCTCTTCTTTGCGCCGCAAACTCAAGGAAGACCCCCGAAACCCGAAATTCATCCGGACGGTGAGGACGGCCGGGTATATGTTCACTGATCCGGGAGACCCGGCATGATCAAACTCCGCACTTCCCTGTTTGCTAAAATTTTGTCCTGGTTTTTCCTGAATCTCATCCTTCTGGGGATAGCCCTTGGCGTCTTTTTTACCTTTCAGCCCCAGATGAACCTGTATTCCGTTTTCCGGCAGAAGGGCGCCAACCGGCTCAGGATTGCAAGCATGCTCATCTCCTATGATATGGAACAGGCCCCCCAAAGCGAGTGGTCCTCCATCCTGGCCCGGCATGCAAAGATCCACCAGGTGGATTTCGCCCTGATCCTTGAAGACGGCTCCTGGTTTTTTTCAACGGACGGAAAGATCCCTGACCCGGTCCTGAAAAAGGCCGGGGAAACCCTGAAGATCAAGCCGCCCTGGGACCGGTCCAACCTTGCGGACCCCTCCGAGGCAGTAAAGGCGGGTTTTGAAAACAAACCCGACCTGTCCATGCGGACAGGCAACCCCACCCGTTTCTGGTTCGGGAACCGGATTCCGCTCTTTCTCAAGCCCTTGCAGCACCCGGCGTCGGCCATGCTGCTGGCCCTCTCGGATTCAGCCACGGGCCACGGATTTTTCTTCGATCCCCTGCCCTGGATGATCGTGGCCGTTGCCGTGATCCTGATTTCAGTGCTCCTGTGGGTCCCCATGGTGAGAAACATCACCCGGCCCCTGGTCCGCATGACCCGGACCACGGAGCTGATTGCCAAGGGCCGGTTTGATGTGTCCATCCATGAACCCAGGGCCGATGAAATCGGCCGCCTGGCCACGGCCATCAACCATATGACTTCGCATTTATCCGATTTTGTGAGGGGCCAGAAGCGGTTCCTGGGAGATGTGGCCCATGAACTGGGCTCTCCCATTGCCAGAATCCATTTCGGCCTGGCGGCCCTGGAGAACCGGGTCCAGGGGGAGAACCGGGAACGGGTGGCGGATATCATGGAAGATATGGACCATCTGTCCCAGTTGGTCAATGAACTCCTGGCCTTTTCCCGGGCAGAGATGAACAAATCCGCGGTAAAGCTGGAATCCATGGCCCTGCTTCCTACGGTGGAGACGGCCGTTAAACGGGAAGCCTCCCCACAGGCCCGAATCACCGTCGCCGTGGACCCGGAAATACGGGTCATGGCCTCGGCCGAGCTTCTGACAAGGGCCCTGGCTAATGTCATCCGGAATGCCGTCAAATACGCAGACCAAGGGGAAAAAGACGGCGCTGCCATCCGTATCGAGGCAAGAAAAATCAAGGAGGAGGTCCTGATCGAGATCTGCGACTCAGGGCCGGGGGTTCCCGAAGATCTCATCAACCGACTCTTTGAACCCTTTTTCCGCCCCGAACCCTCCCGGGACCGGGATTCGGGAGGTGTGGGCCTGGGGCTGGCCATTGTCAAAACCTGCATAGACACCTGCAAGGGCGGCGTTTCCGCCCGCAATCTGGAACCTGAGGGATTTTGCGTCGCCATCACACTGAGCACGGAAATTTCTTGACAAAAGGATGGCGGACGGTTTGGATGGTTCAGGACAAAATATTATTTGCCATTGATTTCAATAAGAGGTAAACAGCGTTCTCAGGATTTATTATTTTTGCACAAAGGAATCGACCGAATGAAATATGAACATATGGGTCAGGTGATCACGGAGAAAGTCAGGGAATATGCACAACAAACGGCCCTTCGGTTTAAAGAGGGTGAGGCATGGAAGGCCCTGACCTATGCCGGGTTTGGAGAAAAAATAAATGGGCTGGCCGCTGCCCTGATCCATGCCGGTGTGGGAAAAGGGGACAATGTCGGCATCTATTCCGCCAACCGGTATGAATGGGCGGTCACGGATTATGCCTGTATCCTGGCCGGGGCGGTTTCCGTTCCCATCTACAGCACCAATACCAAGGAACAGGCCCGATTTATAATCGAAAATGCAGGCATTGAACTCATATTTGTCGGCAATGACTTCCAGTATCGGAATATGGAGGCCGTCATTTCAGAAGGAATGCCGCTCAAGGTGATTTCCTATGATGACCAAATCCCTGTCGACCCCTCCTTTGCGGTGTATTTCAAGGATTTTGCTGCCCAGCAGAATCCGTCCGACTTCAGGGTTGAGCTTCAAAAGCGGGGGGCCGCCATCCGGAAAAACGATACCACCACCATCATTTATACCTCCGGCACCACTGGAAACCCCAAAGGGGTCATGCTCACCCACGGGAATCTCTTCCACCAGTTTGAGGCCCTGGACACCCATTTTAACGTCTCACACAAGGACACCTCTTTGTGCTTCCTGCCCCTGAGCCATGTCTACGAAAGGATGTGGTCCTATTATGTCTATTTTAAAGGCGCCGTCCACACCTATCTCGAAGACCCTAAAAAAGTCATCGAGACCCTCCAGGAGATCAGACCCACGGCCATGGTCTCTGTTCCCCGGCTCTATGAAAAAATATATGCCACAGTCATGAACCGCCAGGAAACGGCCTCTTATCTTAAAAAAGTCCTGTTCAAACAGGCGATTAAAACCGGGGAAGCATATTATACCCGGTTGCGCAAGAACCAACCTGTTCCCCTTGGCTTACGATTGAAACACGGCCTCTATGACAGACTGGTGCTTTCCAAGGTCAGGGACATTGTGGGCGGGGATAAAAACTTTTTTTCCGCCGGCGGAGCCCCCCTTGAAAAAACCATTGAAGAATTCTTTTTTGCCTGCGGCCTTTTGATCTGCCAGGGGTACGGGCTGACGGAAACCTCCCCCATGATCACCTGCAACACCCCCGCCTGCTTTCGCTTCGGGACCGTGGGCAAACCCGTGCCCCATTGCGAGGTCAGGATCACAGACAATGGGGAAATCGAGGTCAGGGGCGGCCAGGTCATGAAAGGCTATTACAACAATCCTGAAAAAACCGCCGAAGAAATAAGAGACGGCTGGTTCAAAACCGGGGATGTGGGTGAATTTGACGAAGACGGATTCTTAAAAATCACGGACCGGATCAAGGACCTGATCATCACCTCGGGCGGAAAGAACATCGCGCCCCTGCATATTGAAACCCTTGTGGGCAAGGATTTCTTCATTGACCAGGTCGTTGCCATAGGAGAGCGGAAACAATTCATCAGCGCCCTTATTGTTCCTTCTTTTGAGGCCCTTGAAACCTGGGCCCGGAAAAAAGATATCCCTTTTGCCTCAAGGGAGGAGCTGATCCAACACCCGGACGTCATCCAATTCTACCGCAAACGCATTGATTTTCATTCAAAAAAACTGGCCCAGTATGAGACCATCAAAAAATTCACCTTGCTGGCCGAACCCTTCACCATTGAAGGAGAGGAAATCACCCCGACCCTGAAGCTGAAACGCAAAACCATCAACGGGAAATACCAGCATCTCATCGATGCCATGTATTAGCCCGGCAAACCCCCGGTGAGCCCAGGTATCGGCATGATGAAAATCAATCCGGGAAAACTCTGAATTTTAATGGTTTATTCCCCCGGCAGGTCATAACCGGATTTAGACTGTACAGAAAACCGGATTTGCCCTATGATGGAGCCATGTATCTGGCCTATGAAAAAAAGAAGGGCAAGCCCCATTTCATCCTGAGGGAATCCCTGGAGACCCTTGGCCGGTTGACCTTCAGGGACCTCTATGAGATCGGGCCTGACCCCTCGACCGTTATCCGGTATCCGGGCGGCAATGCCTTCTATTTTGATGAAAACATGGAAGCTGCCCTGGCCGCCTCGGGAGCGGTCTATGATTCCGAGGCGCTTGAAGAGATTTTCAGGTCCTGGCTCCGGCCGGATATCCGGGAGGCCCTGGAAACCTTCATGAACCGATCTTCCCGGAATACGAGAAAGAAACCCACGGAAACCCAAAAACAGGAGATATTGAAAACCGTACCGGATTTTGACAAACGGCGGGCCCATTATCTCAGGTTCGGGAACATGGACCAGGGCCCGGTGGAAAACATGCCGGCCGCTTTGTTTTTGAACCATGCCCATAAATCCAGGGACGAAATCGAGCAGCAGTTCTTCAGGCAGGAATCGTCCACCCTAAAGCCCCGTGAACTCAAATCCTATGTATACTCAGTGTTTGATCTCCAGCGGTTCTTCCAAGGCATGCTGGCCAAAAAAATGCCCCAGGCCCTGGACCAGGATAGGGTGGACGAATATTTTCTCACAGAAATCTGCCGGATCAATGAAGCCGTTTATATGCGGGACAAGGCCCTGGATCCCCACCTGGTCCGGTATCTGATCATGTTTTTCGACCACCCCTATGCCGATTCCACCCTCCTGGATGACCTGGCAAAGGATTTCATGAACCGGCACCGGGTATTCAGCCCGAAACCGGCAAATGCCCTTACCCTGGACAATGCCTGCAAGCTTTTTCATATCAGCAGGGAAGAATTAAAAACAATGACCCGAAAACACCTGACCCGGCTCTATCGAAAACTGGCCCGGCAGGTTCACCCGGATACGGGCGGCTCCCATGAAAAATTTGTGGACCTGAACAAAGCCTATGAAACCCTTATGGAAAGGGTTGGATAAATCTTATCGATTGCCCTTCAGCACCAGGTCATCATATTCTGCGCCTGAAATTTTTGCATGAAGGATGACAGGCCCTGAAAGGGAAAAAGCTTTCACCAGGGCTGTCTGATATTCGTCCGGGTCTGAAATAGGAATAACCGGAATACCGAGAAATTCCTCTGAAATACAGAGCCCTTCTTCAAAAAGGCGGGTCCCATAACCGGCGTCATAGTGCTTGTGTTTCTGTTTGATCCGGATCAGGGAGAGTTCGCCGTCGGATAAAAGGACGAACACGATATGAAGATTAAGCCTTTGGGCTGTTGCCAGTTCACCGGCCGTCATGAGAAAACCGCCGTCCCCCACCACGCAGGCCACTTTTTTATCGGGCCGGCAAAGTTTGGCTCCAATGGCGGCCGGTATTGCAAATCCCATGGAAGACCAGCCGTTGGTCATCAAGAGGCAGTCCGGGTCCGGAGTGGGCCAGAACTGGCCGATGAGGTGAAGATGGGCTCCCACATCGCAGGTCAGAATCCCATCCGGGGGAAGGATTTGCCTTAACCCCCGGAGAACGGCCAGGGGGCCGAAGGAACCGGGGGACGGGGCAAGGCGTGCAAACATGCCCTGTTTCCGGTTGAGAAGCGCTTGATAATCCCATTGGGATTCCTGGAGGGAAAGGGCCTTCAGGGCCTGAAGGGAGGATTCCATATCCCCAACCACGTCGGCGGCAAGTTCATGGGACTCCCTGTCAAGATCGGCCGGGACCGTGCTGATATGGACGATGGGCACAGGAGGAGCCCAATCCTCATAATTGACCTCCACCGGGTCATACCCGATGCCGATGATCAGGTCGGCCTGCCGGTGGGTCTGCCCCACGATATGGGCCAGGGCGTGGTTCAGAACGCCGACATAAAGCGGATGGTCCTCGGGAAGCAATCCCTTGGCCATGGGGGTGAGGACCACGGGGATTTGAAATTGTTCCGCTATTTTCCGAATCAGGAGCTTAAGATGGGATTGGGCCGCCATAAGCCCCAGCACCAGAAGGGGCTTTTTTGCCTTTGAAACCGCATCCTGCATGGCTTTAAAGGCTGCCGGGGCGGCCTGGCCGATTCCCAGGGCCGGAGGCCGAGCCGGGTCCGGCTCCCGGCTTTCTTGGCCGGCAATGTCCGAGGGAACTCCCACATACACCGGGCCGGGCTGATTTCCCACGGCAAGGGTTGCCGCCTCAAAAAGGATTTTCCCGACTTTTCCCGGCATCAATCGAAAAACAGCTTTGGTCAAAGGCCTGAACAAGGCCCCATGATCGATGTTCATCTGGACCGTTCGACGGCGCAATCGCTGCGGCATCTCATCGGTAAACACCAGGACGGGATTCCTATCCAGCAATGCCGCCCCCACCCCGGTGGAGACATTGGTGGCGCCGGGCCCGAAGGTGGCAAAGCAGGCCCCCGGGATATGGGTCAGCCGGCCGAAAACAGCGGCCATAAACCCTGCCCCGGCTTCATGGCTGACAAGAATAAAATCCATTCCATCGATTTCCCGGATGGCCTCCATATAGTCGATCATGCTGCCGCTAGGCACCCCGAAAACATAACGGACGCCTATTTTTTTCAGGCTTTCTGCAAATTTTTGAGCCACCGTCATCATCATTGCTACCCCCGTCCCTTGGTCTTCAAGGAATAATTTGTTTTTTTATATTTTCTTATCTCATTTCTGCTTTATAATACTATAGTACTCCAACTTTGGTTTTGTCTGGCATGATTTTTGTTCCAGACTGA
>CAZAHK010000168.1:0-8623 GCA_964484555.1 uncultured Desulfobacula sp.
ATGAGATCCTTTTTATGAACACGTATATGAAAAAAAAATATAAAGCAGACCTGACCGGTCAAATCTGCTGGGCATCCATCCATGGAAAACAGGACGGGCCCTGTGAATTCTGCACCAGCGACAGGTTGGTGGATAAAACCGGCAACCCCGGGGAGCCCTATGTCTGGGACTTTTTCGACAAGAGGATTGAACAATGGCATGAAATGAGTAGTCTGGCTATCCCGTGGGCCGACGGCCGGTTGGTGCGCCTGGAAATTGCCAGGGACATTACCTGGCGGAAACGAATTGAAAAGAAACAACGCGATATCATGCTGACCCTTGAAGAGAAAGTAAAGAAAAGAACGGCTGAATTGGAAGATATGAACGCCACTCTGAGAACATTGCTCAAAAAGAGAGAAGAGGATAAAAATGAAATCGGAGAAAAGATTTTTGCCAATCACAAACTGATCCTGGCCCCCATTATCCGGAATCTGAAACAAAGCCTTACCCGGGAAAGCCAGAAGGATATGATGGATATCCTGGAATCCGAGTTGAAAAATATCATTTCTCCCTTTTCAAAAAAATTATCCGATCAAATGGTGAATTTAACGCCCAAGGAAATTAATATTGCAAATCTGGTCAAATTCGGGAAAACCAATAAAGAAATATCGGAAATCATGCACAGCTCCATCCACACCATCTCCCGCCACCGCGAGAATATCCGGAAAAAGACAGGCTTGAAAAATAAAAAAGTAAATCTTCGTTCCTTTCTTTCAACTCTGGAATAACACCTATTTTAAATAGGCGATTAATTGGTTCTTTTCTGCCTTTCTGTTGTGTTGACTCGAGAGGGGATTCACCCTAGAATTAAGGATGAAATAAAAGCCGGAAAATCTTGATTTGATATTCCTTCAATTGAAAATCCGAGCCGAAAACCACGTTAAGGTTTTTATCCCGTATCCGGAAAAGGAAAAACAAGGTCACGCATGAACAGAAAAGACATGATCCAGGAAAAATTTAATGAATTGCGCCGTCAGGCTGAAGCATTGATGCTGAAAAAAGAGTTTGCAGGCCCGTCGGCGGTTGCCGAAGATCCGCTTGAATTAATTCATGAACTCCGGACCTTTCAAGTTGAACTGGAACTTCAGAACGAGGAATTGCACCGCTCCCAGCAGGAACTCATGGAATTCAAAATGCGCTATGCGGAACTGTACGATTTTACCCCCGTGGGGTATGTCTGTCTGGATAAAAAAGGAGTGATCCTCAATGCCAACCTGACCCTGGCCGATATGCTGTCAACGGAAAGAAGTTCTATCATCAACCGGCCCTTGTCCGGGTATATTCTTTCTGAAGACGAGGATATTTATTACCGGCATCTCAGGGATCTTGCCGAGTTCAAAATACGGCAGATCTGTGAACTGCGCATGACCCGATCAGACGGCACCCTTGTGGATGTTCAACTGGAAAGCATTGTGTTTTCATATCAAAGCTGGAGGCCGGAACAATACCGGACCGTGATCATTGACATCAGTCCGCGCAAGCAAATGGAAAAGGAGCGGGAAGAATTACGGATACAGCTTCATCAGATTCATAAGATGGAGTCCATCCGTACCATTGCAGGCGGCATTGCCCATGATTTCAACAATATCCTGTTCATTATCATCGGGAATGTTGAGCTGGCCTTTGAAGAAACCCGGGATTGGCATCCGGCTTATCCCAAACTCAAAACGATCCGGGCCGCTGCCTTGAGGGCGGCAGGAATTGTGAAACTGCTTCTCAGCTTCAGCCAGGCATCCAAACAGGAACAAGGCCCCACAGACCTGATTTCAGTGATCAAGGATGCGCTCGTTTTACTGCGGGCAACCATCCCGACCACCATCGGCATTCATACGGAATTCCCGGATGGGGCGGTGATGATTCTTTCGGATAAGATCCAGATCGGCCAAATCCTGATGAATCTATGCACCAATGCCTCCCAGGCCATGGAACAGACCGGCGGTCTCCTGGAGATCAGGGTGGGAACACGGGTTTTGCCGGAAGGGTCTGCCGGCGCCTGTCCGGCCGGGGAATATGCCGAGATTACCGTGAGTGACAACGGCCCCGGAATTGAGCTCGGCCTCCTGGGCCGTATTTTTGACCCCTATTTTACCACCCGGGAGGTTGGAAAAGGTTCAGGGCTGGGACTGGCCGTTGTTTATACCATTGTTAAAAATCACAAAGGGACCATTACCGTTGAAAACCGGCCGGAAGGAGGAGCCCGGTTTACGATGCTTCTCCCCATGGTAGAGCAAAAACTGGAGATACCGATTAAACCCATGGATGAATCTTTCCACGGCACGGAAAGAATCCTTTTTGTGGATGATGAGGCGAACCTTACGGAGATGGCCCTGGAATCATTGAAATGGTTTGATTACAGGGTCGAGGCCATGTCGGACCCGGAAGATGCCCTGGCGTTATTTAAATTGAACCCCGGCTATTTTGATCTGGTCATCACCGATATGACCATGCCCAAGATGACCGGCGCTAAACTGGCTGAAAAATTAATCCGGATCAGGCCCGATATTCCTATTCTTCTCTGCACGGGCCACAGCTCCCTGATTGATGAGGAAAGGGCCCGGCAACTGGGGATTGCGGCCTATATGATGAAACCGGTATCCATGACGGAAATTGCAAAAACCATACGGAAGCTGATGGATCAAAAAAAGGAGAGTGAGGGATGTTATTAATGAACACCATTAAAATAGGAGGATACATGATGATATTGAATGAATTGGCCAATCAGGTGAAAAGACTCGGTCGGTCGCGAACAGAGGATATCCGGCGAAACAGGACCAAAAATTTGATTATAGGGGCCGGCATCGGCTCCGCAGTAGGCGTTGCCGCCGGAATCCTCTTTGCCCCGAACTCCGGCAGAGAAACCCGGCATATCATTGCCGACCGGACCGGCCGAACCGTGAAAAACCTGAAAGAGAATGTGGCCGCCGCCAAAGAAAAAGTCTTTGCTTCGGCCGCAGAACACAAAAAAGAATCCTCAGAATAGAGAAGGGTATCCCTATGCAAGGTTCCATTACCTGGAATGAACTGGGCCTATTTATTGTTTTTGTCTTCTTTGCAGTGGCCGGCGGCTATGCGATCATGACCTTGAAAAACCTGAACGGGTTGATCAAAGAAGCCGCAGGCCTGCTGCAAAAAAACAAAGATCAGCTTAACGAGATCATTCCCAATATTCATGAGATTTCAGTGAATACCAGAAGCATGAGCCGGGATTTAAGAAAAAGCGTTGAAGAGGCGGGTGAAGCCGTCCGGACGATTTCCCATGAAACAACGGATACGGTATTGACCATCACTGAGACGGCTGATTCCCTGGCAAAATATGCCCTGGTGATCGGAGAAATCGTCAAGATGATTGTTAATATGTTTTCATCAAATGAGAAAAGGATGAAATGATAATTGATCAGACACACTCTTTATTCGAAGATATCGTAGAGACAATACGTGAACCCCTTCTGGTACTGGATTCAGACCTGAAGGTGATCTCAGCCAGCCGTTCCTTCTACGGGGTCTTTAAGGTAAAATCTGAAGAGACTGTGGGGCAGCTTATCTATGACCTGGGCAATAAACAATGGGATATCCCTAAGCTGAAGGAACTTTTGGAAACCATTCTTCCCGAAAAGACCAGCTTTGACAACTATGAGGTTGAACACAATTTTGCCACCATCGGCAAGCGCACAATGCTGTTGAATGCCCGTCAGATTGAACGGGCCATGGGCAAGGAACGGATCATCCTGCTGGCCATCGAAGACATTACCGAGCGCAAAAAGATAGAAGACGGCCTGGGAAAGGCCCATGAAGAGTTAAAGGCGTTGGCTACCGAGTTAAAACGAGCCTCTCAAGTAAAATCTGAATTCCTGGCCAACATGTCCCATGAGCTCAGGACGCCGCTTAACTCTATTAACGGTTTTTCCGAGGTATTATACGATGAGACGTTCGGGCCCCTTAATGAGAAGCAGAAGCAATACGTCAATAATGTTTTAGCCAGTGGAAATCACCTTCTCTTACTGATAAATCAGATTCTTGATATGGCAAAAGTTGAAGCCGGAAAGATGGAGCTGGCTTTATCCAGTTTACCCATGAAAAGCCTGTTAAATGAAATTACATTACTGGTAGAGAATATGGTCGGTAAAAAAAAGATTAAAATGCTGCTTGAAATAGCCGAAGATCTGCCGGATATCGAGGCAGATGACCTCAAGGTAAAAGAGATACTTTACAATCTGCTTTCAAATGCAGTTAAATTTACCCCCGAGGGTGGTAACATCGGCATGCGGGTGAAGAAAGTCGATTCCGAGATAGAAATAGTGGTCTGGGATACGGGAATCGGTATTGCATCTGAAAACATGGATAAACTATTTGAAGGGTTTTTCCGTGTCGATACCCCATATTCCCGGCTGACTGAGGGAACCGGACTCGGCTTACCCCTCTCTAAAAAACTGGTTGAGCTGCACAGAGGGCATCTTTCAGTAGAATCAGAGGGGCTCAATAGAGGCACCTCGGTCCGGTTTACATTACCTATTTTATCAAGGGTGGAGGTTGTGTGACATGAAGAGGAAAGCATTAGTTGTCGATGATAATGCAAATAGTCTGATGCTGGAAAAAGACCTATTGGATGTCGCTGGCTTCGACGTATTGGTAGCTGAAGATGCTGCTGTCGCAATTGCAATTGCCAGGAAAGAAAAACCGGATATTATCATTCTGGATGTGCGGCTGCCGGATATGCGCGGTTCCGAAGCGGCCAGGATATTACGCCAGGACAAAGAGACATGCGATATTCCCATAATTTTCGTGACTGCCTCTGTAATGGCAGAAAACAGAAAAGAGTTAACAGGCATAACGAACTCCGGATTTATAGGCAAACCGATAAATACGCGCACCTTTGCAAAAGAGATCAGTCAATTTATCAAGTAAGTTTCTAATCTCTTGAAAGGTTAAATTCAAAATAGGTAGATGATGAAAGACAAATCAATCATCCTGGTCGTTGATGACCAGCCCGTAAACACTGAACTCCTCGAAGCACATCTTGTTCCGCAGGGCTATGAAGTTGTCAAAGCGGTAAGCGGTGAAGAAGCACTGAAAATACTCTCCAATAATCAAATCGATCTGGTTCTGCTGGACGTAATGATGCCCAGGATGTCCGGCTTCGAAGTGCTGGAGAAAATACGTGCCGATGAAAAGACAAGGCTTATTCCGGTAGTTATGGTCACGGTGCTGAAAGAGACCGAAGACAGGGTAAAAGCCCTTGAGGCAGGATGCGATGATTTTATCTCCAAGCCTTTTAACAGGCATGAGCTATTAGCCAGGGTAAAGTCCCTTCTCAGAATAAAGTCTCTGCATGAAGAAGTAGAAGAAGCCCGCGAATTAGTTGAGAGCACTATCAACGCCGTGCGGGAACCCTTGATTGTTCTGGATCAAAACTTAAGGGTGGTCACTGTCAGCAATTCCTTCTATGATTTCTTTACGGTAAAACCTGAAGAGACGGTGGGGCAGATTATCTATGACCTGGGCAACGGGCAATGGGATATCCCCCGGCTCAGAACATTACTTGAGGAAATTTTATCTCTGAATTCCGTATTCAATGATTTTGAGGTGGAGCATGTGTTTGAAAGTATCGGGCCAAAGATCATGCATCTGAATGCCAGGCGAATCTACCAGGAATTTAACCATTCACAACTGATTCTTTTTGCCATTGAGGATGTAACCGAACGGGAATATTATAAACGGAATCTCGAGATCATTGTTGAAGCCCGCACATCTGAACTCGCCCTGGCCCGGCAGGAGGCGGAAAAAGGAAAGGAAGCCGCAGAAGAAGCCCTTCTGGAAATAAAAAAGCTGAAAAAGCAGTTGGAGGGGGAAAAAGCCTATCTGAGTGAAGAAATCAAACTGGAACATAACCATGAAAATATTATCGGGAAAAGCGATGCGCTGAAATATGTACTCTATAAAGTTGAACAGATTGCCGCCACCGATACCACGGTATTGGTTCTGGGTGAAACCGGAACCGGAAAGGAACTCGTGGCCAGGGCCGTTCATCACGGCAGCCCGCGAAAAAACCGGGCCCTGGTCAAAATTAATTGTGCGGCATTACCGGCCAACCTGATTGAAAACGAATTGTTCGGTCATGAAAAAGGGGCTTTTACCGGTTCCGGTTCCAGGCAACTGGGACGGTTTGAAATTGCGGACGGGGCCACGCTTTTTCTGGATGAAATCGGAGAACTGCCCCTGGAATTGCAGGCCAAACTGCTTCGCGTGATCCAGGACGGTGAGTTCGAACGTTTGGGCAGTTCCCGTACCATCAAGGTGGACGCCAGGATCATTGCAGCCACCAATCGGAATCTTGAAGAAGAAGTGAAGAAAGGCCGCTTCCGGGAAGATCTCTGGTACCGGCTGAATGTTTTCCCCATTACCATGCCGCCCCTTCGGGACCGGATAGAGGATATTCCGCTTCTCGTGGCTTTTTATGTCAAAAAAATTGCCAAACGGCTGGGCAAAGATACCCCCATCGTTTCCAAACTCATAATGGATGCCTTTTCGAATTATCACTGGCCGGGAAATGTCCGGGAGCTGGAAAATATTCTGGAGCGCGCCGTCATCATCTCGTCGGGCCCAAAATTGCGCATGGTGGATGATTTTAACAGGCCGTTGGCCTATTTAAGCAAAGCCCATAAAACAGCAGAGGCAAAAACACTGGAACAAGTGGAGCACGACTATATTTTACGCGTTCTGGAGCAGACCAACTGGAAAGTCAGCGGGGAAAACAGTGCGACCCAGATTCTCGGGCTCAACCGCAGCACCCTGCGCGCCCGGATGCGAAAGCTTGATATCCTGAAACCCTGACCGGTCACATGTGGCCTTTGGTCATATGTGACCACCCGCCCTGATTTTTTCACCTTCGTTTTTCTTTTTGTAAAGACGGATTCCTGCGGCACATCAAGAGGATGGACAGGACACGAAAACAAAGTCAAGCCATGGCATGAAGCTTGCTGTTAGCCCATTATGGAGTCATTACCGGTTAAGGCCGGAAAAACGGCTCGGGATCGAAATTCCGGGATCATTCAAACCGCCAGGCATAGATAAAAAGGTGATCGTTATGATTGTTGTCAGAATTAACCTGAATGCACTTGCGGATAAACATCTGGAGGTCACTCAGACCCTTCTTTCGCTGATCGAACCCGTGGGCAGGGAAAAGGGCTGCAAAAACTACAGCATTTTTTGTGATATCCATGACAAAAACCATTTCTGCCTGCTTGAGGAATGGGAAACCCGGGAAAATCTGGACCATCATATCCGGTCCCTCCGGTTCGGGGTTCTTCTGGGAATCAAAACGCTTTTACAGGAACCCTTGAATATCCGGATTTACACCATTTCCCACCCACAGGGCATGGAGGCTGTTGAAGCCGTCAGGGCCAAAGGAGTCCCCTATGATGAACATATTATTGATTTATCCTGAATCCCCGGATGAAGTCAGCCTCACCGAATGTCATAAAACCCAGAATAAAAACAGGGACCTTCTGGAAAGCGTGGGCATCATCCACCGTTCCGGGCTGCAGGTCATGGGCGGGTTCATTGTCGGGTTTGACAATGACGGGCCTTCCATTTTCCAGCGCCAGATCGATTTTATCCAGACCAGCGGCATTGTCACGGCCATGGTGGGCATGCTCCAGGCCATTCTGGGAACCCGGCTGTTTGAGCGGCTTCAACAGGAGAGCCGGGTGGCTGAATCCTTTACCGGGGACAATGTGGACGGCACCACCAATATCATCCCCCGGATGGGCATGGACAATCTGTTGAACGGGTATCAATCCATCATGAAGCAGATCTATCAGCCGAAAAATTATTACCGTCGGATCAGGACCTTATTTCGGGAACTCAAAGCCCCTGAAATCATTGCTCCCCTTGATTTTCAACGGTTTCTTTCCTTTTTCAGAGCCGGCTTGCGGCTCGGGGTTTTCGGAAAAGAGCGGTTCCAATACTGGTATCTGATTCTCTGGACCCTGATCCGAAAACCAAAACTGGTATCCATAGCCGTTACCCTTTCCGTCTACGGCTATCATTACCGGAAAATCTGCGAGTGATATATTTATTAAAAGAGGCGCCTATGACAACGAAACGCAAACACAATGAGGATATCAAATCCATTGCCGTCATCGGCAATTATTCGCCCCGGCAATGCGGTATTGCAACCTTTACCAAGGATCTGGTGGAAGGTTTGTCTGCAATATCTTCGGATATGGATTGCTGGACGGTTGCAATGAATGACACGTTGGAAGGATACCCCTATCCTGAAAAAGTCCGCTTTGAAATCAACCAGAACGTATTGGCCGATTACGGCGTTGCATCCCAGTTTTTAAATATCAGCGGAGCCAATATTGTCTGCCTCCAGCATGAATTCGGAATTTTCGGAGGGTCGGCCGGCAGCCATCTGCTCAAACTGCTGGGTGACCTTCACATGCCCGTGGTGACGACTCTGCATACGGTTTTAAAAGACCCTGCCCCCGAATACCGGGATGTCATGTGCAAACTCGGTGAGCTGTCGGACAAACTCGTGGTCATGAGCCACAAGGCCGAAGATTTCCTGGAGGATATCTATGGG
>CAZAHK010000169.1:0-8578 GCA_964484555.1 uncultured Desulfobacula sp.
TCCATCAGACCTGGGTCAGATGGGAGAAAAGGATACGGGAGCCGATCAGGATCAGCACCAGCCCGCCGAAAATTTCCATGCGTTTTCCGAACACCACCCCGAGTCTCGTTCCGATTTTTATGGCCAGAAGGGACATGGCGGCCGTAATCAGACCGATCATGATACTGGGGTAAAGGATATTGACCTCCAGCATGGCAAGGCTGAGCCCGATGGCCAGAGCATCAATGCTGGTGGCCACACTGAGCATGACCATGGTCATGCCCCGGGACGGGTCTTTTTTATGGGTGTCCGGGGATGAATCCATACCCTCCCGGATCATGCGGGCCCCGACAAACCCGAGAAGCAGAAAGGCGATCCAGTGATCAACGGATTTAAAATGGGATACAAAGGCCATGCCCATGAGCCAGCCCAATACCGGCATCATAAACTGGAACAGCCCGAAATGAAAGGACAGGCGGAATCGTGCCCGCCCATCTTTTGCAAAACCGGCGGCAGCCGCAGCCAGGGAGACGGCCGAGGCATCCATGGCCAGGCCCAGGGCAATGATGATAATTTCGAATGGGGTCATAGGTCTTTTTTATCTTTTCAATGCAAATACGTCAATCTATTAAAAAACCATGGATAATGCAATTCATAAAATGGGTTTATCCGTCTTGATATTGTGCTTTACATCGTGGTATCCTGGCTTAAACAAAAATCATCAACCCGAAACAGGAGATGCCCCATGGAAAAATCAAACGCACTGACCATACTGAAAAACGCCTTTCTCATGGAAAGAAAAGGCAAGGCCCTTTATGAAAAAGCCATGGAATCTGCCAGGGATGAGGCGGTCAAGGCTTTTTTCAAGGATCTGGCCGATGATGAGCAGGAACATATGAATATTCTGGAAAAGCAGTTCAAATCCCTGATGAGCACCAGCCTGTTCACGGCAGGCGGCTTTGAAAATGATGCCGGCCGGGTGAAGGCACCGGATATCCTGGATGAAACCTTAAAAAACAAAATCCAGGCCGCCGGGTTTGAAGCCACGGCCATTACGGCTGCCATCAGCTTTGAGGAAAAAGCGGTCAAACTCTATGCCGAAAGATCAAAAGAAACCTCTGATCCGGAAGAAAAAAAGCTTTACCACTGGCTGTCCACCTGGGAAACCACCCATTTGAAAAAACTCATGGCCCTTGAAGCCTCCCTGATTGAAACGGTCTGGAACGACAACCATTTCTGGCCGTTTTAAATCCTGGCCTGAACCTTTGCCATCTCAACCACGGGCAAGGGTTCAAAGGGATCCCCGGGGATCAGTTTCAGGATTTCCGGGTCCATGCTGCGATAGAGAAGGCGCGCCGTCACCTGGCTGCCTTTTTCCGGCACAAAAGGCAGGGAGATCCGCTCTGTAACCTTCTCTTTTGCTTTGATGCGGTTATCTTTCAGGATCTCCCTGGCCTTTGCGAGATTGATGACCTTATTTCCCTTGCCGTCGCCAAATACCACCCGGAAAATGATCGTATTTTCCGGCAGAGCCTGTTTGTCATCCAGGGCGCCCATTTGAAATCCGGTTATATTGTTTTTGTCCTTTATTGTGATTTCAAGCCAGACCTGGCGAAGATCAGCCACTCCGGTGGGGATGGAATGCCCGGCCCCTGTGTTGGCCACGGTAACGGAAAGTGTTTTATCTTTGATCCCGGATGTATCAAGGGACAGGGTTGCGGCATGCTGAAGCCGTTCGACCGCCATCCCGGCCTTTGCCGTATCATTGAAAAGCCCCGGCACATATGAATTCGCCCCCACAAAATAATGGGTAAAAATATGGGGTCTGTCCACGCTGCCGTCGGCGGCCGAACCCGGATTTTCAGGCCGGTCCGTGGATCCTGTGGCAGGGATTCCCGGCTTTTGATACATATGACATCCCTGGCAGGGGATGTTTTTGGCCGGATCTTTGGAATGATAGGGGCTGTTTTTCCATTCCGTATAGGTGGTTTCAAGGTTGGTCCCGAAGGCCACATGCTTCACGTCATGGCAGGTGCCGCAGATCTCCGCTTCGGTATGGAGCTTTGAATACCGGGCCTCATGAAAATCCGGAACAGCATCGTCAAAGGGTCCGAACTTTACCCCCGGATCATCTTCCCCATGGCCCGGTTTCAGGACCAGGCCGTTGTTGTGTATCCTTGTGATGGATTCGGCAGAATGACAGTAATCGCACTGAATGCCCAGGGTTGCAATTTCCGGGGTCTTGGACAGATCATCCGAGACTTTCATGGGGAAGCCGGTCCGGTTTCCCACAGGGGTATGGCATTTGACACAGGATTCGGCTTCTTCTATTTCTCCGGCATCGGTCAGGCCCTTTCTCAAAAATTGAGCGGCCCTTGCATACACCGGGTCCTTATGAGACAAATGGTGCATGGAATTCTGCCATTGTTCGTAAATCTCTGAATGGCAGCCGGCGCAGACTTCCGGCGAAATAAACCGGTCGATGTGAATCATTTCTTCGGAAGAAGCCAGCTGCATTGAAAGCCATAAAAGGACAGCCGTTGAAAAAAGAACGCTGCCGGATAATTTTAAAATAGGGTGTCTCATTTTTTTGTCTCCTTATCTTATCAATCCGCCCGGATATTCCCTGGTCTCTCCATCCAGGGTCAGCACCGTCCAGTTCCCGTTTTCTTCTTTGGCCGCAACCAGGCAATCCAGGCGGGTGCCGTCAATCATGGTAATAAAACAGACACCGGTTTCATTCAGGGTATTCACAAGAACAAACCGCTTGTCCTGTGAAATCCGGCGGAAGGTTTCGGCTGCCCCTTCAATGGCGATGATCCGGTTATATTCCGCCCCATCGGTGTTTTTGATATCAAGCCGCAAATTATGAATCTGCTGTTTTAATGCGGCAATTTTTCGGATGACCGCTTCCATCTCTTTTTGATTGTCGGAAGGAACGGCCGCAAGGATCTGCCTCTGGATATCCATATCCGCTTCAATAAAATTAATCCGCTGCAACAATTCTTTTATCCTGGCGCTTTGCATATTTCTCTCTTTTTTGCGGGTTTATTCAGCCGGACCCCGGCTTATCTTTTCCTGGCTCAGGATCTGCAGGAGGTCCCCTTTTCCACAGCCTTTCTATTGCCCAGGGAAATCCATTCCAGTATCCGGATCAAAATATTTTTTTTCTTTTTTTTATCTTCCATGGCCTTCCTTTTTTTTATGTTTCAGTTTCCATGAATTCCATCCTCCTGTCAACCCAATCTGGTTTTTAAATCCGGTTCTCTTCCAATTTATCGGCCTCTCTTTACCACCATCGGATTTTCTGCTATGTTCCAAACTCAAGATCCATGAAAGAGATAAAAGGTCAATGTTATGGCAAAGAACCAGGTTGATGAATATAAAAATGTCCGGGACCGGGATCTTTTAGATATCCCGGAATACAGCGCCGGATTTAAATCCGAAACCGAGAGGATATGGAGAAAAAGGCCCAATCTTTTTCTTGAAAAACACCCGATGATCACCGGTTATTCCTTTCTTGCCTTTATCCTGGTTCTGGCATGGATTTCCAATCTTTTCATATTTATTCTTTCATTTCTCTTTTTATACCTGATATCGGATTTCCTGACCAATGACGTCCGGCGCCTGATTCCTTTCATGCCAAAGGCCTTTCTTTTCTCCATCCTTTATGTGGGGGTCATCTTTCTCATCATCCTGATGACTTATAAAATCATCCCGGATATCGGGAAAAAGCTTCCGACCATTGCCGCAAAATTTCAGAAAGAAGTCATCATCCAATATTCAAAAGCCAGTGAACGATGGAATCTCAAGGAATATATCGACCCTGAAGAAGTCCGGTCCGCTGTTGTGACGGCAACCACGGCAAGCATCCAGTTTCTGATGAACCGGTTTACATCGGCCTATATCGGGGCCATTTTTTTTGTTTTTGCTTTGGTCATCAATCTTCTTTTATACCACGACAAGCGGAAAATCGGACAGGTTTTCGCCAGAAAACCCGGGAGCATGATGTTCTTTCTGTTTACCTTTGTCGAACTCCGGGTTCAGGTGTTTTATTTTTATTTCAAGCAGGTGATGGGCGGCCAGATCATCATCTCCCTGATCAATACGGCTATTTCCAGTGTTATCGTTTTCTGGCTTCACCTTCCCAGTCCCCTGTTGCTGATCGGCCTTATTTTTTTCTGCGGTCTTTTCCCTGTGGTGGGAAATCTTGTCTCCAATACCATCCTGACGGCCATTGCCTTTGTTTCCATCGGGGTATGGGCTGCCGGCGTCTGCCTCGCGCTGCTCATCGTGATCCACAAACTCGAATATTTTTTAAATTCAAAGATCATCAGCGGCATTGTAAACCTTCCCATGGTGGTGTCCCTCACCTCCCTTGTGATCTGTGAGGTGCTTTTGGGGCTTGTCGGACTGATGCTGGCCATCCCCCTGCTTTTGTTCCTGCGCTATGAACTGGAGCATATCCCGGGATTGATGAATGGTACTGCAGAAGCAAAAGATTAACGACGCGGTTCCAACCCGATTACAGCCATCCTTTCCGGTCCGCCATGCTGCTTTTCAATACATGGTAATCTTCAAGCCGATCCCCAAAACCAAGGGAAGCCCGTTTTTCATGAACCTCCTCCCGGGACCTTTTTTAGCTTGTTGAAATGGTCAACCGGCGGCAAGGTCCTTTTCCTTGTTGAAAATACAATGGATTCCGTCGGGCAGACCTCCCGGCAGGTATAACAGGAAAAGCAATCCGGAATGATGCATGTATTGCGTTTTAAAATGGCCGCCATGACGGTTGAGGGGCAGGCTGTGGTGCATTTGCCGCATGCAATGCAGGTACTATAATCCACACTGATCCGGACAAGGCTGATTTTTTCCAACAGCCATCCCACCAGTCCAAAGGGACAGAAAAGATGACACCAGGGCCGATAAATAAAAAGGCAGGCCAGGAAAAGGATAAAAAGGAATATTCCTCCGAAAAGGCCCAGATGCTGGGGTTTGAAAAATTTAAACGGATCTATGGGGTCGATGATGTCCATGGCCCATAAAAAAGCCGCCAGGGTAAACGCACAGAAAAATAAAAACCGGATGGTGTTGGTAAAGACAAACGGCAGTTTGATCGGCTGGCCTATGATTTTTTTCTGCCTGTCTGTCTGGTTGATGCGAAAAATCAGATCCTGTAAAGTTCCGGCCTGGCAACCCCAGGCACAGATATATTTATTGGCCGAAACCACCAGGAGGAGAAAAATGGATAAGGCGATCATTCGAGGGGGAAAGACCGCATGGGCTGTTCCATACAAATGGATGGCATCCTTTACCGTTCCCATGGGGCCGGGATCTGAGCCCATGATTACACCGAAAATGAGAACAGATGCAAAAAGCAGTTTATCCCTGAGCCCTGATGTCATCTTCCGTTTTTTGGACACAAGGAATACCATGGATAAAAAGACAAACCATAAACCGAATTTTACCGGAATCTTGACCCAGTTCTTGGTGGCCTTTTCAGAGGCCAATGCCAGTTTTTTAGTGGCCCTGGCGCGGATTTCTTCGGCACTTCCGTATTCATCCAGTTTCTTTTCCAGATCTGATTTTGCCTTCAGATCAAAGATTTCCTTTAAAACCTGATCCGGTTATGGAATGACCCTGTATTTGAGAAGAATATGGGCCGAGGTGATTTTTTGCACATCAAGGAGTTCCAGTTGGACGTCCAAAGCCTCTGAAAAGAGGGTCAAGCCCTTGCCAAAGAGCCGAGGGACAAGGGTGACGTGAATTTCATCCACAAGGCCTTCCTTGATGAAAAGCGTATTGACCACTGCTCCGCCGATGAGGGCGGCGGATGAAAAACCCTGTAGGACCAGATCATTCACGATCTCCTTGGGGGGCCGGCCGGTGAAAATCAGGTCCGGGTCCCGACTCTGTCTGTTTTTATCCCGGGTCATGACGATATTCTTCCGGCCCGGCAGGCTCCTTCCTATTGCATCAAAGGTTTTTGATCCCATGATCATAACCCCTGCTTCCTTTGTAATCCGGACAAAATAGCCTTTATCCGCTTTTCCCGTCCAATCCACGGGCTGCATGGAATTTCTGGCGATCATGCCGTCCGCCGTCATGGCCATCAAAAGTATAATTTTCATAGTTTCCTATCCTTTTTACGGCTCAGGCACCCGGCCAGGGAGCGATTTGATCTTCAATAAAATAACAGAACCTGTCCCAGCATACTTCTTTTTTTGAAACCGGACACCGGAGGGTCACTTTGGCGTCGGTAATCTCCAAAACTTCCCAGTCCCCTGAACGGTTTGTTCCCTTGATGTGTATTTTCTGACCCTTTTTAAACGGATAGGATTTGAATACGGTAATCTTCTCTTCCATGGAATAACCCTCCTGTTAGAATAAAATACATTTGAGTTAAAACTATATCCTGTTTTTTATTCTCCGGCAAATATTGACAGGGAAAGGACAGGCTTTAATTTAAGGGAAAGCTTTACGAAAAGTTGCATAAAATTCAAACCATCCTTTAAACAGAGGAGAAGCGCATATGAAAAAGCATACGGAAATTGATCATCACTGCACGGTACTGGAACAAAAACACCTGGTTTCCGAGATGACCGACTGCGATAAGAAGCTTAACGGATATGACAAAAAATACAAATGTTATCTTGAAGCCACCCGGGAAAGCAGGGAAAATCAAACCTGCAGTATTCCGAGTGCCCCGCCTGAATCATGACCCCAAAGGCCTGGAAATCATTTCCAGGCCTTTCTTTTATGGGTTCCCGATCATTTTTGAAGGATCCACCCATCCGTCAAATTCATCCTGGGTGACCATCCCCAATTCCAGAGCCGCCTGCTTTAAGGTCTTGTTCTCGCCCTGGGCTTTTTTTGCAATCATAGCGGCCTGCTCATAGCCGATATGGGGGTTCAGGGCCGTTACCAGCATGAGGGAATCCTGGAGGCATTTTGCAATCCTGTCCCGGTTGGGTTCGATCCCGTCCAGGCAATGATTTTTAAACGACAGAACTGCATCTGCCATCAACCCTGCCGATTCGAGAAAGGTATGGATGATCACGGGCTTGTACACATTCAGTTCAAAATGCCCGTTTGATCCGGCAATGGTGAGGGTTACATCATTTCCCATGACCTTTGCGCACATCATGGTCATGGCTTCAACCTGGGTGGGATTGACCTTGCCCGGCATGATGGAGGAGCCCGGCTCATTTTCCGGCAGCAGGAGTTCACCAAGGCCGCATCTCGGGCCTGAGCCTGCCAGGCGGATATCATTGGCAATTTTCATGAGGCTCACGGCAATGGCCTTTAAAACCCCATGAGTCGTCACAAGGGCATCGTGGGCGGATAGGGCTTCAAATTTGTTGGGGGCCGTCACAAAGGGATATCCGGTCAGATCGGAAATCACCCGGGCTGCTTTTTCATCATAGCCTCCGGGTGTGTTCAGCCCGGTTCCCACGGCTGTACCGCCCAGGGCCAGTTCGGACAGATGCGGCAAAGTCAGATCAAGGGCCTTAAGCCCATGGTCCAGCATGGAGCCATATCCTGAAAATTCCTGGCCCAGGGTCAGGGGAGTTGCATCCATCAGATGGGTCCGCCCGGTTTTAACAATATTCTTCCAGGCCAGGGCTTTTGTCTGAAGTGATGTTTTCAAAGCCGTCAGGCAGGGAATGGTATGGGCCTTCAATATACTGACGGCTGCAATGCTCATGGCCGTCGGAAAAGTATCATTGGAAGACTGGGACCGGTTGACATCATCGTTGGGATGAATAAGCCGTTTGTCTTTTCCAAGCGCATGGCCGAGAAGGACATGGGACCGGTTGGCAATGACCTCATTGACATTCATATTGGTCTGGGTCCCGGACCCGGTCTGCCATACGGAAAGGGGAAAATGATCGTCCAGGTCCCCGCGGATGATTTCATCGCAGACCTTGAGGATCATGTCCTTTTTTGTCAGGGGCAGGACACCGAGATCATTATTTACCATGGCGGCGGCTTTTTTGATGATGCCCAGGGCCCGGATAACTTCCATGGGCATTCGATGGTTGCCGATTTTAAATAAATCCAGGGACCGCTGGGTCTGGGCTCCCCAATAGCGGTCCAGGGGAACCTGAACTTCTCCCATGGTATCTGTTTCGATTCTGGTCTGCATCATTCTCCCCGCTTGTCGCAAACTTCATTCAATCTGTTATATCAAACCAATGATCCATATTATATGGGCCTGGACGAAAATAACAAGAGGCTTCCCATACGCTTATTCTCCTGTATTAAGCGGCAGGCGTATAATAAAGCTTGTCCCCTTGCCCGGACTGGATATGACATCCATGGTGCCCCCGTGGTTTTTCGTAACGATAAAATAGGATACGGAAAGGCCGAGGCCGGTACCGACGCCTGGCGGCTTAGTGGTAAAAAAAGGCTCAAACACTCTTTTGCATATGCCTTCTTCCATGCCCGGACCATTGTCCTGAATTTCAATTTTCAGCATATGGGTCCGTTCTTCACGAGAAAGTCTCAAAATGAAGCAGGGGGTTTTTCCGGTTTCATTTTTTACCGGGTCTTCCTGCATGGCCTGGGCACCGTTGCGAAGGATATTCAAGAGCACCTG
>CAZAHK010000170.1:0-8569 GCA_964484555.1 uncultured Desulfobacula sp.
AACTTGCATAATTCTTTTGCCAAAAAAACAAGAACTTTGGAATTAAGAGACTAATTGCATCACTCAAGCTTTTGTTACAGTAAATTTGAGAGCAACCAGATTTTGGAAATTCAAATCAGAGGTGTCCTGGAATTGATCTCTTTATATTATATTCTGTAATGCACGGGGAAGGCAAGAAATCATGCCTGCGGCGCATATATTTGAATCATAATTTTAAAGCTGAAGAAACGTCATATACCATATATGGGGTTATCTCCATCTTCATCATACACTTATCGCTTTTTCCAGAGCTTCCTTTAGCATGGCCTTCGAAAACGGCTTAGTCAACAACGCCTGGGGAAGATCCGGATGGTCGCCTGCCATGACCACATCCCTGTCATGGCCGCTGGCCAGGATCACCGGCACATCGGCCCGCAGCTTGCGCAACGCTGTCAGGGTTTCCCATCCGCCCATGCGAGGCATGGTCAAATCCGAAAGAACACAGCAGATTTCATGCTGACGCTGCTGAAATATTTCCATTGCCTCGACTCCGTCCTGTGCTTCAAGTACCGTGTATCCGAGGCGGGTGAGCATGATCTTCGCCGTATTGCGGACCATTGCCTCATCTTCAATGAGCAGCACGGTGCCGCCGGTTTCAACCTTTTGGACAAGGGCCGCTGCCGGTTTTTCCGGCTCAAGGGGAAGGAGGATTTTTTCCATTGATATTGGCAGATAAACCCGAAAGACACTGCCCCGTCCCGGTTCACTCTCTACCGTAACTCCACCTTCATGGGATTTCACAATTCCCATGACAACGGACAACCCCATTCCCCGCCCGGTGAATTTTGTGGTGAAAAACGGATCAAAAAGTTTCTCAATATCCTTGGGTGAAATCCCGCAGCCGTTATCTGATACTTCAAGGCAGGCATGGGAAACAGGCTGTGGCTGCCAGTCCACGGGGAAGCGCTTTAAGGGAGGAATATCTCCATGGGCAACCGTTCGGATGCTAAGGTGGATGCTGCCCTGAGTATTGGAAAAGGACTCCCGGGCATTGGTTGTCAAATGGGTCAGAATCTGCTGTATCTGGTCGGCATGAGCCCGGATGACCGGTCCGGAAACAGGGAAATCGACATTCAGGATTACGCCTTTCGGGATGGCCGCCTGGAGAAGGCACAGGCTCTGGCGGCAGGCTCCGGACAAGTCCATGGATTCCAGCTGGCCCGGTGTTTGCCCCAGATAGCTCAGCATCGAGTGGCTCACCTCTGCTGCTTTCTGTGCTGCCATCAAAGACTGGAGAAGGTTTTCACGGATTTCTGCATCACCTGGCAAATCATCCAGAACCATCTCCAGACTGCCTGTCACCACATAAAGCTGATTGTTGAAATGGTGGGCAATGGCCCCTGCCATGCGGCCCAGGCTCTCGGATTTCTCCATCTGGTTGATCTGAGTCTGCAGAAACAGTTTTTCCTTTTCCAGCAGCTTTTGTTCGCTGATGTTTTCATGGGCGATGACTGCATGACCGTGCTCCTCTTCGGTAAGTCGTGTCACCCTTCCCATAAACCATCGCTGTTCATCTTTTGAATGACAGGGATATTCAAGACTGAACATATCGGATTGACCCTGCAGGACGGCGCGAATGCCTGCGGCAAAGATGCCGGCAGTTTCGGCGTCCTCACCTGTTGCATTGTCACAGATTGCCAGGTAGTTGGCACCCTCTGCAATATTCCCGTCAACCGGGGGGTTTGCCGTTGAAAATCTTCGCCAGGCTTTGTTGACGGCAATGATTTCGCCGTTACCGTCAATTACGCAGATATGTGCCGACAAAGAATCAATGACATCCAGGACGAATCTGTGGGATCTCTGAAGCGCTTCCTCGGCCTTGACCCGGGCGGTTATATCGGTGACGGTCACCAGGAGTTCGTTGTCCTGAGGTTGCTGAGGTTGCTGCGATTGAAGCATATGGTGCGGTGCGGCAGCAGCCAGGTTGACACTCAGGCTGGTTTTTACCGCAGTGCCAATGCGTACTTCAATATGTTTGTTGTCGGGATGTTTAAAAAAGGCTTTCAGGCGTGCCCGAAAAATGGGTTGATCCTCGGGCACAAGAAAATCGGCAAATGGTTTGCCATGAAGTTGTCTGTAGTCATGGCCGACCATTCCGGCAAAAGTGGCATTATCCTGAACAATGATGCCGGCACGATTCAACACGACATATCCCACAGGGGCATTGTGATAAAGGTGCATATAGCGGCTGCGGCCCTCTTCCAGGGCAGTTTGAGATTTGCGCAGCTCTTCGTTCTGCAGTTCCAGTTCAATCTGGTGCACCTGCAGCTCATGGAGAAGCCGTTGGCCCTCCTCCGATGAAAGTGATCCGGCTGCAGCCGGAGAAATCTGCAACAGGGCCTCGGCCTTTTCTCGCAGCGTTTCTGCTTGTTCTGAGGGGGTATCAGTCATGGCTTTTCCTCATGGATCTTTTTTTTACCGGGGGATTATTGTCCATTTTTTCTGAGCAGCGGTACAGCTTGTACCGTTCGGTGATGTCTTCAAAGGTGGCATACACCTGGAACGGCTGTTTTTCATCTTTATGAAACTGTGGGCTGGCATTGACGAGAATCCACCGGTTGCCCTTGAAGGCCGGGCTGTAAACACCCATGACAAAACCATGGACCGGCAGCCCTGTCCGCAGGGCAACCATTGCCGGATGCGCTTCACCCGGCAGGGCGGAGCCGTCTTCCCGGATTGCACGCCAGCGGGCATCGAGCGATGTGGCACCCCGCATCTGGTCAAAGGTCAGGCCGAGAATCCTTTCTGCCGAGGGGTTGGCGGAGATGATCCGCCCATCCCGGTCCTGAAAGACGACGCCCTGGGCCATGGTTTCAAAAAGTGTTCTATATTTACGCTCGCTCTCTTCAAGCTCCCTGCGCATGATTTTTCGTTCGGTGATGTCCTCAAAACTCACTGCCAGACGCATGTCGGGCAGACGAAAGGCGTGAATACGATAGGCCCCTTCAATACGATCGTCTTTATACGTAAGATCTTCCAGAAAACAGGCCTGGCCGGTTTTCATGACACCTTCAAATTTTTCTAAGAGCTTGTCAGCCCTCGGCCAGATATCTTCAAAGCGCTTTCCGCCATATTGAGCCATGGTAATTCCCGTCATCCGTTCGGCCTCCGGGTTAGCGCTGTCAAGAACCAGTTGACCTTCGCTGTTCTCTGCATAGACAAACAGCCCGGCCGGCATAAACTGACTGATATCCAGTGTTGTCTGCCGACTGCGGGCAAGGTTGTCGCGGGCGGTAACGGTCTCACTGATATCAACAAAGGTCAGCACTACCCCGGAATAGGCCTTGGGTCCGATGGCGTATGGCAGAATGCGGGCCAGGTACCAGCGACCGCCTTCCGTTTGGACTTCTTTCTCGATCACTTTGTTGGTTTTCCGGACGGTCCGGATCATCTCAATGGGGTTGATATCAATAAGGCCGTGGTTGAGGTGGGTGACAGGACGGCCGATATCTTTTTCCAGGATATGAAAGATATTGCCGATCTCAGGGGAAAACTTGCGTATCTCCAGGTCTTCATCAAGGAGCAGGGTGCCGATGCGGGAACTGGTGAGCAGGTTGTCGACATCATTGTTGAGCTCGGTCAGCTCGATAATCTTGTTCTGGTGTTCGGCATTGACCGTATACAGTTCCTCGTTGGTCGATTGCAGCTCCTCGTTGGTACTTTGCAATTCTTCATTACTGGCGAGCAGCTCTTCGTTTGTTGCCTGCAGTTCTTCATTGGATGTTTCCAGCTCTTCGATGGTGGCCTGGAGGTTTTCCCTGGCAAACTGCAGCTCCTGCTCAAGATCATTGATGCGCTGCTGTGCTTCCTCTCCGGCATTAAATGTTGCGACGGGCTCCTGTTCAGATATGGGTTTCCTGCTGATTTCTTCAAAGAAAACCGTCACCAGTGGTTCACAGCCCTTGACCGCGGGCAAAGGGATGATGCGCAGACGAATGGTCCGGTTCTCCTCTCGCTGCTGCAGGCGAATATTGGTATAGGTAATGGCCTCTCCGCTGCGAAACACCTTTTGGATGCCGGTTGCCAGCGGTATAGCCATCTCCCCGGCTGCCATCCTGGTGATATCATATTCCATCGGGCCTGAGGGAATTTTGAAATATCCCTCAGTATTGCCGAAGATATGGACAATTGCCAGCCGTTCATTCACGATCACGGAAAGCGGCAGGTACTGTTCAGTGGCCACCTGCAGGTATTGCTTGATGATTCTGCTGCCGTCGTGCTCGATCTGACGGCGGTCCCGGTTGCCAGCGGTGAAGGGCCGGCTCGGATAGCTTCTGTCGTCACGGCTTCTGGCCTGCACCTCGCGGTTGAGCGGTTGGGGTTTGCCTTTTGAGCGGTAGATCTTGTGTTTCTGGTGCAGGGTGTCAAAAAAATCGCCCATCTCACCAATGGTTTCACTGTTGCCAAGAAAGAGCAGGCCCTCGGAATTGAGGGAAAAATTAAACATATCAAAGACCTTCTGCTGGAGAACCGGCTGCAGATAAATGAGAAGGTTGCGGCAGGTTATTAAATCAATATTGGTAAAGGGCGGGTCCTTGACGAGGTTGTGCTGGGCAAAGACCACCATCTCACGCAGGTGTCTGGCGATCTGCAGTTTCTCTTCCTTGTGATAGAAATATTTGGCCATGATCTTTGGCGGCAGATCCCCGGCTATACTTTCCGGATAGATGCCGGCACTGGCGGTGATGACCGCATCTTTATCGATATCGGTGGCAAATATTTTCACATCTCGGCTGATACCGGTTTTTTCCATTGCTTCTTTTGCCAGGATGGCCAGGGTATAGGCCTCTTCACCGGTTGAACAGCCGGCCACCCAGAAGCGGATCTCCCGGTTCTTGACCCGCATGAGCAGTTCCGGCAGCCATTTATCCTCCAACTCCTGCATGGGCTCGGGATCCCGGAAAAAACTGGTGACCCCGATCAGCAGATCGCGATAAAGGGCCATGACTTCACCCGGATAGCTTTGCAGATACTTGACATACGCCTCAAAATCACTGATCTGGTTCACCGACATGCGGCGCTCTATCCTGCGGGTGATGGTACTCGGTTTGTAGTGGGTGAAGTCTGCTTTGGTCTTTTCCCGCAGCTCGGCAAAGAGCCGGGTCAAGGCATCCGGATCTTTCAGCAGGATGTCCGAGTGTTTGTCGCCGGAGACATAGGGATGGGCCATATAGGCCAGCAACTGCCCGGGCATCTTTTCCGGGGGCATGATGAAATCAGCCACTCCCGTTGAAATTGCCGCCCTGGGCATGCCGTCAAATTTGGCGCTTTCTTCATCCTGGACCATGACCATGCCGCCCAGTTCCTTGATGGCCCTTACACCGCGGGTGCCGTCGCTGCCGGTGCCGGAAAGGATGATGGCGATGGTGTGTTCTCCCTGGTCTTCGGCCAGGGAGCGCAGAAAAATATCAATGGGCAGATTGATACCCTGATTGGCATCCTTGTCATTGAGCAGCAGTTTGCCATGGAAAATAGTCAGATTCTTTTTCGGCGGAATGAGGTAGACGTTATCGGCAAGCACTTCCATGCCGTCCTCGGCTCGGTGGACGGGCATATCGGTCTTTTTGGACAGCAGTTCGACCATCAGGCTTTTGTAGTCAGGCGACAGGTGCTGAACAACGATAAACGCCAGGTTGCTCTTCGACGGCATGTTTTTAAAAAATGCCTCAATGGCCTCTAATCCACCGGCCGAGGCACCGATCCCGACATAATGGCTTGGTTTCTGAATGGTTTCCTTTTTTTTCTTATTTATCATGGGCTCCCTCCTGTTTTTCCCTGACCCTTTCCGTGGTTGCGACGGCATACATCTGCCCGGCCTCATTCACCAGGGCAGTGGAAGTGATGGAGACCTCCACGACGGACCCGTCTTTGGTGATCCGCCGGGTAAGACGGCTCCGATATTTTTGTCAGACTAAGCAGATAAATCCTGACCAGTGCGTCTTTGCGCAGCCCTTTTATTTATTTTCATTTTAACCAACCACTGAATTATTTTAAATTTTTTTTCCAGGGTAATCTAAAATTTCCCGTATTTTTTCTGCAAAGTCCTTTATAACAATTGGTTTCTTTAGAAGACCCTTAATCCCCAGAGATTTGATTTTTTCAGTCGTCATGCTCTCGCTGTAACCTGTATAAAGCAAGATGGGAATACCTGGCCGGATTTTAATCAATTCAACGGCCAGTTTATCCCCTGACATGTTCGGCATGGCCATATCTGTAATCACCAGATCAAATTTGTCCGGATTGGCCCTGAATGCTTCAAGGGCTTCAATACTGCTGGTCCGGGATGTAATATGATAACCGAGACGCTCCAGAATTTGTCTTTCCATGGCAATGATGACTTCTTCATCATCTACCAGCAGCACTCTTTCACATCCACTCGGCATGGGCTCATCCGTCCTTGACGCCTGCTTTTCAGAAGCATTCACGACAACCGGCAGATAAACACGAAATTCAGTTCCCTTCCCTGGTTCACTGAAAACCTGAATTTCCCCCTTCATGCGCTTCACTATCCCGTGAACCACGGACAGGCCCATCCCCGTTCCTTTGCCCTTTTCCTTGGTGGTAAAAAACGGGTCAAAGATGCGATTCATGACAGCCTTATTTATTCCCGTTCCGGTATCGGCAAAGCTCAGGCAGGCATATAAGCCCGGACTCATATCCGGATTGATCAGGTCATCCTCTCCCAGTTCGATTTCTTTGAGATTGATCTTGAGTTCTCCGCCGGTTTCTTCCATGGCATGATAGGCATTGGTGGCAAGATTCATCACGATCTGATGGATCTGGGTTGGGTCTGCGCTGACAGGGCCACAGTCGGGGTTGAGATGCTGCGTGATGGCAATGGTGGCCGGAATGGTGGACCGGATCAGTTTCATGGCTTCTTTGATAATGGGCTGCATCTTCATCAGTGTCAGTTCTTTTTCTTCCTGTCGGGCAAATGCAAGAATCTGTTGCACCAGATCTCTGGCTCTCAATGAGCTGGAATAAATCTGATTCAGGCTGTCCCGGATTGAGCCCTCTCCCGGGATATCTTCCAGAAGCATCTCTGCATGACCGATAATGGGATAAAGAATATTGTTGAAATCATGGGCAATTCCTCCGGCAAGGTTGCCGATGGATTCCATTCTCTGTGACTGTGACACAAGCTTTTCAAGCTCCAGTTTTTTGGTGATATCCAACATGACGCCTATTGCGGCACGTTTTCCATTGAAAACAATGGAAGATCCATATATCTCAACATGGTTGACTTCTCCAGTTTTCTTGACTCCTCTGAAAGCATATTGAACATTTTTTGTTTCTCCTTCTAACCGTCTGCGTACCTGTTCCTGAACCGTAGCCAAATCCTCCGAGAATACGAGTTGACGGAAATGCATATTATCTAAGCATTCATCGACAGTGTAACCGAAAATCTCAGCAAATTTCGGATTTACATATTTGAATTGGCCATCCTGAATGAGATAGAATCCGACTAATGATTGCTCGGTAAAATTACGGAATTTTTCCTCGGATTCTCGAAGTGCAAGTTCAGCTGTTTTGCGGTCGGTGATGTCTTGGAAAATGCAGGCGAACTGGTTGGGTAACGGCTGGAAAGTCGTCACTTCGAAATGCTTTTTCAGATCAGCAGCGTAATTTTCAAAAAATGCAGGCTCACCCGTAAGCGCCACCTTGCCATAGGTGTCGATCCAATACTGCTCGGTTCCCGGGATAACATCCAGAACGGTCCGGCCCAGAACATCTTCTGCCCTCAGCCCGGTCATTTTCTCAAAAGCTGGGTTGACCGCCAGGAAACGATAATCCGAGGGCTGACCTTTGACGTCGCAAATGATCTCGTGCAAGGCAAACCCGTCAAACATTTCCTGAAACAGCATCCGGTATTGAAGCTCTATCTGTCTTCGGGCGGTGATATCCTGTAGTGTAACAAATACCTGATCCGGCTTTTCCCCTGGGGTGCTAAATTGTGGAATAGCATTTACAAGAAGCCAATTATAGTCTTTCCTGCGAGGGTTATAAACACCGACAATGTTATCACGAACCGGCTTCCCGGTCTGTAATGCCACCATGGAGGGGTGTTTATCGCCAGGCAGAACTGTTCCATTATTATCTATTACTTTCCATTGTTGATCTAAAGAGGTTTTTCCAATGAATTGGTCAGAAGTCAGTCCAAACATTTCGAGAGCGGCATTGTTGTAACCGAATAAAACACCATCCGCCCTTTGATAAAAAACCCCTTGAGCCATATTCTCAAAAAGAGTTCGATATTTTTTTTCACTATCTCTCAATGATTTTTCAGTCTGTTTTCGTTCAGTTTCCGCTTTTTCAAGTTCCTGAACCCGTCTTTCCAATTCTTCATAGGTGGGTTTTTCGTACATATAGGGAATCTCCATTTAATGTCCGAATGAATTTAGAACTTTTAGAGAACACTTGACCTTCCAAAGAATTTCGATAGAAATCAACCTACAATATATTGTGGTGTAAAACCTATAACCGCAAATGACGGTTGGATCAAAATAATCCCCGATAAGCGTTGATCAAA
>CAZAHK010000171.1:0-8488 GCA_964484555.1 uncultured Desulfobacula sp.
TCCTTCGTTGAAGGAACTACGCATATAAAACTGTATTATCCCGGCTGATCCTACCTACCCTGTTTAATGACAATAGTATTTGCTGAAGTTTAAAAAAAGGAGTTTTATGTATTGGAAAAAGCATTGAGAAAAGATGCAAAGGGTAAAATTGGCATTGCCGGGCTATGGTGTTTCATATAAAGGTGCTGAAGATTGAAGGCCGTGAAGTCATTGTTGAGTCGGATACCATCACCGTTCGGGTCACAGACTGCGAAACCCAGAAGGCAATTGCCAAGGCCGGGATTGCAGATTGCGGCATTGTGACGGTACAGACCTATGAGGGAATGATCCGGGGATTATTCGGAAAAGAGATGGGGGTATCCGTGCAACATACAAAAAACCTGAATCAGGGGGATGCGTGCTGTGAAGTGATCCTTTCCCGGAAAACGACTTAATGAAGAAAACAGCATATTAAGCCGAAGGATAGGCCGCATAGCGCAACAGATGAACCATACGGATTGGTAGTTACCTTTCGAGATCGAACCAGCCAAGAGGTTCGGCTATATTCCCAGATACAAGCGAAGCTTAAGGCAAGAGAAAGAGCAAGGGCACGCTTATAATTTTTTTAGACCTCTCTGGATTCCATACTGATTGCCAAAAAATTGTTTTGATGACCAGGAAAGAGCAGCATCCATAAGGGAAACCAATAGCCTTTCATTTGTTCAGCTATATTCCAAATGGAAGGGTCTTCCAGCTTCATGTCTTTCATACTCTTCATAGGAAAAATACAAAACAGAAGAATAAAAAAATCCTTGACAATAAAAAGTTTACCTCTTAGGGTGGAGTTTAGCTGAGTACAAAGGCGTATTCGCAAAGTTAAAAGAAAACAAAGGCGTTTTCCCAAATATTAACCGGGCAAACGCCCTTTTTATTTTTAATTTTGGGAAGAAAAATGAAACTCAACACCGTACCAAAGCTTACCCTGTTTCACTGTCAGAATTCCTTTGAAGAAACATGCCTGCCCGTTGACGGGTGCGACGTAAAAACCGTCCGCATGGCCTGTTCTTCCATGACCAAGGATGTCCACCTTTTAAAGGCCTTTGAGGCCGGAGCCGACGCCGTCCTGGTGCTGGTCTGTCCGGGGAAAAGCTGCCGCCACACCGAAGGCAGTCTTCGGGCCGGGAAACGGGTTGACTATGTCAAAACCATTCTGGACAGCATCGGAATGGACAGCAGACGGCTCAACCTGTTCAACACCACTGCAAAAGACAAGGGCGCCATCACGGAGATCATCCGCAATACCTTGCTGAATCTTCAGACCCTGGGCCCGAACCCTGCGTTGAATCACCTGAATTAATAATAGAACCAGGTGCAGGCAAGGCAATGGTTTTCTGATTTTTTGGGCTGTATTGATCCCTCTCTTCCGGGACGGATACAGCCGGAAGAAACATGAAAACCCGTTGTCTTGCTTTGGCTTGGCCAAAATCCCAATTTTGCCACGACATGGAGGTGGTCATGATTACCGCTAGTCAAAAACCCATCAAAGAAATCATCGGCCTTGTGGAGCCCTATCAGAAGATATTGATCCTGGGCTGCGGCACCTGCGTCAAAACCTGCTTTGCAGGGGGAGAAGACGAGGTGGCCGTCCTGGCGTCGGCCCTGCGGCTGGGCTTTAAAAAAACAGCCAGGTCCATTCAGATAGAAGAGATGACCATTGAGCGCCAGTGCGAAAACGAATTTATCCAGGAGGCTGCAGCCGGCGTGGCAAGAAACGACGCGGTGCTTTCCCTGGCCTGCGGGGCCGGGGTCCAGGCCCTGGCCAAGCGGTTTGTAAAAGACGTGGTGCTGCCGGGGGTGAACACCACCTTTATCGGCATCCAGGAGCGGCCCGGCGTTTTTACGGAAGAATGCTCGGGATGCGGGAATTGCGGGCTCGCCGTCTTCGGCGCCGTCTGCCCGGTGACCCGGTGCGCCAAGAAACTCCTGAACGGCCCCTGCGGCGGGTCTCAAAAGGGCGTCTGCGAAGTCAACCCGGACACGCCCTGCGCCTGGCACCTCATCATTGAACGGCTCACCGCCCTGGGCCGCCTGGATTCCCTCAGAACCTATATCCCGCCCAAAAACTGGAATACCAGTCTTTCCGGCGGACCCAGAAAACTTATCCGGGAGGACCATATCCTATGAAAGCCTTCAGCCGTCTCCATGAAACACTCAGCCGCGGTGAATTTGCCGTCACCGGCGAATGCGGCCCCCCGCGGGGCGCCAACAAAGAGGTCATCAATAAAAAAATCAAGCTCTTGAACGGGTTTGTGGATGCCGTCAATGTGACGGACAACCAGACCGCCATTGTGCGGATGTCCAGCATTGCCGCCTCGGCCCACCTGGTTGCGGCGGGCCTGGAACCGGTCATGCAGATGGTGGTGAGGGACAGGAACCGCATCGCCATCCAGTCGGATATCATGGGGGCTTATTCCCTGGGCATCCGGAACATCCTCTGCCTGTCCGGGGACCACCAGAAATTCGGAAGCCAGCCCGATGCCATGAACGTCTTTGATATCGATTCCATGAATCTCATCCGGACCGTCTGGAACATGAGGGACACGGGCAAGGACATGAGCGGGTTTGATCTGGATACGGCTCCGCAGATGTTCATCGGCGCCGCCGCCAACCCCTTTGCCGATCCCTTTGAATACCGGGTCATCCGCCTGGCCAAAAAAATCGATGCCGGAGCCGATTTTATCCAGACCCAGTGCATCTATAATATGGAGCGGTTCAGGGAATGGATCAGGCTTTCCAGGGAAGAGGGCTTGACGGAAAAAGTCTATATTCTCGGCGGAGTCACCCCCTTAAGATCCGCTGGTATGGCCCGGTATATGAAAAACAAGGTGGCCGGCATGGATATCCCGGACGAGATCATTAAAAGAATGGACGGCGTGGACAAAAAGAGCCAGGCCCAGGAAGGCATCAAGATCTGTCTTGAAACCATCCGGGAATTGAGGGAACTCAAGGGCGTTTCCGGGGTTCACATCATGGCCATTGAATGGGAAGAGGCCGTCGGGCAAATTGTCCAACAGGCCGGTTTGAAATAAAAGGAAAACGCCATGCCTCAGAAATATACGATTCACACCAAGCCTGCGCCGCCGAAATTCTATCCCGTGGGCAAATACGCCACCATAGAATTCAGGGAAAACTGCGCCGGGTCCTGCAAGGAATGCGTCAAGAAAAAATGTGTCTATGATATTTTCAAGACCAATTATCTTCACATGAGCAAAATGGAAGAGCCGGAATATCTGTATACCTGCAATTCCTGTTTCCGGTGTATCCAGGAATGCACCAAAGGGATTTTTTCCCGGGTCATCAACCCGGAATACCGGGACATCGGGGATGAATATTATACCCCGGATGTGATCCACCGGACCTGGTACCAGGCCCATACCGGGAGCATCCCCGTGTCCGGGGCCGGATACCGGGGGCCCTTTGTGGGCAAAGGCTTTGATTCCATGTGGACGGACATGTCGGAAATCGTCCGGCCCACCCGGGACGGCATCCACGGCAGGGAATATATCAATACCTGCATCGAACTGTCCAGGAGGCCCGAAAGGCTTGCCTTTCATGAAGACGGGTCCCTGTCCGTGGCGGTCAACCCCATCCTGGAAATCCCTTTGCCCATCCTTTTTGAAAAGCCGTCCTTCGGGGTCTTGAGCCAAAAGGTCCTGGCGTCCATGCTGAAAGCGGCCCAGGCCATCGGGACCAAAATGTTCATGGATGCGGCCGATATGGATGAAACCCTTGCGCCCTTTGGAACCACCATCATCCCCAAGGTGAAAAAAGAGGATGTCCACCGGTTTACCGATCTTTTAAAACGTTCGGACATGGTGGAAATCGATTATGAGCCGGGCATTGAAACCGTCCTGGAGGCATTAAAGGCTACTCATGAGAATCTGGTCATCAGTGTGGGGCTGCCCCTGAGTGCGGCTCTCAATTATGCGGAAATCGGCGTTGTGCTTTCAAACACGGCCATGGACACCCTCCATGTATATGCCGATTACAACGGCAGGGAATTCAATTCTCAAAACCCGCGGTTTATCAAGGACATGCTGAGAGACATCCATGTGGCCATGGTGAAAGCCGGGACGAGACGGCAGATCAATATCCTGGCGTCCGGAGGGGTCAGTATGGCCGAGCATGTGAACAAAACCATCATCTGCGGCGCCGACGGCGTGGTCATTGACCGGCCCCTGCTCCTGGCCATGGAATGCCGTCTCTGCGACCGCTGTAGAAACGGCCTGTCCTGTCCGGTGAAGCTGGAAGGCATAGACCCGGAATACGGCAGCAACCGGATCATCAACCTCATGGGGGCCTGGCGAAACCAGATGCTGGAAATGCTGGGCGCCATGGGGCTCCGGGAGGCAAGGCGCCTCCGGGGGGAAGTGGGCCGGTCCATGTGGTTTGAGGATCTTGAAAAAGAAAGCTTTGGCCCGATTTTCGGTGAACGGAAAATTTCTCTGGATGTAGGATAAATCATGAATACAACATTGAATTCACTGCCTGAAACAAAACCGGTGCGTTCCCGGTTTCGAAACACCATCGGCAAATATACCATCAAGCGCAATTCAAGCTGCATTGCCTGCGGGAAATGCGCAGAACTCTGCCCCCACGGGGTCCACATCAAACCGGACAATTTTTCAGCCCCCTTCCGGCCCGTGGAGCACAACTGCATCGGGTTTGCCTGCAAGGACACGGACCATTACTGCATTGAACATTGCCCGGAAGAGGCCATGACCCTGAAGGAAAATCCCCTGCTGGAAACCATGGGGGATTACCGCTGGACCCCGGACATGCTCCTGGGCCATTTTGCCATGGCGGAAACCGGGGACCTGCCCCATGTGGACCTGGAATACAGCCTGGGCAATTCCGGCGGCGGGTTTGACAAGATGCGGTTCAAAAAACCGGACCCGGGCCTGGCCCTTGACATCTCCGACGAGGAAATCGACACCGGCATTGATCTGAACAAAACCGGGGACGGCAGACCCCTGAAGACCATTTCCATTCCCTGCTACGGCGGGGGCATGTCCTACGGGTCCACGGCCCTGTCCGTGATTGTGGGCCGGGCCAGGGCGGCCAAACGCCTCAACTCCCTGACCTGTACCGGCGAAGGCGGGTATCCGCCGGAGTTTCTGCCTTACAAAGACCATGTCATCACCCAGGTGGCCACCGGGCTTTTCGGGGTGAGGGAAGAAACCATCCAGAACTGCCCGGTCATGGAATTCAAATATGCCCAGGGCGCAAAGCCGGGGCTGGGGGGCCATCTTCTCGGAGAAAAGGTTACCGAGGCCGTGGCCAAAATGCGGGAAACCGTTGTGGGCAGACCCCTTTTCTCACCCTTTCCCTTTCACTCGGTCTATTCCGTGGAAGACCACAAAAAGCATGTGGACTGGATGAAGGAGATCAACCACAATGTGCTTTGCTCGGTCAAGGTCTCCACGCCCACGGATGTGGACATGGTGGCCGTGGGGGCCTATTATGCCGGGGCTCATATCATCCATATCGACGGCAGCTACGGCGGTACGGGCGCAGCCCCGGACATCGCCAAGAAAAACATCGCCATGCCCATTGAATACGCCATCCCCAAGGTCCACCGGTTTCTGGTGGAAGAAGGGGCCAGGGATAAAATTACCCTCATTGCCTCGGGCGGCATCCGAAATGCCATGGATGTGGCCAAGGCCATTGCTCTCGGCGCCGACGGCTGCGTCATCGGCACCGCCGATCTGGTGGCCGTGGAATGCGTGAGGTGCGGGAATTGTGAAAGCGGCCGGGGCTGTGCCCGGGGCATTGCCACCACAGACCCGGAGCTGGGGTATATGATCGACGAAGCCTATGTGGAACAGCGGCTGGTGAACATGTACATGGCCTGGAGAAAACAATGGTGCAGGCTGCTCAGATCCTTTGGCCTGACCAGCATCAAAGAACTCCGGGGCCGGTCCGACCTTCTCGTTCACCTGGATTATCTGGATGAGGAAGAACGGAAACAATACCAGAGCTCACCCGGCTATAAAATGGTTTTATAATAAGGAAACATGATGAAGCGGAATACGGATATTCTCATAAACAAGATCCTGGCTTCACGGGGGCGGATCCCCCATATGGAGACACCGGTGAACAAATGCGACGAGGAAGGCGGCTGCGGCGTCACCGGCTTTATGGCCTCCATCCCCATTGCGGGCCGCCATATCTATGAACCCTCGGTCCAGATGCACAACCGGGGCAACGGCAAGGGCGGGGGCATCGCCGCTGTGGGCCTGAGCGCAAGCGACCTGAATGTCCCCCGGGACGTTCTGGAAGACCATTATCTTCTTCAGGTGGCCTATATTGATGATACGGCCATTGCCCAGGTGGAGGCCTCCCATATCCTCCCCCATTTTGATATCTATAAATCGGAAAAAACCCCCACCATCGGCGACTACACGAGTATCGGCCTTGAAGTGAAACCGCCGGAGGTATGGCGGTATTTTGTAAGGGTTAAACCCGGGGTCCTGGACCCGTTCATCCGGTTCAACACCCTTTATGAAATGGACAAACGAAAGGCCGAAGATGAATTCGTGTTCCAGAATTCCATCCGCCTGAACCAGGCCTATTATGCCTCCCTGGGAGAGAAAAAGGCCTTTGTTCTTTCCCATGCGAGAAACGTCATGATCCTGAAGGTGGTCGGGTATGCGGAACAGGCCACCCAGTATTATTGCCTGGATGATTTCCGGGCCCACGGCTGGATCGCCCACCAGCGCTACCCGACCCGGGGACGGCTCTGGCATCCGGGCGGAGCCCATCCTTTTTCCGGCATGCACGAGGCCCTGGTCCACAACGGTGATTTTGCCAACTACCATGCCGTCAGCGAATACTTAAACCAGCACAATATCTTTCCCCAGTTCCTGACGGACACGGAAACCTCGGTCCTGCTCCTGGACCTTTACAACCGGGTCTTCGGTTATCCCCTGGAATATATTATCGAAGCCCTGGCACCCACCACGGAATATGATTTTGACCGGCTTTCCCCGGACAAGCAGCGGGTGTACCGGTATATCCAGAGCCAGCACATGAACGGCTCCCCGGACGGGCCCTGGTTCTTTATCATTGCCCGGAACGACCCCTATCGGGATCTTTTGCAATTGATCGGCATCACGGACACGGCCATGCTGAGGCCCCAGGTCTTTGCCCTCCAGGAAAGGGACGAAGTCCAGATCGGCCTGGTCTGTTCTGAAAAACAGGCCATTGACGCCACCCTCCAGAGCATTTCCGCGGAAGACAACCGCTTCTGTCCCATTGCCGACAAATACTGGAATGCCCGTGGCGGCAGCTCCACCGACGGCGGGGCCTTTACCTTTACCCTGAAGGATGCGGGAAAAGGCGACGGTTCCAAAACCCTGGTCACCCAGAACAAATTCGGCGAAACAGTCACCATCCCGGAAGGGCAGCTTCATTTTGACACTTCCCTTGAAATTTCCAGGTCCGTTGAAGATCCAGCCCTGGCCCGCAAGGTCACGGCTTTTTTCGAGGCAAAGGATAAAACAGGCCTCGGGCAATTCTGCACCTCGGAATTTGCCGCCCTGGGCTTTGCGGAGATCCAAGGCATCTGTCACACCCTTGAAACCCTGGCCGGACAAAACGATGACAAGAAGGCCATGGCCATTGACCTTTTAACCCTTCTCAACGACCGGGCCTTTCCCACGGGCGACAAAAAAAGAAGTTCCCTGCTCCAGATCCTCCGGGACAGCCTGACCCGGATCTTTGCCTCCTCCCCGGCCATCAGGGAAAGACAAAACAGCCGGTATGCCTATATCGACCGGGCCACGAGGGAGGATTTGAGGCCCCCCATGGAAAATGAAACCATCCTGGTGGTCAATGCCAAAGCATTTGAGGCGGAAGGCGAAGACTGCGATTCCAGGATGATCAACAAGGCCTACCGCCTGGGCTGGAAGCAGTATATCTGCTATGGCTGCAAGGGCCAGCGCTTTACCGGGTGCGGATTCGGGGCCGATTCCGACGGGGTGCGGTTTGATGTTTACGACAGTTCCGGGGATTATATGGCCTCGGGAATGGACGGCATGGAAATCCATGTCCACGGCAATGCCCAGGACCAGCTCGGCCAGATCATGAAGCGGGGAAAATTCGTGGTCCACGGGGATGTGGGCCAGACCTTCATGTACGGCGCCAAGGGGGGTGAGGTCTATATCCTGGGCAATGCCGCCGGCCGCCCCCTGATCAATGCCACGGGAAAACCCAGGGTGGTCATCAACGGCACCTGCCTGGATTACCTGGCCGAATCCTTCATGGCCGGAGACCCCCTCAACGGCGGCGGGTTCGTCATCGTCAACGGCATTGCCTTTGATGAGGCCGGCAAGGTCATGGACCTTCCCATGCCCTATCCCGGATCAAACCTGTTCTCCCTGGCCTCGGGCGGGGCCATTTATCTTCGGGACCCGGATTCCAAAATCGTGGAGGAACATCTCAACGG
>CAZAHK010000172.1:0-8474 GCA_964484555.1 uncultured Desulfobacula sp.
CCGCAGTATGCTATCATGTTACCTCCTCGTGTAACGCTCAGCTTAATCGGCTGGCTTTGGGGCGCCAACGGAAAAGCCGGTCCTCGTTAAAGCATTTGGCACGCCTATGCTGATTCATCTATGTGAAGCCAATTTGTTCTCGCACCTGGTGATGCACCACTGAGATAAAACTCAATAGTCTCTTTCAAAGGCTTGGAACCTTTGCCGGAGTCATCAGAATATTCACAGTCGATGGTTATGCGTCCCTTATTCGGAAATTCCTCGATAGGGGGTTCCAGGGAAATGCCTGAATGCCAAAACACAGTTGACCCGCCCGGCAGAACTTGGCCACTCCTTGACAGATAGTTTTCGGATCCCGGAACTCGATTTGCAAAACTGACGGAAAGTTTATTCACCTTGTATCGGACTGGAACACGACCTGCATTGAAGAGCTCTAAGCCCACTCGTAGCCCCTTCAGTAAGTGATAATCACCCTTCTCAGAATCATCGCCTTTAACTTTGGATGAGACCTCAACTTTTATATCCTTAAGGCCCACTATCGGCATTGTTTCAAGTTCAAGAGCTCTATTTGCGGCTTTGGCCATTCTTCGCGTCTCAAACGCCATCCATGCAGTGACCATAGCAGCGATGGTAGAAACGATTACTGCAAAAATGTTCCAATTCGATATTGATTCCATATTTGAATTGCACCCCTTTTTCTATGCCTAACCATTAATTATCAGGTCAATTCCCCTGAACCAGATCCACTCCTGAACGTCATATCCCTGCCTCTTCCCCTCCGGGGCAATGCTCCGCTCCCTTGCCTCCGTTTTGTTCAGGCAGGGAAGGCAGCTTCCATACCTTTAGTAAATTCCAAAGTTTAAATCAATCAGGGAAAACCCTGAATTTTCATACAAAATTATTCCCTTGCCTCGTTAAATTCTGAAAAATTTGCCGCAAAGATATTCAGGACCTTGTAACTCAGGGTCAGGGTTTTCTTTGCCCCGGCCGGGAGGGCGATGGTGAAGATCAGTGTTTGATGGTCTTTGAGGGTATAGGGGGATGAGATTTCCACCTTTTCCCAGTGGCCGGGAAGGGTTTCGATGATGGACAGGGTCACGGGGCCGTCTTTCAGGTTTTCCATGAGGATTTCTTCTTTGACGGTTTCATCATAGACCTGGACCTGGCCGTCACTGTTCCGGCGGACATTGGTTTTGGCCGTGTCCAGCCGGTGTTTTGTCACCACGATGTCCCGGCTGTCCCCGATATGAAGACGGGTTTTGTCGCCCATGGGGGTAAAGGAAGTGGTGTCTTCTCCTAGGAAAATGGTGCTGCCCTGGTTGTCCTGCTGGAAGAGCCGGGTTTTTCCGGGCCAGAGAGCAAAGTTCCCCAGGTTAGAAGTTTTCTGGTTGATGAGTTCATAGCTGACGGGAATGCCCACGCCGGTTTCGGATTTTTCCGGCTCATGGGGCATGGTCAGGGCATCCCAGGTATATATTTTTTTGACGGGGATGTCCGGATTCCGGGAAACCAGGATTTTTTTGGTTTCAAGGTTTTGGATACGGGTGGCAAAGGGAGGGCCGAGGCTGGTATGGGCTGTTACCGGGTCAAAGGGCTCCCCTGAAAAATTTCGCAGCACCAGATAAGTCTGGAGTTCAAGAACGGTTTCCTTTGTGTCGGCCAGGGCCTGGTAGGCCACAATACCGTCGATATTGGAGAGAAGATAGCTGATCATGACCTCTTCCTCAAGGTCTTCAGGGCTGGATATCTCCCATACCAGGGCCGATTCCGCCGGCGGATAGCTGACGCTCAAAAGAATGATTTTGTCCGGATGGGACAGGGGGGCAAGGAGGATGGAAGAAGGATCGATCATGACATTCTGCCAGGAAAAATCAATATGGTTGATGCCTTTTTTAAGGGTCAGGCGTCTTTTTTCCTGGACCAGGGCTGCGCCTTCCCGGTCTTGCAGCCGGATGGCCGCGTCCTGCCGGTCGGGCAGGGAGACGAGGCTGGTCCGGGCCTGGAGGCCAAAGGCGAGCACAAAGAGGAAAACAAGGCTTATCATCATGGGTTTTATGGTTTTTAGGGCTGCCATTTTCGGTCTCCTCTCGGGGTGGTCGCGGTGAATTTGAGGGTTTCACTTGCGTGGGGGGCAAGTTCCAGGGTGAATGTGATGGAATCCTGGTCTGTTTTTTTAAACCGGTCCGGAAGGCTGATGCGGCTGATGTTAACATCCGGGGAGTCGAAATTCTCGACATATTCAAGGGTTGCAGGGGTATGGGTGAAATTTGAAAGCCGGACCTCATAGTCTTTGACCTCGTCAAACCCGGTAATATTTCCTTTTTTATCAAAGGCAAGGTTATCTTTCCGGTAGGCCATGACCGTAGGCATTATCTTGACGCTCAGGGTTCTGCCGAGGTTGAGATCCGCGGTTTTGTCCACAGGGATATATTTTGTGGTATCGGCGCCGACGTATTCCAGTTCCCCCTTTTGTCCTGTGCTGTGAAAAACCTTGACCTCTCCGCCCGGCAGAGGGGTTTCTCCCAGGTGGTTTTCCTTTTTGTTGTCAAAGGTCAGGAACCGGACAACGGCATCGCCAAAGCGATCCCGGTCATAGCGGTAAAGGTTTTGAATCCGGACCGGGTCGGCCTGGAGGGACAAAAGACGTTTGGACCAGCCATGGGGAATGCTTTCCCTGCCTTCAACGGTATACAGAAAATATTCTGAAAGGCCTTCCTTTGTGATCTCTTTGGGCCGGGCAGGGGCGGCATCCATGGCCATGGGCCGGGCCTCTGCCAGGACCTGTTTGGCTTTGGACAAAAGAACCTTTCTTTCCGGTTCGCCACCCATGAGGTCCGGCCTGCCGTAGGGGTGGTCAAGGGCTGCAAGGCCTGCGATTTCATCAAGAATATTGATCTTTCCCACCACCAGCCGGGTGAGGGCATTGCCGTAATCTTCCCCGGAATGGTTGGTTACCCGGACATAGCCTTTTAAGTCCGAGGTGTTCCGGTCTTCGGAAAGCACGGCCACATAATAGGCCTGCCAGGAGATGCCGGAGGTAAAATAAGTGATTTCCACGGGCGCCCGGCAGGCCTCGGCCGCCTTGATCTGCCAGACGCCCACATCCTTTGTTCCGGGCGGATAGGTGATTTCCACCACGCTGATCTTGTCGGCGTCTTTTTTAATGTCAAGGGACAGGGAGGTGGGATCGATCCGGGTATTGGCCCAGGAAAACTGCAACCGGTTCATGCCCTTGACAAAATTCAGCGTTCGTTTGTCCCGGACCAGGGTCAGGTCGGCTTCGTTGTAAATGGTGGTTTCCACGGCATCCCGGTCCGACAGGGTGACCAGATCGATTTTTGCAGTTGCTTCGGTCAGGGGCAGCAGAAATAGGATCAGAACCCCGGACAAAAGACGGTTTATTTTTTTCCGGACAGGCATGAAATCTCCTTGTAAGAATGAATGGGTCAGGCTTAAAATACCATATCCCATGAAAAAACCAAGGGGAAAATAATTGGGTTTGATTGCCGTTCCAAGGTTTGATATGGTGCCTGAAAACCTTTAGATCACAAGGGATAAGATTTTTGTTCAATATCATCAAAAGCAACCGGATGGAAATCCTGATGCAGGCGCTTGCCTCCATCCCGGCAGAGGCAGGGGACCATCCATTGATGCCCCAGTGGATCGCTGTCCAGTCCAGGGGGATGAAACAGTGGATTTCCCTGAAGCTGGCAGAGGGACTGGGCGTCTGCGCCAATATGCGCTTTGTATTCCCCCGGCCCCTGGTGGATGAACTCTTGTCCCATTTTACGGCCTTTGACCATCAGGATGAAACCGTGAATGAAGATTTTTTTTTCTGGTCCGTTCTGAAGCTTGCCCGGGAAAACCGGTCCCTAAAGGAATTGTCCGGCATTGACGCCTATCTTCAAGAGGATGGGACCGGTAAAAGACTGCTCCAGGTGTCCCGGAAGATCGCAACGCTTTTTGATGATTATTCGGTATATCGCCCGGATATGCTTCTGGACTGGCAAAGGGGAGGCAGAAAAGAGGCGTTGCAAGAGCCTTCGGCAGAATGGCAGGCCTTTTTGTTTCAGAAGATGATGGAAACCCGTCCCCTGGATCATCTGGCAGCCCGGACCCAGGCCTTTTTTCAGGGGTTTTCAAAAGAAAAATTCAATAGGGACGGTCTTCCCTCCCATATCTCCCTTTTCGGTATTTCCGCCCTGCCGGAACTTTTTGTTCAGGTGTTTGAACGGGTGGCGTCGGTCATGGACATCCATATTTTTTTGTTGACGCCCTCCAGCCGGTTCTTCTTTGATATCCGGCCGGACCGGGAGGTGGAGAAACGGGCCGCAAAAGAAGGGAGGTCCCCGGAAGTCCTGTTTGATGAGCCGGTAAATCCGCTTCTGTCCTCCCTTGGGGCCTCGGGTATCCGGTTTCATTCCGGCCTTGAAAGCTTTCATTACCAGGAACCCTTTGATGACCTCTTCCTTGACCCGGTTGAGGAAGGGAGCCCCATGCTTTGGGTGCTTCAATCGGATATCCTGAATCTTTATCACCGGAAAGAAAACGGGGAGATCCAGCCTCTGGCCGTTGACCCGTTTGACACCTCCATCAGCATCCATGCCTGCCATTCTCCCATGAGGGAGGCCCAGGTGTTGAAAGACCTCTTGCTGGCGGAATTTGAAAAGCACCCGAATCTTGCCCCCCATGATATTATGGTCATGATGCCGGATATTGAGGCCTATGCGCCCTTTATCGAATCCGTGTTCTCCCTTGAAACGCCCTTGCCCTTTTCCGTCAGCGACCGGCGGAAAAGATCGGAATCCGAACCTCTGGAAGCTTTTTTAAAGATCCTGGCCTTCCAAGGGTCCAGGCTTGAAAAAAGCCTGGTTCTGGATCTTTTGCTGTCTGAAACCATCGCCAGAAAATTCAGGATCAACCTTAATGATACAACCAAGATCGAGCAGATGATTGATGACGCCCATATCCTCTGGGGCCGGGATGGAGAGCATCGGCAGAGCCTGGGATTTGAGGCTTATGCGGAAAATACCTGGCAGTTCGGGCTGAATCGCCTTTTCATGGGCATGGCCATGCCCGAAGGCTATGACGGGCTGGTCCAGGGCATCCTGCCCTGCGAGTCCTTTGAAGGGCTGGATCTTGAAACCCTAGGGAAATTGGCTGCTTTCTGCCATGCCCTTTTTTCAGGGCTTGCCGGCCTCGAAGGGGAAAAGCCCCTGTCGGCCTGGACCCGGGTGCTCAGGCAACTGGCCCGCTCCCTGCTGGATGAAAACCCTGAAACGGCTGAGGATCTTTTTTTTCTCATGGAAACTCTGGATGAACTGGAATCCGGGGCAAAAAAGGCCGGGTTTGCGGATGCCGTATCCTTTGACCTGGTTCATTCCCTCCTGGCCCAAAAACTGGATCTCAATATTTCCCAGGGGAATTTCATGTCCGGGAATATCACCTTCTGCAATATCCTGCCCATGCGCAGCATTCCCTTTAAAATCGTGGCGCTCATGGGAATGGATGAAACGGCCTTTCCCAAAAAGGTTTTCAGTCCCGGCTTCAACCTCATGAAAAAATTCCCGCGGCCGGGGGATAAAAATGAACGGAATGAGGATTTGTATCTTTTTCTGGAAACCCTTTTGTCGGCCAGGGAAAAATTAATCATCACCTATACGGGCATGAGCATCCGGGACAATTCCCTGATTCCCTGTTCCGGGGTGGTGAGCGAACTCATGGAGGTCATGGACCAGAGCTTTGTTTTCCCAAAAGGCTATTCCTACCGGGTCTTCCACCCCCTTCATCCCTTTGACCTCTCCTATTTTAACGGGACAGCCCCGTTTTTTTCCTATTCAGGGGACAATTGCCGGATGGCAGCGGCCTTATTGGGGGAAAGACAGGAAAAGAGGCCCTTTATAACGATCCCGGACAAAGAAAAACCGGGCGGCCCGATTGCGGATATTTCCCTGGATGAGATCATCCGGTTTTTCAAAAACCCGCTTGAAGGATTTGTAAAGCAGGGGCTGAACCTGACCTTTAAACTTCTTGAGGAGGAAAAAGAGGATTGGGAAGCCTTTACCGTGGCCGGGCTGGACCAGTATCTTCTGGGAAGCCTGCTGGTTGAGAAAGAGGCCGAATCCCCCCATGACCGTGATTTTTATCCGGTTTTCAGGGCCATGGGAAGCCTGCCGCCGGGCAGAAAGGGCAGGCTTGAATATGAAAAACTCATGGCCCTGGCAGAGCCCCTGGTCCGGGAGGCAAGAAAGATCTCGGCCATACCCCCTTTGCCGGCCCTTGTTGCTGAAATACAGGGGGATGGCATCCGGGTTTTTGGCCGGATCACCCATGTCCGGGAAACAGGAGCCTATCTTATCGGATTTGGAAGGCTCAACGGAGCAAGGCTTTTGTCTGCCTGGATCAGGCATCTGTTTTTAAACGCGGCCGGGCCGGGGGATTATCCGCGTCAGACCTTTCTTTTGGGCCGGGACCCCAAAGGCAAAAAGCCGGTGTCCACCTACCGGTTCCCGGATCTGGGCAGTGATGCCAAGCTTTATTTGGAGGAACTGGTCCAAATTTTTCAGAAAGGGATTCAAGCACCTTTTTATTTTTCCTCTGAAACTTCTTTCCAGTTTGCCGAGGCTTTGGCTGCGGAAGGCTTTGCCTTGACCGGGGAACCGGTCTTCAAAGCCATGGGCCGGGCAAAAAAAGCCTGGCAGGACCGTCACCAGGGCACAGGAGAAAGGGAAAACCGGTATGTGGACCTTTGCGTTGACCGGAACGACCCCTTTGAAAGTTTGGATACCCTTCTTTCCTCGGGCTTTGCCCAGAATGCAATCCGGGTTTTCAAACCCTTGCTGGAGAACCGGGAGGAATTGTCATGAAAGCCCTGGACCCCTTTGATATGGATCTGAAATTATCCACCCTCATTGAAGCCAGCGCCGGAACCGGGAAAACCCATACCATCACCACCCTTTATTGCCGCCTTGCGGCAGAAGGCTATCCCGTGGAATCCATCCTGGTGGTGACCTTTACGGAGGCGGCGGCCGCAGAACTGAAGCTCAGGATCAGGTCAAGGCTTTCCCTGGCCTTAAAAACCCTGTCGGCATCCGGCAGCAAAGAGGGCCCAACCGGGGACGATCTTTCCGCCTATCTGAGCCGCAGGCCTGACCCGGCCCTGATCCAGAGACGGTTGAAACTGGCCCTCACCTGTTTTGACCAGGCTGCCATCATGACCATTCATTCCTTCTGCTTCAGGGTATTAAAGGAAAATGCCTTTGAAAGCCGGTCCCTTTTTGATATGGAACTCATGCCGGACCGGTCCGCGTTTTTGCGGCAGGTGGGCCATGATTTTTTCATGGGCCGGGTCGCCAATGAAGATCCCTTGTTCCTGAAATTTCTGGAGTTACAAAAGGTGACACCGGAACGATTTGTCGACAGGTTTAAGGCAATTGTCTCAAGACCGGGGATTCTCATCAAACCCGTGCCCAAATCCGATGAAATTGATTTTGACCGTTACCAGGATACGGTCCGAAAAATCAGGGAAGTCCTGGCCGTCCGGGAAAAGGAGATCTGTGATCTCATCCTGAACCATGGGGCCTTGGACAAACGAAGCTATACCAAACGAAATGTCCCGTCCTGGCTTTCCCAGACCCGCCTGAAACTGGAACAGGAAGGCGACAACACCCTGTTCATCATGGCCGAGGATGGGGACAGCCTGTATAAATTCACCCGGACCCGGATGGCGGAAAAAACCAAACCCGGAGAAAACCCGCCGGATCACGAATTTTTTGACCTCTGCCAGGCCCTTCTGGCCTTTCACCAGGATTTTGAGACAGGGCTGATTCGTCTGAAACTAGACTTTTTGTCCTTTTTCAACACAGAGCTGGACAAAATGAAACAATCCCAGGGAGTCTGCTTTTTTGACGATCTCATCAACGACCTGGCCCGGGCACTGGAAGGCGAGGGAGCGGCCCTGCTTCAAGAATCGGTCCGCCGGACCTGGGCCGCCTGCCTCATCGATGAATTCCAGGACACGGACCCGGCCCAGTATGATATTTTTTCAAAGCTCTTTTTAACTCCGGGCACCCCCTTTTTCATGATCGGAGATCCCAAGCAGGCCATCTACGGCTTCAGGGGAGGGGATATTTTCGCCTATCTGAAGGCCTCGGCCCAAAGCGAACAGAAATTTACCCTTGAGAAAAATTACCGGTCTTCACCCATGCTGGTCAAGGCTGTGAATACGATTTTTACGACAGATGAAAATCCCTTTTTATATGAGGATATTTCCTTTTTAAAGGTCGGTACTCCCGCCACGGCCAAAGATCTGCTGATGGAGCACAACGCCCCGGTGGCGCCCCTTCAGTTCTGTTTCATCGAGCGAGAAGACATGGCTCTGGACAAGGACGGGTATATCGGCCGGGAGACGGCGGAAAAATGGGTGCCAAAGATTGTGGCGGAGGACATCCTGTCCCTTCTCCAATCCGGGAAGC
>CAZAHK010000173.1:0-8357 GCA_964484555.1 uncultured Desulfobacula sp.
GTGATTTTATCTTCTTTGTCATAAACCTTGGTGAAGACCAGGATGGCGGTGCTGACCCCGGCATAGGGTTTGAACACGCCGCTGGGCATGGTAATGACGGCTTTGAGTTCGCACCGGTCCACCAGGATCTGCCTGGCCGCCACAAAGGCATTGCCCGAGCCGAAGAGCACGCCCTGGGGCACGATGATCCCGGCGGTGCCGCCGCGCTTGAGCATCCGCACCATGGTTTCGATAAACAAGAGTTCGGTCTTGGTGGTGGACAGGCTTAAATCCTCGTTGATATCCCCTTTATCAATGGACCCGGTAAAGGGCGGGTTGGCCATGATGATATTGTACTGGTTGGGCTCGTTAAACCCTTTGCTCAGGGTGTCCTTGTAATCCAGCAGGGGCTCGTCAATCCCGTGCATCATCAGGTTCATCATGGCGAGACGCACCATGGTGCTGTCGATGTCATAGCCCTGCAGGCTCTGATCCAGGGTTTTTTTGGAATTCTGGTCATATGCCGCACTGACTGAGGTTCTGATAAACCCGTCCTCATCCGGTTTTAGATCCTGTCCCCCTGATTTTCGGGCAATGTCCGTCACAATGTACTGATAGGCGCCCAGAAGAAATCCGGCCGTACCGCAGGCCGGATCACCGATCCGGTGCCCGAGCCGGGGTTTGACCAGTTCCGCGATCAGTTTGATGATATGGCGGGGGGTTCGAAACTGGCCGTTTTTCCCGGCCGAGGCAATTTCAGAGAGCAGGTATTCATAGACATCGCCCTGGATATCCTGGAATTTCTGGCCTTTTTGGGATGAGTCTTTTTCCATGATGATAAAAATTTCATCGATGGTTTTAACCGCTTCCACCAGAAGTCCGGGTTTGGGAATAATGAACACCGCATTTTTCATGTGATGGGTAAACCCGGACTCAGCGCCGTTCATGTCTTTTAAAAAGGGAAATACCCGGATCTGGACATGGGTCAGCATATCTTCCGCTTTCATCCGCTTAAAAAAGGACCAGCGAAGGGTGCTTCGATCGATCTCAAAGGGTTTCTGGTCTTCCTCTTTTTTATCCCGGTGTTCCGGCGGCACCCAAATCCCTTCAAATCGGGATATATATGATTCTCCGGTGAATTCAGCGTCGGACTGTTTGTTTAAGTCCAGTTCGTCCAGCCGTTTCATAAACAAAAGATAGGTGATCTGCTCGATGGCGGTGAGGGGATTGGAAATCCCCCCGGCCCAGAACTTGTTCCAGAGCTGGTCGATCTGTGATTTTAATTCAGGATTATGTTGAAGCATGGTGTTTCCTTAATTTTTTTTTACTTTCCAAAGGCCGCCCCTGGCAGGTCCGATGCGCTCAATCAGGCCTTTTTTCTTGAGCTGGGCCATCTGCCATTCGATGCCCTTGGGGGTCAGTCCGGTCTGTTCCGCCAGTTGGGCCGTGGTCATATCGGGTGTCTTGCTCAGCAATGCCAGGATTTTCTCCCTGGTTTTTTCCCTGGACATCTCCCTAGTTTTCTCCCTAGGTTTTCGGGTTTCCCAGGGGGTAATATAACTGGGTCTTGAAAACACAAGGGAAAACAAGGTGGTGTATTCAATTTTCACCGGGGGGCAATTTTCTTTTTTCAGGGCCTCATAGATCCGCTCGATGCCGGTGCCCATTTTTTCAATATAATCACACCGCAACAAGAGCGCGGCAATATTGGGGTTGCGGCAGACACTTCTTTTACCGAAGTCCTTTTCCGGCAATCCTTTGGGCAGGCCGCCGGGATTATGGATCTCGACGCGGTCATCAAAGATTTCCACCATGACCTGGGCACCCTGCTCAAAATAATCCCGGTGGCAGACAGCATTGATAACGGCTTCTCGCAGGGCCACCTCGGGCAGTTCCAGGGTCTCTTTTCGCCGGGCGCTGTCTTTGGTGATTTCCCAGCGAAGTTGCAGATGCTTTTTTAAAAACAGCAAAGCCTCCTCCACATTTTCCAGGATATTGCCGCAAAGCTCCTTACGGTCCAGGATATAGGCTTTGGCCGTGCCTTTAAAAAGGGCGCAGACCACATTGACAAAGGGTTGTCTGAATGCCGGATCTTTGGCAAAAAAGAGCATGCCGGTCTGGTTGAGGTAAAACCGGTTGCTTTTCATATCCCCGGCACCCAGATTGAGCAGCAGGTTTTTTGTATCGCTTCTCTGGGTAATTTTAGACAGAGAAAGGAAATGTTCCAATCGGGAGTGATTCAGTATGGTTTCCCAGTCCAGGTCCAGCCGGAGCTGCTGATCAAAGCGGACCCGGCCTTCGGACTGGATAAAGGCGGTGATATCGGCCGTGCTCATTTTCTGGGAGTTGGCACCGTTTCTTAAATAAAACCCTTTGGTACAACGATGGGGGCGGTTGGCGCCTTCGGGCACATGGATCACAAGGATTTTCTGATCCAACAGTTTTTCAATAAAAATTGCCACCGGCGGATCGCAGGACGCGGCCATGGTTTCAATCTTAGAAAAAAGTTCATTGGAAAAATCACACCCGACGACCCGGTTGTTGTCATCCACGCCGATAAAGATCCGACCGCCCGACGCATTGGCAAAGGCAACCATCTCTCTGGACAGGTCGGCATTGATATTCTGCTTGAATTCCAGGGTATAACCTTCCCCTTCTTCAAGGACCAGGGCCAGTTCTTCGGGTGTTGTTTTCCTGTTAATCATGCGGCCAGCTCCTCGGTCAGTGCCAGGATATCATTGATGACGGCCGGGCTGAACACACCACGGATGCCCTGGGGATGGATCACGGTAAAGGGGGATTGAATCAGGTCCTTTTTCTCTACTTTTTCCCGTTCAAGAATGAATTCTTTGAGCAGCCTCAAAAACTCCAGTTGCCGGGAGTTCAGATCCGAATGGGCTGAAAGGAACCGGTCAAACGCTTTGGCAACGGTTTGCGGATAGCTTTCAAGGGGCTCAACCCCCAGGATATGACGAATGAACCGGATAAACCCGGCCTTTGGATGCTGATAGACTTTTTTCAGCAGCGCCTCGGTGATATGGGGATGGGCATGGTACAGGGCCTGCGACAGGGTCTGGATATCCGCTTCAGACACGGGCTGGTTTTCTTTGATTTTCAGCAGCACCGGGTTGTTCTCCATCAGTGCCAGAACTTTGGCTTCCACCATTTCTTTGTACCGGGTAATGCCGACGGCTTCATTCTGAGGGCCGAATTCCACAAATTCCTTTTGCTTTATCCTGTCTTTCAGATCCAGCTCAACAGGGGACAGGGGATTGTCTTTTTCCCGGAATTTCATCAGGGGCGCCAGTTTTTCCACCAACATATCCAGTGCATCATCTGAAACAGTTGTCCAGAAATTTTCCTTCTGGGATTTTTGAATCAAGTCCTGCTCCCGGTTTACGATATGAACGGACAAGGGCAGCTCACCAATCTGGGCGATCACACCGGTTTTCAGAAAATCAAATCGTCTTTTGTCCCCTAAAAGCCATGCAATGGATACCTCAAGCACATCTTTTTCAAACCGCATGGCTTTAAAATCCGTATCTGAAACCGTTCTGAACAAGGGCTTGATCCGGGTGCGTAAAAACGCCATTTTCTCCTGATCCAGACGGGTCCAGAAATTTTCCTCGCTCAGCCCGTTCAACAAGGCGGCCGCTTCTTTGATGACCACGGAAGATGCGGGCAATTGGACGATCTGCCGTCGCAGTCTTTCAATCTCCTTATCGGCAATACGCTCTCGTTCAAAGTGTTGCGCAGCTTCGATTTTATCCAGCCGGGTGCCGAACAACCGTACCGGCAGGGGCAGGCCGGGATCAATCTTTTTCCCTTCAGGCGTCAGCTTGAAATACTCAAAATTATCCCAGCAGTCCATGATTAGAAAGACCTGCTTTTCAAGACACCAGGGCTTGGCTTTGGCCGGTTCCAGAAGACGGGTGCCCCGACCGATCATCTGCCAGAACTTGGTGTATGAATAGACCGGTTTGGCAAAGCACAGGTTAACGATCTCCCGGACATCAATCCCGGTATCCAGCATATCCACGCTGATGGCTACCCGCGGCATGTCCTGATGGGTGAATTGATCCAGGAGTCCTCCTTTGCCGTAAACCCTTGGGTCATCGGATATCATGACCTTGGCAAGCTCCCCGTTATATTGGGGAAAAAGGGCGTCAAACACCTCTTCCATGCGCCTTGCATGCGCTTTTAAAGAACAAAAGAAAATGGTTTTTCCGGGCAGGACCCCGTTTTGATCCTTGATGCACTCTTCCATGAACTCTTTGACAATCAGGGTGTTGGTTCCCTTGTTGATCACTTTTTTTTCAAGCTGGGTGCCTTCAAAATTGATCTCTTCAATATCGATGCCGTCCAGCATCAGCTTTTTTTGATCCTCAAGGGTAATGGTTCTTTTACTGATACCGTCTGCCTGAAATTTTGTCTGGATTTTCATGACCTGAAAATTGCTCAGATAGGGCGGCATATTGCTGACCGCTTCTTCAAACGTATAGGCAAAGGTCGGCAGGCCGTTTTCACAATCAAATAATGAAAAAGTGTTATGATCGATCAAATCCGTTGGGGTTGCTGTCAATCCTAAGTTTATGGTTTTGAAATAATCCAGAATCTCGCCATAGGTGTTGTAAATGGACCGATGACTTTCATCGATGAAAATAAAATCAAAAAAATACGGGGAGAAACTCTGGTCTTCATCCCGGATAATGTTGAGCATGCTGGGATAGGTGGACACATAAATCCGGCGATCCTTGCTGATCAGCTTTTCCCCCACATTAGGCCATCTGGGTTCATCCGGCAGATACTCTTTAAAGGCATTCAATGCCTGCTCCCGTAGTGCAATACGATCGACCAGGAAAAGGACTCTTTCCGCGTGACCGGCCCGCATCAAGGCATCCACCAGGGCGATACTGGTTCGGGTTTTCCCGGTACCGGTGGCCATGACCAGCAAAAACGACCTTTTCTTTATCTCAATGCCTTCGAGCACACTGCGGATGGCCCGGATCTGATAATCGCGGCCGGCAATATCGGTGTTGATCAGTTCACGGGTAAGGGGTTTTCGATTCTGCCGGATATAGTTTAGCCGCTCTAAATCATCCAGTGTCGGAAATCCGATCACTTTTCGGGGGGGATAGTTTTCCAGATCCCAGAAATAGGTTTCCAGCCCGTTGGTATAAAAACAGAACGGCAAGGGGCCTTTGATTTGCTTTTGAATATTGTAGCAATACTGTTTTGCCTGTTCTCGGCCTATTGCCGCGTTCTTGCTCGTTTTTTTAGCTTCTACAACAGCCAGGGGTTTGCCGTTCTTTCCCAATAGAACATAATCGCTGAACTGATGACCCTGATAAGGAGTCAGTGCTTCGGCAACACCTTCCAGAAGATCAACAAGAATATCAAATTCCCGCACAACCCGCGTGGGGTCATTGACATTCCACCCAGCTTTTTCAAGATGTTTGTCAATCAGTTCCGCTCTTGTCTGTTGTTCGGTTTTCATGTCGGATAGTTTTCAATTCAGGTCTATTACCGGCTTTTCAGCTATTATAAGCTATTTCCATAAACACCATCTCAATAACGCGTAATGGTCATGAAATCAATAAACATATGCAAAATTTCAGATTGCCCATTAATTTTAACAAGCCGGAGGAAAAACTGATGAAAAAAAAGATTAATTGTAATATATGAACTGCGGACTATGTCAAAAACGAATTCCCCCAAATGCAGGGTTTATAGGTCCGGACTATTATTAGAGCTCAGTCCACACAGAATTTGAGCACCGCAATATACGGTGCCAGGTTTTTCTGAGTGAATATTGTCGTTCAATTATATGAGCCAAGGGCGTCATGGCTGGTCATATTTTCACATTAATCTCGATATATTTACCCCATTCCGAAAGGCACCCATATAATGTATTTCATCCGGAAATAAATGTTTAAACAAGGAAGATATAAAAAATTGGGGTGGACGAAGAAATTTCCCTGTGATACAGAAAAGCCATGGATATCAAATGCTGGGGTTCAAGAGGATCGGTAGCTGTATCAGGCCCTCCCTATGTGAAATATGGAGGGGATACAACCTGTATTGAAATTACGGCAAAAACCGGGGAAACCCTTATCATTGACGCCGGGACAGGGTTGCGGCGCCTGGGCAATTCCCTCATGGACAGGGGCATCAATCAATATCATTTGCTCCTGACCCATGCCCATTGGGACCATATCATGGGCATTACCTTTTTCAAACCCCTTCAATTCCGCAAAGTCCGTCTGATCGTTCAGGATCGTCTTTTTTCAGGGATCAGTACCCGGGATGTCCTGCACGAGGTCATGAAATCTCCTTTTTTCCCCATCTCCCTGAATGATCTCAAGGCCCGGCTGGATTTTGTAAAATATCCTGACCCTTCCTTTTCCATTGGATCCGTAAGGGTTGAAACCATCCCCACCAGCCATAACAACGGCGGAATGGGATACCGGTTCACCGAAGACGGCAAAACTTTTGTGTTTTTAACGGATAATGAGCTGGGGTTTGACCATCCGGAAAGCCGGGGCTTTGACGCCTATCTTGATTTTTCCCGGGATGCGGACCTTCTCTTCCATGACGGGGAATTTACAGAGAATGAATATTCACGGAAAAAGGGCTGGGGTCATTCCTGCATCAAAGACGTGTTGAACCTCGCCCGCCGGGCCGGAGTAAAAAAACTCGGGCTCTTCCACCTGAACCAGGACCGGACCGACGATGATATGGATGGGATTGTCAGGGCCTGCAGGGCGGAGCTGAATTCCGCTCAATCTTCAATGGATGTATTTGCCGTGGCCGCCGACTGGGCCATCCACCTATGATGTTATTCTGTCTAAATCGAAATCCCGTGGTGAACCATGAAACAGACCTCTGACGCCTCTTCCCTGGTGAAGACCCTTCGTATCATGCTGTCCTGGAAAATGGCGGTCATGTTTTTTTTCGGGTTCTCCTCGGGTTTTCCCTTCTATATTATCAAAGATGTCTTAAAGCTCTGGATGACGGATGCCGGGGTGGATATCACGACAATAGGGCTGTTTGCTCTGGTGGGCATGCCCTATACCCTGAAATTTGTCTGGTCTCCCATGATGGACGGGTTTGTCCCCCCATTCCTCGGCCGGAGAAGAGGCTGGATTCTCATGGCACAGATTGGGCTCATGATCACCATTGCAGCTCTCGGCCAGTGTGATCCGAACCGGAGTTTATGGTGGATCGCCGTCTTTGCCCTGTGTCTGAATTTTTTCGGAGCCAGCCAGGACATTGCCCTGGATGCTTTCCGGCGGGAATATCTCACCAGCCGGGAACTGGGGTTCGGGACCGGTGTATGGATGAATGCCTGGCGGCTGGGCACCTTTGTTTCCGTAGGGCTTTCCGTGCTGGCGGATTTTGATTTTTCCTGGCAGACGATTTTTTTCATGCTCACGGCCGTCATGGGCATCGGTATCATCACCACCCTCCTGGTTCCCGAGCCCAAGGTGGATGACCCTCCTCCGGTGAATCTCAAAGAAGCCGTGGTTGACCCGTTTGTGGAATTTTTCCGCCGGAACCGGGCTATCCTGATTCTGCTCTTTATCCTTTTATATAAAATCGGGGATAATATGGCCGGCACCATGACCATCCCCTATATCATGGAAATGGGATTTTCCAAGGCCCAGTATTTTGTCATTGTCAAAGGGGTGGGCATGTTCGGCCTGTTTGCCGGGGTTCTGGTGGGCGGTTCCGTCATGATCCGTCTCGGCATTGCAAAATCCCTTTATATCTTCGGATTTCTCCAGGCCGTTTCCACCGCCTTTTTTGCCGTGCTGAACATGGTGGACCATGGATCGTCTTTCTGGGCCGATTACAGCCAATATCTCCTGGGCGCGGTGGTGGGGTTTGAGTTTTTTGCCACGGGCCTGGGCCAGGCAGCCTATGCCACCTATATGGCCATCCAGACCAGCAAACGGTTTACGGCCACCCAATACGCTCTTCTGACAAGCCTCATGGGTATTCCAGGGGTTTTTGCGGCAGCATTGACCGGATATATGAGCCAATTTTTCGGCTGGAACATGTTTTATCTGTTCTGCGCCCTGATCGCTCTTCCGGGATTGCTGCTGCTCCTGAAGATAGCTCCCTGGAAGGCCGACAATGAGAGCCTTGAACAGGGGCGATAATGGGTCCGGATTCAGGGTGAAAATAAATTCTGCAACTCCTGCAATTCCTAAAGATGAGCTGGAAATAGTGCTTGACAAGGAATCCCTTTTTCTTTACTTAAAAGCTGGAAAAAATTAAAATTTGAGGCTGATTCTGTATAATTGCGGGTTTGTGGAATAATTTTGTTCCGCCGGGGTTCATGGCTTTAGGCTGTTAAGCTTTTTAATATTGTT
>CAZAHK010000174.1:0-8335 GCA_964484555.1 uncultured Desulfobacula sp.
TTGGACCAAATGCAAATGTTTGATTAATAATCATAACGCGGCAGAACTCAAATGGTCCGCCCCCTGAGGGGGCAGGGCCTTGTACCCTCTATGGGTGCGGATAGTTACTTTTTTTTTGGACAGTAGTGCACACCCTTATATATTCAGGATAATCCACACCTACCACCCTGAAATTTCTGTTACCGAGGATTGCTGTAAAAATAGCATTTGACTTGTTCTTTGCAGCTGGATTATGATAGACAATTGATAATCAAATTCAGCAGATAAAAACCATTTAAACGCTTCAAAAAACGTTATCGTAAATTATTTATAACCTGATTAACCGGGAGGTGCCAGGATGAATGATTTTTTAAAAAATTTGAGAAATTCCCGCAAAAAAGAGCCTTCCGGCCCTAAAAAAAATCTTGACGGTCATTATTATGCACAAACCGATCGCAGGCTGATTCAGGGTAAAAAAATCGCTTCTTCAGAGCCCCTGCTGTCTCTTTTGTCAGGCCTGACGGAGATTTTCCCGGAATTTTCTGAAAACACATCCCGTCTGGCCCAGGGCCTGGAAAAATTCCTCGAATCCAACGATCTATTGCTTGAGGCCAGGATTCGTCAGTACAATGCCGTCTCAACTTTTTTTGACCATCTGAACAGCCTATTCTCCCTGGATTCGCTGTCTGCCGCAGAGAACGGGATCAAAATTAAAGCCGGAGACACATCCGGAACCCGTTATAGCAAAGAGGAAATTCTTGTATTGATCAGAACTATGCGAAAAAATGAGGCGACCTTTGGCGCCATTGCAGATTATTTGAAAGAGAAACGCATCCCTACCTTTTCAGGCAGGGGAGAATGGCATGCCCAGACCGTCCACCGGTTGTGCAAATAGCTCAATTTTTCTGCAATCCTCTGCTGATGAGGGCAAAGGCGGTTTTTAAGGTGGGCTTGACAAAATCCTTCTGATCGTTCAGCAGCCTTTTGGAATCCACCCAGAGGACAATTCCGGCATAGGAGCCCCACAGCACATCGGCAAGGGCCACAGGATGTTCATCAATGAAGATGCCCAGTTCTATACCCTCTTTTATGACATTGGTGATGGCGCCATGGGCCAGGCTTGAATATATTTTAATCTGCTGGAGGACTTCATCGGAAAGATTCTGAAGGGTTTCGCCGGATTGAAGGTGAAAGAGGTTGATGAGAATGTTGGGGTCGTGGTCATAGACTTTGATAAATACATCCCGGAACCGGTCGATTTTTTTCTCTACCGATATATTTTCGATAACCACTTTTTGAATTTCATCTGCCAGATATTTCAGTATTTCAATGGAAAGGGAGGTATGCAGCTCCTCCTTGTTTTTAAAATACAAATACAGGGTTCCAGGGCTTAATTCCGCCTCGGTGGCAATTTCTTCCATGGTTGAAGAATTAAATCCCTTGCTTGAAAACACTTTTCTTGCCGCATTAATGATTTCAATTTTCCTTTTTTCTTTTTCTCTCTGCTTGCGTTCATATATACCCATGGCAACCTCATTATTTTTTGAATAGGATTCATAAATTGATTTATATGGATAAATACAGGAAAGAACTGAAATCCGCAAGCAAAAGATATTAAAGATAAACTGCCCTGCCTTAGTTTTTGGGGCAGAGTATAAACTTTTAATGTGCTTCTCTCTGTTTCATGGTAGTATATCGATCAGGAAACATAAATTAAAAACGGAGACACCCTTATATGCAGAAAACAATTTATTGGGCAGATAATTATATCCAAAAAAGCACCAGTGCCGATGAGGCCTTGAAACATATCAAACCCGGTCAACGCGTATTTATCGGATCCTCCTGCGGCGAACCCCAGCATCTGGTCAATGCCCTGTCCAGCGCTGCCGGCAGGTTCACCGATCTTGAAATCGTGAGATTGCTGAGCATTGAAAGCGGTCCCTTGACCTTGATTGCCAACCGGTCCCATTCCCAGCAATTTAATATCCGGTCCTTTTATCTCGGCTCTGCCTCATCCACAAAAATTCACCGCAATAAACGATTTATAACCCCCATCAACCTTTCACAGATCCCCCATCTGTTCAAATCCAGGATGATGCCCATCAATGCAGCCCTGATTCAGGCTTCCCCACCCGATGATTTCGGATGGATGAGCCTGGGCGTTTCCGTGGATATCACCCTGGCCGCCTGTGAATCGGCGGACATTGTGATCTGCCAGGTCAACCCCAATATGCCGAGGGTGCTGGGCAGAAGTTTTATTCACGTCAATGATGTGGATTATATTGTTGAGCACGAGGAAGACCTTCTCACCATCCGGCCCCTTCCCGAGCTTGAGGAGGCCAATAGCATTGCCAAGCACATTTCAAGGCTCATTGATGACGGGTCCACCCTTCAAACCAGCCTGGGAGTGACCAATGAAGCCATTATGCTGTGTCTATCGGATAAAAACGATATCGGCGTCCATTCCCAGTATCTGTCCGACGGACTCATGCGGCTGGTATCCATTGGTGTGATCACCAACCGGAAAAAAGGCTTTAACAATGGAAAGCTTGTGGCGGGAAGCGCCGTGGGTTCAAAACTTTTATACGATTTCATAGATGACAATCCCTCCATTGAATTTCACCCCTCCGATTATATCAACAACCCTTTCATTATTGCCCGGCACAATGCCATGATCTCCCTGAATACGGCCATGGCCATAGATCTTACTGGACAAGTAGCTGCCGATGCCCTGCCCTTTAACAATTACACCGGGATCAATGGGCTTCTGGATTTTACCCGGGGAGCAGCCATGTCGCAAGGGGGAAAATCCATCCTCATGTTGACCTCAACATCGGACCAGGGACAGAAAAGCCGTATTATCCCTTCTTTATCCGATATTGCCGTTGTGGTGCCCAGAGGGGATGTCCAATATGTGGCCACGGAATACGGGGTGGTGAACCTTTTCGGCAAGACCCTTCAGGAAAGGGCCATGGCCCTGATCAGCATTGCCCACCCTGATTTCAGGGACGAATTGTTTTCCAAGGCCAGGGAACTGGATCTCATCGACATCGACCGGAAATTCAAACAGGCCATAAAAGGGGTCTATCCCCTGAGATACGAAGAAACCATAACCATCAACGGGATTCCCATTACCTTCCGGCCGGCCAAACCCGTGGACGAAAGAAGCATACAGGAACACTATTATTCCATGAACCGTGGAGATATCGTGTCCCGGTTCTTCCATGAGAAAAAAAGCTTTGTCCATGACCAGATCAATACCACCTTTGAGATTGATTATATCAATGACCTGACCATTGTGGCCACCATCGGAGAAGTGGGGTTTGAAAAGATTATTGCTGTTGGAGAGTATTTCAGGAATTCCATCATCAATATGGCGGAAGTGGCCTTTTCCGTGTCCAAGGAATACCAGGGCATGGGCATTGCCCGCATCCTTCAGGATAAACTGGCCGAGGCGGCCATAGACAACGGCATCAAAGGCCTTGTGGCCTATACCTCTCCCGAGAATAAGGGCATGAGAAAATTATTCCAGAAATTGCCCTATCAGATCCATTCGGAAAACGATGAAGACATGTTTATTTTAAGCTGCCTTTTTGCAGAACCCCTTGAGATCGCAACAAAATAACAGCGGGCAACATAAGCTTCGGCGGCCCGTAGTTTTAATCAAACGTAAAAATCCTGGTCCTCGGGACCAGGCCAGAGTTCAGAGGCTTTGCCCTCTGTACGACTCAATGTCACTCAATGATCGAGTTGTCCTGAACACAAATCGAAATTCCATGTTCCAGGATTTCGGCTTCCATTGAGTTTCAAAAAAGGACTAGTTCTCATCAATGGCAGACCATGATTCAAAGGTTTCAATCATGCGTTTGAGTTCTGTAAATTTTGCAAAAGGAACAGAAGCTGTAAATTGAACCTGCTTTTCTGCCAATAAAGAAATGATCTCTTTATTAAAGAAGGCACGGTCCATGCAAGACTCAAGAATAGCACCAGGCAGTTGTGATGGTGTCTTCTCAAAACAACGGAGCATGAAATCCGATGCTCCTTTTGGAGTCGTTGAATTACCCGGACGATGATGCATATCAAAGAATTGACCTGTCTGAGCAACAGTGCAAAAAAGAGGATAATAGCTTCTGGCGCTTTTCTTTGCTTTATCGAATCCAATGGCAGACCCTTCGGCATGACCTTTGGTGGATAAAACATAACCATCAAAGTCAAGAGTTAACCGGGGAAATCGCTCCCGCTGTAACCCATAAATCACAAATGTCCGGGATAATTTTTGTATATTGTTAATGCTTTGCATATCCAATTGCGCCAGATTCCTGGAAATGGTAGAAACATCAGGAATCTTATTTAACCCCAGTAAGCGGAGAACCAAAGGATCATCACGATAATACTCAACCTCCCTCAACCGTCTGAAGATAAGATCAAATGGATGACAAGCAGCATTATGATCACATGATGACCAAAAATAGGGGATAGTTTTAAAGGATATGGCCATTATCAGTGATGATGCCGGACAATTTAATATTTTTCTCCATGTCTTTGCTGGGTGCATGCTGAGAGAACCGTTCATAAACTGATTGGTTCTACAAAAAAACAGACGGACTTACTGGATCTTGCTCTCAAAAGAATTTATCAAAACAAATCAGAACTCTTGTTGGTATTGGACAGGCCTGATATCCCGCTGCATAACAATTTAAGTGAAAATGATATTAGAGAATATGTTAAAAGACGGAAAATAAGCGGCTCTACCCGGAGTGAATCCGGCAAATTGTGCCGGGACAGCTTTACGAGCCTAAAAAAGACCTGCCGGAAATTAGGGGTATCATTTTGGGACTATTTGATTGATCGAATACACAGTCAAAGAAAAATTTCTCCGTTATGGGGAATATTGTCTTTTAAAACGACTGGGGATTATGCCTGCCGCTTACTTTCCCGGCGGCTCAGACAGCCAGCCACAAAGGTTGTGCCGATGATGACCAGCCCTCCCGTGAGGGTCCGGATGCCGGGGACTTCATTTAAAATGAAAAAGGCCAGGACAATTCCGTAGACCGGTTCAAGGCCTGCAATGACCGATGCGGTCTGGGCCCGGATAAAGATCAGGGATTGGATGAACAGGGTATGGGCGAGGGCCGTGCAGACCACGCCTAAAAAAATGAGGTTGGGAAGATCGGAAACCAGGGGCAGGGGGGTCTTCAGGAAAAGCACCGGGATGAGCAGAAAAAGAGCGGCAAACAGGTTCTGATAAAAGGCCACGGCTATGGAATCCGAGATCCTTGCGTTTCTCCGGTTCACCAGGGCCAGTACGGCAAAGGTAAACCCTGAAATGATCCCGTAAAATCCGCCCCGGGTGACATTGTTTGAAAAATCAAATTCCGGGATGACCAGGAGGATGCCCAGGAAAACGGCGCTGGCAATGAAAACATCCGCGGGTTTTAATTTTTCCCGGAAACACAGGGGTTCCAGAAAGGTGACAAACAAGGGAAAGGTGGAAAAGGTGACCAGACCCACGGCCACGCTGGAAATCTGGATGGAAAAAAAGAAGGACCACCAGTGAACGGCCAGAAGGATGCCCTGAAGCATGAAAAAGAAAAATTCCGTTTTCCCGAAGGACAGGAGTACGGTCTTGGATACGATCCGGGCATAGAGATACAGGGCGATAAAGGCAAAAAAGGTCCTGCCCAGCACAATATAAAGGGGGCTGCACGACAGGAATTTCCCAAAAAGCCCTGCAAATCCGAACAGAAAAACTGCCGTATGGATTTGCAGGGCCCCTTTATTGAATACGGGCAGCTTCAACCGGTTACCGGGTGAGCTGCCGGTATTTGATGCGGGTCGGCTGATCCGCCTTGATGCCGAGGCGTTTTTTCCGGTCTTTTTCATAATCGGAATAGGAGCCTTCAAAGAACAGGGTCTGGCTGTCCCCTTCAAAGGCCAGGATATGGGTGGCGATCCTGTCCAGGAACCACCTGTCATGGCTGATGATGACGGCGCATCCGGCAAAGTTTTCCAGGGCCTCTTCCAGGGCTCTTAAGGTATTGACGTCCAGATCATTGGTGGGCTCATCCAGGAGCAGCACATTGGCTTCCTTTTTCAGGAGGGTGGCCAGATGGACCCGGTTTCTTTCCCCGCCCGAGATTTCCCTGACTTTTTTCTGCTGGTCCTGTCCTGAAAAATTGAATTTTGCCACATAGGCCCTTGAATTGATCTCCCGTCCGCTGATAAGCATTTTTTCAGTGCCGCCGGTGATGGTTTCAAACAGGGTCTTTTCCGGATCAAGGGTGTCCCTTTCCTGGTCCACATAGGCCAGTTTTACGGTCTGGCCGATCTCGATGGTTCCTGAATCCGGCGTTTCCCGGCCGGTGATCATGTTGAAAAGGGTGGTCTTGCCGGCGCCGTTGGGGCCGATGACGCCGATAATGCCTCCGGGCGGGATGACAAAACTCATGTTTTCGACCAGGAGCTTGTTGTCATAGCCCTTGGACACGGCCTGGGCCACAATGACTTTATCACCGAGGCGGGGTCCGGGCGGGATAAAGATTTCAAGATCGTTTTCCTGCTGTTTTCCGTCTTTTTTCAGGAGGTCTTCATAGGCCGTGATCCTGGCCTTGGGTTTTGCTCTCCGTCCCTTGGGCGACATCTTGATCCATTCCAGTTCCCTTTGCAGGGTCTGTTGGCGTTTGGATTCGGATTTTTGTTCCTGGGCCAGGCGCTTCTGCTTTTGCTCCAGCCAGGAGGAATAATTGCCTTTCCAGGGAATGCCTTCCCCCCGGTCCAGTTCCAGGATCCACCCGGCCACATTGTCCAGGAAATACCGGTCATGGGTCACGGCAATGATCGTTCCTTCATAGCGGTTCAGGTGTTGTTCCAGCCAGGATACGGATTCGGCGTCCAGGTGGTTGGTGGGCTCATCCAAAAGGAGGATGTCGGGTTTCTGGAGCAGGAGCCGGCAAAGGGCCACCCGCCTTTTTTCACCGCCTGAAATCACATTGACGGGGGTATTCCCGTCCGGGCACCGCAGGGCATCCATGGCCATTTTCAATTTGGAATCCAGGTCCCAGGCATTGATCCGGTCCAGCTTTTCCTGGAGTTTGCCCTGCTTTTCCAGGAGCTTGTCCATTTCATCATCGGACATGGGGTTGGCAAATTCTGCGGAGATGGCCTCATATTCATTCAGCAGATCCACGGTTTCCTTGACTCCTTCTTCGACCACCTCCCTGACGGTCTTCCGGCTGTCCACCAGGGGCTCCTGTTCAAGATAGCCGATGGTATAGCCCTTGGACAGGATGGTTTCCCCGGCGAATTCCTTGTCAACGCCCGCCATGATTCTGAGGAGAGAACTCTTGCCTGATCCGTTCAGACCCAGGACCCCGATTTTCGCCCCATAAAAATAAGAAAGGGAAATATTTTTAAGCACCTGTTTCTGGCCGTGGAATTTACCCACATTCATCATGGAATAAATCACTTTTTTGGTATCTTCGGTCATGTTTTTACTCCTTATTCAATGGCGGCAATGCATTCGATCTCAATCCGGACATCCCTTGGCAGCCTTGCGACCTCAACGGCGGAGCGCGCCGGTTTATGGCCTTTGAGACAGGCTTCATAGACCTTGTTCATCGCGGAAAAATCATCCATGGATTTCAGAAACACCGTGGTCTTGATTATCTTATCCAGGGTGGTTCCGACTTCCGACAGAACCGCTTCGATATTTTTCATGACCTGGGCCGTCTGTTCTTCAATGCGGGTCCCCACGATGGTCATGGTCTCGGGGTCCAGCGGGATCTGGCCGGAACAAAAGGCAAGGTCGCCATGGACGACGGCATGGCAATAGGGGCCAATGGCGGCAGGGGCTTTTTTGGCGAATATCTGTTTCATTCTAAATCTCCTTGTTGGGTCTGGTATGCTTCTAATAGGTCATTACAGGTTCTTTTAATATAAGATCAACGGCGGTTTTTGCGGTTTTTGCAAGTTCGGGAAAGTGGTCTTCCAGTTTGGCGACCTGTCTTAGATTTTCACCGGTTCTCAGGATCAGGCGGGCCAGATCCCCTTCGGAAAAATCATACCGGGTGCAGATGGTTTCCCAGGGCTCGCCCTGGGCCCAGAGATAGATCAGCAGGCTGGGCTGGATATAAAGATTGGGGGCGCTGAAGCCTTTTTCCAGCATGGTGACGGCAAAGGGTTTCAATTCTTTTCTGACATCCAGGAAAACATCTTTCAGCCCCTTTGGAAGGGCCTGCTGGTATAAGGGCTCATCATTGAATTCCCTTTCATTGACAAAGGAGCCGACAATGGCAGCCAACAGGGCTGGGTCCGATTGGGGCAGAAGATTGTTCCGGATGCTCTGGGCCACCAGGAG
>CAZAHK010000175.1:0-1469 GCA_964484555.1 uncultured Desulfobacula sp.
CCCCACCCCGAAGGCGGCTATTTTTGCGAAACCTACCGGTCTGCGGAAACCATCGGAACAGGAGGCCTGCCGGACCGGTACCGGGGCGGCCGGGCCTTTGGCACCAGTATTTTTTATCTGCTGAACAACCATGACAAATCCCATTTCCACCGGTTAAAGTCTGATGAGCTATGGTATTTTCACCTGGGCGCCGCCATTGTCCTTCATGTCATTGATCCGCGTCAGGGGTATACGTCGATTGAATTGGGACCGGACCTGGCCGGGGGAGAACGGTTGCAACAGGTCATCACGGAAGGCGCCTGGTTTGCTGCGGAAGTCAAAGGCCAGACCGGGTTTGCCCTGGTGGGATGCGCCGTCTTCCCCGGATTTGATTTTGCCGATTTTGAAATGGGGAACCGCGACGCATTGCTGGCGGAATACCCGGGGCTTTCGGAAGTGATCCAAAAATTCTGCAAATAAGACATTGCAAAACCGGCCATAATCTGGTTTAAATGTTGGGTTGAATTAAATTATAAAAGGATCCGGGATTGAATATCGATATCAAAGGCATTGTCGTCATCTGCGGGAATTACGGCTCCGGGAAAACCGAGACCGCCGTGAATCTCGCCATTAAACGCAAAATGGACGGGATTGACGTCAAGATCACGGACCTGGACCTGGTGAACCCCTATTTCCGGACCCGGGAGGCCCGGGTTCTGCTGGAAAGCCTGGGCATTACGGTCATCCTGCCGGACCGGCAGTATATGCATGCCGATTTGCCCATCCTGGCCCCGGCCGTGGCCGGGATGATTCAGCAGCCCTCGGAGCTGACCATCCTGGATGCCGGTGGGGATGATGTGGGCGTCACAGTGCTGGCGGCCCTGGAAAACCATTTGTCCAAAAAAAAGGTGCAACTGCTTCAGGTCATCAACCCCTTCAGACCCTTTACCGAGAATGTGGAAGGCTGCATCCGGATCAGGGAGGAAATCGAAGCCTCTTCAAAGATGAAGATCACAGGGCTGGTGGGCAATGCCAATCTCATTGACGAAACCCTGCCCGAGCATATTTATAAAGGATACGACCTTTTAAAAGAGGTCTCTTCTGCAACAGGCCTGAAAATTGAATTTATTACGGCCTGTTCCAATATATACCCCCAACTGGAGCTGACTCGTTTTTCCTGTCCTGTGCTGGAGATCCAGAGGAAAATGAATCCGCCCTGGAAACGTTTAAGCAGTAAAGGAGTTTTAACCCATGGCGTATAAACATATTATTGATTCCGAACGGTGCAAGGGATGCGGGCTGTGTGTCAGCGTCTGCCCCAAGAATGTGCTGGAGATCACGAACACGGTGAATGCAAAAGGGCATTTTCCCGCATACCAGGCCAGACCCGAGGATTGCATCTTTTGCACCATGTGCTGCATCATATGCCCGGATGTGGCCATCCGCATTGTTGAGACAAATGAAGTGAGTATTGAGGCATGAGTTGTGAG
>CAZAHK010000175.1:1569-8273 GCA_964484555.1 uncultured Desulfobacula sp.
AACTTCAAAATTTAAATAATCGATAAGGAACTATCATAATGGCAAAAGTGCTAATGAAAGGAAATGAAGCAATCGGTGAAGCTGCCATCCGTGCCGGCTGTCTGAATTATTTTGCATATCCCATCACCCCCCAGTCTGAAGTGGCCGAATATCTGGTGAAAAGAATGCCGGAAGTGGGTGGCGTTTTTCTCCAGGGTGAAAGTGAAGTGGCTGTCGGGTACATGATTTTCGGTGCTGCCGGTTGCGGGGAAAGGGTCATGACCACATCTTCGAGCCCCGGCATCAGTCTCATGAGCGAGGCCCTGTCTTATATTGCAGCGGCTCAGCTTCCGGCCGTATTTGTCAATATCATGCGCGGCGGCCCCGGTCTTGGCGGCATCCTGCCTTCCCAGGGAGATTATTTCCAGGCCGTCAAGGGCGGGGGCCACGGGGATTATCATTTGCTGGTCTTTGCCCCGGATGGGGTTCAGGAAGCGGTGGAAATGACCATGAACGCCTTTACCCTGGCGGAAAAATACCGGGGGCCGGTCATGATTCTCGGCGACGGCATGATCGGACAGATGATGGAGCCGGTGGAATTCAGGGATGATCTTAGATCCGAACCCACCAATAAAGATTCCTGGGCCACCAGCGGCATGGACAAGAGAAAATCAGACAAGCGGAACCTGGTCCGGTCCCTGTTTCTGGATCCTACCGAACTCAATAATAACAACCTTACCCTGAAGGCCAAATACGACCGGATGAAAAAAGAGGAAATCCTGTATGAAGGATACAATACGGATTCGGAGTACAAGGTCCTCATCGTCAGCTACGGCACCATGAGCCGGGTCTGCAAAACCGCCATCGATATGATGAAGGAAGAAGGGATCGACGTCGGGCTGTTACGGCCCAAGACCCTTTTTCCCTTTCCCGAGGAAGCGGTTTTCACGGCTGCGACCCAAAAAAGCTGCAAGGCCGTCATCAGCATTGAGATGAGCATGGGCCAGATGGTGGAAGATGTGGAGCGGTGTGTCAAGGGACAGAGGAAGGTCGATTTCTACGGCGAATGCGGCGGTGATATTCCGACACCTGAAAAAATTGTTGAAATTATCAAAGGACTGCTCTAACCGCTTTATATAGGAGAATTAAGAATGGGAAAAACATTTTCAAAGCCCGAGGCCATGAGCAGCAATATGACGCATTACTGTCCCGGCTGCACCCACGGCATTGTTCACCGGCTGGTGGCGGAAGCCATTGATGAGCTGGGCATCCGGGGGAGAACCGTGGGTATTGCGCCGGTGGGGTGTGCGGTGCTGTGCTATAATTATTTTAATTTCGATTTCCAGGAAGCGGCCCATGGCCGGGCCCCGGCCATGGCCACGGGGATTAAACGGGTACGGCCCGATCTCATCGTCTTCACCTACCAGGGAGACGGGGATCTGGCCAGCATCGGCATGGGGGAAATCATCCATGCCGCCAACCGGGGTGAAAAATTCACCACCATCTTTATTAACAATGCCATCTACGGCATGACCGGAGGTCAGATGGCCCCCACCACCATGCCGGGTCAGCGGGCCACCACGGCGCCCACGGGCCGGAATACGGCAGAGACCGGCATGCCCATCCGCATGGCCAACCTTTTAAAGGAACTGGTCACGCCGGGCTATATCACCCGGCAGGCGGTATTGAACCCGAAGCAGATCAATAAGGCCAAAAAGGCCATTAAAAAAGCCTTTGAATACCAGGTGGCGGGAAAATGCTTCAGCTTTGTGGAGGTCATCTCCACCTGCCCCACCAACTGGGGCCTGACACCGCTGGATGCCTTGAAATGGGCTGAAGATACCCTTCTGCCCTATTATGAACTGGGAGATTACAAAATTCCTGAATAGGATTGGAGATACCAATGCAGACAGAAATAAAATTTGCAGGATTCGGCGGCCAGGGAATTTTGCTCAGCGCAAAGCTGCTCGCCTATGCTGCCATGAAACAGGGCTTTTTTGTGGCCTGGGTCCCTTCCTACGGACCTGAAATGAGGGGCGGAACCGCCTATTGCACGGTTGTCATCGGCGACAAACGGATCGGATCACCCATTATCAAGAACCCCACCCATCTTGTGGCCATGAACCGCCCATCCCTGGAAAAATTTGCCAATGACGTGAAACCGGGCGGCGTGATCTTCATCAACAGTTCACTCATTCCAACCCGGAGCAACCGGACGGATATCACGGAACTCATTGTTCCGGCCAATGATGCCGCCATAAAGGTCGGCAGCGTCAAATGCGCCAATATCGTTGCTTTGAGCGCCTTTGCCGCCAAGGCCAAGGTGGTGGATATGGATGTTTTAAGAGAATGTGTCAGAGAAGAATTTTCAGCCAAACCCAAAATCATTCCGCTGAATATGAAAGCCTTTGACGAGGGTGTGGATATTGCCGACAAGAATTAACCAGGGCCGGTGAGGCCGCAAGGGAGGGACCGTATGATCAGAATTGAAATTTCTCTTTTCCTGAAAAACGTTCCGGGAGAACTGGGCAGATTAACCGAACTCATGGGGAGTAACGGCATTAATATTGATGCCATTACCATCCAGGATGCCTCGGCCTATGTCCGGAATCTTTTTGAAGCAAGGGGAAAATCCCTGAAACGCCTGGCTTCTTCAGCCAGTTACAGTTCCATGCGACGGGATTCTGCCGACTTTGCCCTCATCCGCCTTGTGGTGGACAAGGCCCAAACGGCCATGGATCTCTTGAAGGCCAACGACTATCTCTTTGATTCCAATGAAGTGGTCACCATCGACGTGACCAACAAACCAGGGGAATTTGCCAAAATCACCAAAAAATTCGGAGAGGAACAGATCAATATCAATTATGTATATGGATCTGTTTCCGACTCCGACGGCAGATGCCTTTTCGTCTTCTGCCCCGAAGATGTGGCATCGGCCGCCGCCATTTTCAAGGACGGCTATTGATCATTGAGGTGAAATAACCCTGCCATGGCCATGGATTTGCGTTCACTGATCCTTTGCCTTGTCGTTGTCACTGTTACGCTGACCCTGTGCATGCTCTATTTTCTGAGCGAACGCAAAACCTATCCCGGATTTTTGAACTGGACCCTGAGTTTTTTCCTGTTCAGTGCGGGCATTGTTCTCATCGGACTCAGGGAATCCCTTTCGGATTTTGTTTCCATCGTTCTGGGCAATGTGCTTATTTCCGGAGCGGGCATCGTTTTTTATTCCGGGTTCGCCGCCTTTGTCCAAAGAAAAATCAATCTCTATGTCCATTTGTCGGCCCTCATCATCTATACCTTCTGCGTCTCCTTTTTCACCTATATCATTCCCAGCCTCCTGGTCCGGATCATTCTGGTTTCGCTTCTGATCATCCTTTATTTCCTGCCGGTCCTCAGGATCCTGTCCAGGGATATCAGACCCATTCTCGGGAAGAACAGCCCCCTGCTGGCCGGAACCCTCATAGCCCTTGTCCTGTTTTTAGGATTAAGAACCGTGTACAACCTTGTCATCCGGTTCACGGATATCGGATATCCCCGGGTTCTCACCCTTGAACCCTTTACGGCCCTGGCTTTCATGGTCTTATTGATCACCCTGGTGATCGGCCTGATCCAGCTCAATTATCAGAAGCTTGAAAAAGAATTTTTTGACACCTACAGGGAGATTGAAAAAGCCAAAGAGGATGCGGAAAAGGCCACCCGGACAAAATCAGAATTTCTTGCCAATATGTCCCATGAGATCAGGACGCCCATGAACGGGGTCATCGGCATGCTGGATCTGCTGTCCGAAACGCCGCTTCTGCCCGAACAAAAAGATTATGCCCTTTCGGCCCAGCAGAGCGCGGATTCTCTTTTGATTCTGGTCAATGATATCCTTGATTTCTCAAAAATCGAAGCGGGTATGCTGGAAATTGAAAAAATTGAGTTCAACCTCGGCGTCACCATGGATTCCATCAGTGATATCATGGGCATCAAGGCCAATGAGAAAAGAATTGAATTTGCCTGTCTGATTCATGATGATGTGCCCTTGAACCTGGTCGGTGATCCGGGACGGCTCCGCCAGATCCTGATCAACCTTGCCGGGAATGCCGTCAAATTTGTTGAAAAGGGGGAGGTCTTTATCCGGGTGTCCCGGCGCCTGGAATCCGATACCAAGGTTGAACTCCTGTTCGAAGTCAAGGATACGGGCATCGGTATCCCGGAAGATAAACTGGGAATTCTTTTTACTTCTTTTTCCCAGGTGGATGCATCCACCACCCGTCAATACGGTGGAACCGGCCTGGGCCTGGCCATCTCAAAACAACTGGTGGAACTCATGGATGGAGACATCGGGGTCCGGAGCAAGGTGGGTGAAGGCTCCACCTTCTTTTTTTCAGCCCTGTTCGGCAAACAGAAAAAACCGGCTGAAGTCTTTTTCCCGGCCGAGGATATTAAAGATACCCGGGTCCTGGTGGTAGATGACAACCGAATGAATCATGAGGTGTTTACAGCCTATTTAAAGTCCATGGGTTGCCCCTCCGGCAGCGCCTATGATGGTCGGAAAGCCCTGAAAATGCTGAGACAGGCAACAGGCAACCTTCCCTATCAAATTGCGCTGATTGATATGCAAATGCCCGGGATGAGCGGGGAGGAGCTGGGGCGGGCTATTCTTCAGGATGAGGATATCAAAGACACGATTCTCATCATGCTTTCTTCCATTGGCCGGCGGGGGGATTCTGCAAGATTGAAAAATATCGGTTTCCAGGGGTTTCTGACCAAACCCATTAAAAAGGGACAGCTCTTTGACTGCTTAAGAACCGTGATCAGTCTGTCGGAAACAGGGATACCGGGTATGGAAAAACCCTTTGTCACCAGTTTCAACATCCGGGAGGCAAAGGAAACCCGGGTCGTCAATATGGAAAAACAGCGCATCATGCTGGTGGAAGACAATATCGTGAACCGGAAAGTAGCCGTTAAAATGCTGGAGAAACTGGGACATGATATCATAGAGGTTAATAACGGTCTGGAAGCCGTTGAAATATTTAAGAAACACCATGATATCATTGACGTTATTCTCATGGACATCCAGATGCCGGTCATGGGCGGGGAAGAAGCCACTCAAAAGATCCGGGACCTGGAAAAAGAACTCTCCATCCACACCCCCATCATCGCCTTGACCGCCAACGCCATGATGGGTGACAGGGAGCGCTTTCTCGAAGCCGGGATGGATGATTATATTTCAAAACCGGTCAAGAAAAACGATCTCATCAGGGCTTTCTCTTGTCTTTGAGAACCTGGTTGGAAATGACGATTCTCTGGATCTCGCTGGTCCCTTCATAAATGGTGAACACCCGGGCATCCCGGTAAAAGCGCTCCACATCATAGTCTTTTGTAAACCCGTATCCGCCGTGGATCTGGATGGCCCTGGCCGTGATCTCGTTCACCATTTCCGAAGCAAAAAGCTTGGCAATGGAGGCTTCCTTGGTATAGACCTCGCCCCTGTCCTTCATGGAGGCTGCCGACAGGATCAATTGCCGGGCCGCCTCGATCTGGGTGGCCATGTCTGCAATCTGGAACCGGATGGCCTGGTGTTTGACAATGGGCACCCCAAACTGTTTCCGGCTCTTGGCATACCGGACGGCGGCATCAAAGGCGGCCATGGCCACCCCGTAGGATTGGGCCGCAATGCCGATCCGGCCGCTGTCCAGCCCGGACATGGCGATCTTGAACCCGTCTCCTTCCCGGCCCAGCATCTGATCCTCCGGCACCCGGCAGTTTTCCAGGATCAGATCCGTGGTATCCGAGGCCCGAAGGCCCATCTTGTCTTCCAGACGGCCCACGGTGAGGCCGGGGGTTCCCTTGGGAATGATAAAACAACTGATGCCCCGGTGGCCTTTGCTCTCATCGGTTTTGGCCGTCACCAGCACTACCTTGGAATATTTGCCCGAGGTAATGAACCGTTTGGTTCCGTTCAGAATCCAGCCGTTCTCATCCCTGACCGCCGTTGTCTGCTGGCTCACCGGGTCGGACCCGGCTTCGGGTTCCGTAAGGCCGAAGGCGCCGATCATCTCACCGGAAGCAAGTGGAACCAGGAATTTTTGCTTCTGCTCTTCGGTTCCGAATTTCAGAAGGCTTTCGCAGACAATGGAATTCTGGACCGACATGACCACGGAGGTGGAAGCACAGGAATAGGCGATCTCAGACAGGGCCAGGACATAGGACACCGTGTCCGCAGCCTCACCCCCGTATTCTTCCGGGATCATCATCCCCATGAGCCCGAGCTCCCCCATCTGCCGGAAATTCTCAGCCGGAAATTCCTTGGTTTTATCCCTCTCTGCCGCAGTCGCCCCTACCACTTTCCGGGAAAATTCCCTGACCATATTCTGGATCATCAATTGTTCATCGGTAAGCTTGAATAACATGATCTTTCCCCCTGTTTATCTTCTCCCCCTAGGGCGCATACACCACGACAATGAGTTCTGCATCGGTTTTACCCGTGTTTCTCAAATCATGCTTAATCGCTGAGTTAAAATGGAGGCTGTCCCCTTTTTTCAAGATATTGACATGGTCCCCCACCTGGTATTCCACCGCGCCTTTCAGCACATGGACAAATTCCTCGCCCTCGTGCTGGAACCCGACGCCGTCATGGCTTTTCCGGGCTTCCACCACGATCCTGAAGGCTTTCAGATGCTTGTTCTCGGCATTGGGGGTCAGGGAGGTATAGGCATAATGATCGGTCCGCTTGG
>CAZAHK010000176.1:0-8239 GCA_964484555.1 uncultured Desulfobacula sp.
CTTTCTGAGACAGTCTCAGGGCGGAAACACTCCCGCCGAAACCGGAACCGATGACGATATAATCAAACTCCTGATCTTGTGATAGGCTCACCATAAACTCCTGTAAATTTATAAATAGTGATTTAATTTTCCTTTAGGGAAAGATACTCCGTCATTAGGGTATTAAGGTTATGAAGACAGCCTGAATAAAAATGATCGCAATGGTCTATAATATCAAACCGGGGATGTATCCCCCATCTTTTAATATGCCGGGCGATCAGTTCCGGAGGCGCTATTTCATCCTTCCTGCCCGTCACAATCAGACCGGTACACGGCATTTTCTCAATATCGTCAAAACTCATGAACCCCACTGGCGGAGATACCATGATATGGTCGTCTATCCTGCACCCCTGGGAAACCAGGACGGCATTCATTCTTGCACCAAAGGAATATCCGGCCAGGGTGATGTCCTGGAATCCCTGATCCGCCATATATCCCATGGCTGCCCGGATGTCCTCCTGCTCACCCGTTCCATTGTCAAAGGCGCCCGTGCTCTTCCCCGTTCCCCGGAAATTAAACCTCAAGGTTGTGAATCCTTTTTCAAAAAAAGCCTCAGCCATCGTCATTACCACCGGGTTATCCATATCACCACCGTAAAGCGGGTGGGGATGGCATATAATCACTGCCTTCTGTGAAAAATTCCGGTTCAGCAAACCCTCAAGCCTGATCTTTTGACACTCAATTGTGATTTGGGATTCCATCTGAGCCATCCTGTTTTTATGATATCCGCATCTATTTTCTTGTAAGCGCTTTTATTTTCCTGTAGGTTTTACCCTGTCTCCTATCACCATTTGATTATGTATAAAAGGTATTATTGTGAATATCAATTCAATAAAAACATTTATCGAAAAAACCTGGGACAAATACGCCATACCGTCCTTAAAGGACTATATTGCCATTCCTGCCGTATCCCCTTTTTTTGCACCGGACTGGAAATCATCGGGCTTTTTAACGGACGCCCTGAGGCTGGCGGAAACCTGGCTGAAAGGCATGGCTCTTGAAAACGCCAGGATTCAAATCCTCTCCCCTGAAGATCGGACCCCTCTTCTTCTGGTTGAAATTGAGGCATCCGGGCCGGCGAATAAAGAAACCCTCCTTTTATACGGACATCTGGACAAACAGCCCCCGGCCCAGGGCTGGGATGATAATAAGGGGCCCTGGCAGCCGGTCATTGAAAGCAACCGGCTTTACGGCCGGGGGAGCGCCGATGATGGATATGCCGTCTTCGCTGCCGCTCTCGCCGTTAAAGCCCTTCAAGTCCACAAGATTCCCCACGGAAGATGCGTTATCCTCATTGAAACCTGCGAAGAAAGCGGCAGCCGGGATTTGAATTATTATCTTGAAGCCCTTCGGGACCGGATCGGCACGCCAACTCTGGTGGTCTGTCTTGACTCGGGCTGCGGCGACTATGAGCGGATGTGGATCACCACCTCTCTGCGGGGCGGCATAGTGGGTGAACTGGAGGCAAAAATATTAAGCCAAAGCATCCATTCCGGCGCGTCCGGAATGGTGGCCTCCAGCTTCAGGATCATACGGTGTTTGATGGACCGGATTGAGGATTCAAAAACCGGGGAAATTTTGGTCAAAGAACTTCATGGCCCGATCCCTGAAAAAAGACTGGCCCAGATTCAAACAACGGCAGCCCTTCTGGGCAACAGCCTGATATCCAACCTCCCCCTGGTTGAAGGAGCGCTTCCCACAAGCCTTGACCCTATCGACCTCATCATTGCCGGCACCTGGAAACCCACCCTGTCCTGCACCGGGGCGGAAGGATTCCCGCCCCTGGACAAGGCGGCCAACGTTATCCGGGAATCCACAAAACTTTTACTGTCCATCCGGACCCCAGCCGGTGTGGACACCGGGCCGGCTGGGGAACGGCTTAAAACTATGCTGGAAAAAGACCCGCCCTATGGCGCCCGGGTGACTTTCAATCTTTTAAAGCAGGCCAAAGGATGGGATATGCCGGAGATGGGCAGTGAGCTTGAAACCCGGATCAGCAAGGCTGCTTCCCTCTGTTTCGGCAAACCGCTCTGTTTTACCGGTGAGGGCGGGTCCATCCCCTTTATGAATCTTCTGTGTGAAACATTTCCCGGAGCCAAATTTCTGGTCACAGGGGTTCTGGGGCCTCAGTCAAACGCCCACGGCCCCAATGAATTCCTGGATCTTCCCTATGTCAAAAAACTGATCCAAGCCCTATCCTTGATCATTGCGAACCCTTAAACGGAGCCGGCCATGAAAATCTGTCCGAATTGTGCTGAAAAATTAGAATCTCTAACAGAAAAATGCCCGAAATGCGGAATCATCCCGAAACAATCCAGATCTCCCTTATGGGTAGCGGCATGGATCGCCATCGTGCTGATTGTTATCGTGATCATGGGATTGATTTTTTCAGGGCCTTGATAAAATCCGAGGGGATGGCATAGGTGATGCCGGTGGGCACCGACAGGACATGTTCTTTTTTATCCTTTACAAATACCATATTGATGACCCCGACCACCTGGCCCGAGCTTCTGAGGATAACCGGGCTTCCACTGTTCCCCGGCAGGGCCGAGGCATCGATCTGGAGAATATCATAGGGTTTGTTCAGATGCCGGATCAAATCCCCGTCAATGATTCTGGCAGTGGGGCTGGGCTTGATAAGGGGGGCAATGCCTGAAACGATGCCGCTATGGGTTGTGGGATTCAACCCGAGAACCAGACCAATGGGATAGCCTGTGAAAATCACCCCATACCCTTCTCTTACGGATGAGGAATCGCCGAGCGTCAGCGAGGGCAGCGGATCTGATTCATGCTCCAGGATGGCAAGGTCATGAAATTCATCCACGGCCACAATCTCCGCCTTTATACCAATGTCGGGAAAATGGGTATGAAATACCCGGAGATAGGCGGTTTTCTTTTTTTCGATCACGGGCAAAATGACATGGTAATTGGTGACAAGCCGTTTCCCGTTGTCAATGACAAATCCTGTCCCCAAATAGGCAGCCTTGGGAACATCATTGAAATAATAGGTGCCCACGGCCAGGATGGAGGGTTTGATTCTTTTGATCAGGCCAGAAAGCCGGGCGTCTTGGGCGGCCTCGATTTCATCGGCCTTTGCTGAAAAACACAACAGGAAAACAAAGAGAAGCGCAAAATTCAAAATTTTTGCGCTTCTCTTCATGCTTTTATTTCTTTGAATTTTTTAAGGATGCCTTGATAAACTCCCTGAACAAGGGATGGGGGCTAGCAGGTTTGGATTTGAATTCAGGATGGAACTGGCAGCCCAGATACCAGGGGTGGTCCTTAAGTTCCACGATTTCGACCAATTCATGGTCCGGAGAGGTTCCGCTGATCACAAGGCCTGCGGCCAAAAGTTTATCTTTATATATATTATTGAACTCAAACCGGTGACGGTGACGCTCTGAAATTTCTTCCTGTTTATAGGCCGCCATGGCAAGGGTGTCCGGAACAAGCTTGCAGGGATAGGCCCCAAGGCGCATGGTGCCGCCCTTGTCCGAAGTTTCATCCCGCTTTTCAATCCGCTTGGTATGTTCGTCATACCATTCTTTCATCAGATAAATCACAGGATAGGGGGTATAGGGATCAAACTCCTCTCCGTTGGCTTCTTCAAGTTTTAAAAGATTCCGTGCAATTTCAATGACGGACATATGCATGCCCAGGCAGATCCCGAAATAGGGGACCTTGTGTTCCCTAGCATATTTGGCGGCAATGATTTTTCCTTCTATGCCTCTGGAGCCGAACCCGCCCGGAACCAAAATCCCGTCGGCATCGGCAAGGGTTTCAGCAACATTTTCTTCCGTCAGCGTCGTGGAATCCACATACTGGAGATGGACCTTGGCGTCATTGGCGGCCCCGCCATGGGTCAGGGCCTCGTTCAGGCTCTTATAACTCTCGGTCAGATCCACATATTTTCCCACAATGGCAATATTCACGGAGAATCTCGGATTTTTAATCCGGTCCACCATTTCCTGCCATTCGTCGAGCCTCGGTGCCCTGGCCCAGATATTAAGCTTTTTGAGGATCTTATCCCCAAGCCCTTCCTGGTTGTAGACCAGGGGCACTTCATAAATGCAATCCACGTCCTTGGCCGTAAATACGGCATCCGGGTCCACATTGCAGAAAAGAGCGATTTTGGACTTGATCTCCTGGGACAGATAGCTCTCCGTCCGGCACAGCAGGATGTCGGGCTGAATTCCGATGCTGCGCAGCTCCTTAACGCTGTGCTGGGTGGGCTTGGTTTTAACCTCATGGGCCGTCTTGATATAAGGCACCAGGGTCAGATGAATATAAATGACATTGGAGGCGCCGGCGTCGGCCTTGAACTGGCGAATGGCTTCCAGGAAAGGCAGGGATTCGATATCGCCGATGGTGCCGCCGATTTCAACAATCACCACATCGGCCAGGTCGGACACAAGACAGATACTCTGCTTGATCTCATCGGTAATATGGGGAATCACCTGGACGGTTCCACCCAGGTATTCTCCCCTGCGCTCCTTGGTGATGACCTGGTAATAGATCTTTCCCGTGGTGAAATTATTGTTCTTACCCAGTTTGGCATGGGTGAACCGTTCATAATGGCCCAGATCCAGATCTGTTTCAGCTCCGTCGTCGGTGACAAAGACCTCCCCGTGCTGAAAGGGGTTCATGGTTCCCGGATCGACATTGATATAGGGGTCCAGTTTCTGAATGGTCACCGACAGCCCCCGGCTCTCAAGCAGCATGCCGATGGCCGCGGATGCCAGGCCCTTGCCCAAAGACGACAGAACTCCTCCGGTCACAAAAATATATTTTGTATTCTGAGCCATTCTTCCTTCCTTATTTATCTTTTATTCATCATAATCCATCAAACAAAGAGATCTTTTGGAAAAGAGGCTCCGTCTCCAAGCCTTTCTTCAATCCGGATGAGCTGATTGTATTTGGCGATTCTGTCACTTCTCGACATGGACCCGGTCTTGATCTGGCCGGCATTGACGCCCACGGCCAAGTCGGCGATAAAAGAATCTTCCGTTTCTCCGGACCGGTGGGAAACAATGGTGGTATAGCCGGATTCCTTGGCCATCTGAATTGCATCCAGGGTTTCGGTCACCGTGCCGATCTGGTTTAATTTAATCAGAATGGAATTGCCGATGCCTTTTTCGATTCCTCGCCGGAAAATATCGGGATTGGTGACAAAAATATCATCTCCCACAATCTGGATATTGTTGCCAAGCCTTTCGGTCATGAGGGCCCAGGAATCCCAGTCCCCTTCTGCAAGGCCGTCTTCAATGGAATACAGGGGGTATTTATCAATGAGGGCTTCGTAATAATCAATCAGTTCGGGGGCTGAAAGGCTTCTGCCTTCGGATTGGAAAATATATTTTCCATCCTTGTAGAATTCCGAGGCTGCAGCATCCAGGGCAATACCGATGTCTTTGCCCGGCCGGTATCCAGCCGCCTCAATGGCGTTCAGAATATATTCCAGGGCCTCTTCATTGGATTTCAGGTTTGGGGCAAATCCGCCTTCATCTCCCACGGCCGTGCTGAGGCCCTCGCCTTTTAAAATTCTGGCAAGGTGATGAAAGGTTTCCGCACCCATGCGGATGGCTTCCGTAACGGATTCCGCACCAAAGGGGAGGATCATGAATTCCTGGATATCGAGGTTATTGGCTGCATGGGCCCCGCCGTTGATCACATTCATCATGGGAACCGGCAACACCCTGGCATTGATACCGCCCAGATGCCGGTACAAGGGAATTTCACAGGCATCGGCCGCAGCCCTGGCCGCTGCCATGGACACACCCAAAATGGCATTGGCGCCCAGCCTGGATTTGTTTTCCGTGCCGTCAATATCGATCATGGTCCGGTCAAGACCGGCCTGGTCCATGGCATCATAGCCTATGATTTCCGGTGCAATCACTTCATTGACATTGGCCACGGCATTTAATACTCCTTTGCCGAGGAACCGGTTTTCTATTTTATCCCGGAGTTCCAAAGCCTCCCGTGTGCCTGTGGAAGCTCCGGATGGAACCGCTGCCCTGCCCTTTGCCCCGCAGGCCAGAACCACATCCACCTCAACGGTCGGATTCCCCCGTGAATCCAGTATTTCCCTGGCTTTGACCTCGATTAATTCCGTCATTTTCACCTCCCTGTCCTAATTGTATGATAATGCTTAACATCACATGATTTTGCCGTCCCATTAATAGCAATATCCAACCCTACATTCAAGGAGAATTTAAGAATAATCCCGGACTATTTACGGGCCTGCAACATATATGCTTGACAAGGCCGGCCTAATTTATTAATTAAACCCTCAAAACACTAAACCCATAAGGATCAAGGAGAGAAATGTTAAAATCAAGACTTGCCATCATCTCAGTATGTTTTTGGATCTTTGCAGGTTGCCAGCAATCATTTCACGCCACGACCTCGGAACAGTCCATAAACACCCAGGGCCTTTCTGCCTCGCACACCGGCCTTGAAACTTTTGAACAGGGTTCCAAAAAATTTAACGAGAGCAGATCTTCAACCCGGTCCGGCCTTGACGATTCTGAAAAAACAGATCTCGTGGAATCTGAAAATCCATCAGATCAGGAAAACGGGGATTCAGACCTTTTTGCTCAGCAAAAAATCGATGAGGCCCTGGAGCTTTGCAATTCAGCCCAGGAAATGTGGGAAGAGGGCAAAATCGAGGACGCTTTAAGCAACCTTGATGATGCGTATGCATCCCTTATGGAAATCGAAACGGAGACCTATCCTGAATTCTCTCAGCAAAAAGAAGATGTCCGGTTTCTGATTTCCAAACGGATTCTTGAAATTTATGCCTCCCGTCAAACCGTAGCAAACGGTCCCCACAATGAAATCCCCCTTATCATGAACAATTTCGTCCAGGATGAGATCAACAGCCTGACCGGGCCGGAACGAAACTTTTTTATCCAGGCCCTTGAACGCTCCCATCGGTACAGACCCTATATTATTTCCGAATTAAAGAAAGCAGGTCTGCCGGAAGAAATCTCCTGGCTCCCCCTCATTGAAAGCGGGTTTAAATTGAGAGCCCTTTCCTCTGCGAGAGCGCTTGGATTATGGCAATTTATTCCTTCTACCGGATATAAATTCGGATTAAACCGAGATCATTATATTGATGAGCGCATGGACCCGGAAAAAGCAACCCTCGCCGCCATCAATTATCTAAAAGAGCTTCACGGCCTGTTCGGGGACTGGACCACAGCCCTGGCCGCCTATAATTGTGGTGAAGGAAGAGTCCTCGGCACCATCCGGACTCAAAAAATCAACTACCTGGATAATTTCTGGGATCTTTATCAGAAACTTCCCCGGGAAACAGCCAGATATGTCCCGAGATTTCTGGCAACCCTTCATATCATCAATAATCTTGAAAAATATAATATCAGCCTGGAACAACCCTTGTCCCCCATTCCCTATAGAACCTGCGAAATAACAAACCAGGTCCGGCTCAGTGATATCGCCGATGAAATAGGGGTGGATGTGGCTGTGTTACAGGATCTTAACCCGGAACTCCGATATGCCATGCTGCCGGATGAAACCTATCAGTTGAGAGTGCCCGAAGAAAAAGCCGAACTATTTCTGTCCAAAGCGGATTCCATTAAATCAACCTATTCTCCTCCGCCTCCGACTCCTTATACCACGCATCGAGTGGGAAAACGGGAAACGCTATTCAGTATTGCAGAAAAATACAAAACTACCCCGGAGGCCATAATGGCTGCTAATAATTTGGGGAGAGCAACAAAGCTTACTGCCGGAAGGAAATTAAGAATTCCGGATGCATCCGATGATCAAGGTGCACCGAAAACGGCCACCCGGCCTGCAAAACTCGAAAAAGCAAAAACGGTTCAGAAATATACGGTTCAGCGGGGAGATAACATGTGGGCCATTGCTGAGAAATTCAATACCACCACCAAAAACATCATGGCTGCGAATAAATTAACCGGAACTGCCTTAACTGTGGGCCAGAATCTGACCATTGCCTCTGGAAAGCAGATCTCACCGCCTAAAGAAACCGTGACCCGATACAAGGTTAAAAATGGCGACAGTCCGCTTTCCATTGCAAAAAAATACAAGATTCCGGTGGACCGGCTCCTTGCCTTGAATCATCTGAGCAAAAAAAGCAAGATTTTTCCGGGGCAGAATTTAATCGTCCAATAGTCTTTGCCCCCGTAGCTCAGTGGATAGAGCATAGGATTCCTAA
>CAZAHK010000177.1:0-8236 GCA_964484555.1 uncultured Desulfobacula sp.
GCGGATTTATCCATATCCTGCTGGTAGTGGCGGTTATCGCCCTGATAGTTCAGATAGTTCAGGGCCGTAGAGTCCTGTAGCCGGCAAAACTTTTTAAACCCTTCATCTTAACCGGATGAATTCTATAAAGCAGGTGAAAAATGAAAGCAAACATATTATTAGCCGTTATATTAATCGTCATAGGGGTCGCAGCCCTGGGGTATCAAGGGTTTTCTTATACGACCAGAGAAAAGGTCGTTGATATCGGTCCGCTGACCATGACGGCAGATAAAACACGGACCATCCCGTTGCCGCCTATCGTTGGAGGCCTTGCTTTGGTGGGTGGGATAGCGCTGCTGATCATGGGAAGAAAAAACACCTTATAAAGGATAGCTATCATGGATATTATACAGTTTGTCATCGTTTTAATCGTTGTCGGGTTTCTGCTATGGCTGGTGAACAATTACATCCCCATGGACAGAAAGATCAAGCAGATTCTGAACATTGTGGTGGTCATCGCCGTTATCCTGTGGGTGGGCAATCTGTTCGGCGTATTTGATTCCATCCGGGGCATTCGTATCGGTAAATAAAGGAAAAAATCATGGGGAAAATATTACGGAATGTTTTATTGATTGTCGTTTCCGCTTCTTTGTGCTTAACCGGTATTGTCCTGTTTGCATCGGACTCGGATGACTGGATCGAATCTTCCATAAAAAAATCCTATGTATTCAAGCGCTATTTAAAGGATGAAGATATCCGCATCCGGTCCAAAGACGGTGCCGTCACCTTGACCGGGACGGTTTTTGAAGACTCGCAAAGATCATTGGCCCACGGAATCGCGGCGAATCAGCCGGGTGTGAAAAGCGTGGACAATAAGATTGAATTAAAAAAGGAAACACCGGCTGTTTATTCTGATGCATGGCTCATGACCAAAGTGAAAACCACTCTTTTATTTCATCGAAACGTGAGTGGTACAGCAACTGAGGTTTTTGCCGAGAACGGTACCATTACCTTGCGTGGTGAAGCGTCCGGCACGGCTGAAAAAGACCTGGCAACGGAATATGCCCTGGATGTGGAGGGGGTCAAAACTGTTAACAATAAGATGACCGTCGCGCCTTCAGCAATGCCGCCTGATCCGGCAAAAATGCCTGAAAAAGTTGACCCCGTCCTGGAATCCATTGATGATGCATCCATTTCAACCCTGGTCAAAACAACCTTGCTGTATCATCGCTCAACCAGCCGCCTGAACATCATCGTGTCGACAAAAGACGGCGTGGTCAAGCTGGAAGGCATCGTGAACAATGCGGCTGAAAAGGACCTGGCCGGCAAGCTGGCCAGTGATGTCCATGGCGTAAAAAGCGTTTCCAACGATATGACGCTGAACTGAAGATGTCCAATGTCCGGGAAGGCCGGTAAATCTTGCTCTTCTCCGGGCGACGGATAATGACTATAAAAAAATTAAAACAGGAGAAACATCATGAAATCAAGCACACATGACAAAACAGAAGGCACCCTGCACAAAGTCAAAGGAAAGGTAAAAGAGACGGTTGGGAAAATAGTCGGAAATCCTGATCTGGAAGCCGAAGGTAAAATCGAGAAAATTCAGGGAAAGGTTCAGGAGAAACGCGGCCAGATCAAGAAGGTATTGGGTGAGTAAAATGGAGGATTAATGAAAACGCATACGGCAACCGGAGATTTTCCTATTGTTTGTGTGGGCGGTTCAGCCGGTGGACTCGACGCCTATAGCCGGTTACTGAAGCATCTGCCGATCGATATGGGTGTTGCCGTCGTTATTGTTAATCACCTGAGAACCGTGGCTACCCAGCTCCACGAGATTCTTCCGTATTACACAAAGATGCCGGTTGAGTTGATTACAGAAAAATTGCTCATCCAGCCGGACCATGTGTTCATTATCCCGGAAAAGCGTGATTTGCACGTTCTTAATGGAGAATTCCGTCTCAAGCCGATCTCAAAACATAGAGGCTGGCCCGACGTGATTACGGTTTTTATGCGCTCCTTGACGGAGCACTGGGACGGCAGACTGATCGCGGTCATCGTTTCCGGCTTGGACGGGGATGGGGCAGCAGCGCTGGGCGGTATAAAAGAAGTGGGCGGTGTTACCATTGCGCAAAAGCCGGACACAGCCGGGCAGCCGGATATGCCTGAGAGTGCAATAGCAAGCGGTTATATAGATTTTATTCTTTCGCCTGAAAATATTGCTCAAGAAATTGTTCGAATTGCGCATACGGCGCGTCGTGTCGGCGTGAAAACCGGTCCATGACAAAAGAAGGTTTTTATGAAAATCGGAATCTATAAATTAATACCCCTTTCCGTGTTTTTGATTTGTATCGGGCTGGTGTTGATGTCCGGTTGCCGGTCCGATCAGGAACCCCGCATGGGGTCCAATGGACCGGATGGGTCATCGGCCGGCGGTGTTGCCGTCCCCCATGGGTATATGGCCCGGCTGGAGCAGGTGCATGACGGCCGGAGGATCGGGTTCAGCCTGTGCACCTGGGGCATCGGAAAGCTTTGGAGGCATGATAACGATGAAAAAAATAACTGATCCCAAAAAAGAAAATTCGGTACAAAAATTGAATCCAGAACCGGTTTTCCATTATTTTGAAGAATTGACCAAGATTCCCAGAGGTTCGGGAAATGAAAAGGAGGTAAGCGATTACCTGGTCCATTTTGCAAAAAAGAAAAAGCTTGACGTCTTTCAGGATAAAGCGCTGAACATCATTATCAAAAAGCCGGGAACCGCCGGATATGAAACCTCGCCTCCGGTTATTATTCAGGGCCATATGGACATGGTCTGTGAAAAATCAGAAAAATCCGATCATGATTTTTCTAAGGACTCGATTTCCTTAAAGATAGATGGAGATTTTTTGCGGGCAACCGGCACAACCCTTGGCGCCGATAACGGAATCGGCGTGGCCTATGGAATGGCCATACTGGATTCAGAGGACATTCCCCACCCGCCCGTGGAGCTTCTTGTCACGACGGAAGAAGAGACCGGTATGTATGGTGCGGCTGCGTTAAAAGCAGAGCATCTCACGGGAAAGATGCTCTTAAATATTGATGCGGAAGAAGAGGGTGTTTTCTTTGTCAGTTGCGCCGGAGGCCTGATTTTTACAAGCGAATTCGACACGGATTGGGAGGAATCCTCAGGCAAGGGCCTTTGCATAAAAATTTCAGGTTTGAAAGGCGGACACTCAGGCTTGGAGATCATCCGGCAAAGAGCAAACGCGATAGCGCTTCTGGGGAGAATCCTGGATGGGGCAAGAAAAGCAGGCAATTTTCATATTGCCGCCGTTTCCGGAGGGTCCAAACATAACGCTATTGCGGGAAAGGCCCAGGTGACGATTGCGGCCGACGTCCTTACCCTTAAAAAAATAAAAGCTGCGGTAATGGATTTATTCAGGGAGATGAAAAAGGAATTTGCTGCCGTGGACCCGGATCTCAAGGTATCGGTTGCTTCTGTCGACACGGTTGCGATGCAACTGGACAGGGTCTCTACGGAAAGACTGATCGATTTTATTTTGATTGTGCCCGACGGCGTTCAGTCCATGAGCAAGGATCTGGAAAATCTCGTGGAGAGCAGTCTTAATCTAGGCGTACTCGAACAGTCGGAAAAATCCATCAGGATCATCATTTCCGTGAGGAGTTCCGTTGATTCCATATTGGAAGAAATCACCCGCGGGCTTGAAAGTCTGGCAAAGCGGGTCAACGCCAAAAGCTCCCGGAGCGGTGAATATCCTGCATGGCAGTATGAAGCCGAGTCCCGGATAAGGGATTTGTGCCTGAGTGTTTACAAAGAGACGTTTGGCAGGGATGCAGAGATCCGGGCCATTCACGCAGGGCTTGAATGCGGCCTGCTCAAGGAAAAACTGCCGGATACGGGCATGATCAGTTTCGGGCCGAATCTTTATAATGTCCACACGCCTGATGAGCATCTCAGCATCAGTTCGACAGCCAATATGTGGGTGTTCTTAAAGGCGGTCCTCGCAAAATTAAAATAAGGCAGGAGGATCATCATGGCAAAAGAAAAGCAGCCGGCCAAAAAATATGAATTGTCCAAAGCCGCCTACGGGGGTGCGCCCGGAGGCGAGTATGTGCCTTATATTCCAACGACGGTGGCAATGCCTGAGCTGACGGGATATTCCATCATTATCGGCGTCCTATTTGCCCTCATATTTGCCGCTGCCAATACTTACCTCGGCCTCAAGGTCGGCCTGACCATCTCTGCCGGCATACCCGGTGCTATTCTGGCCACGGGCCTTCTGAAAGGACTTTTCAGAAGGAATAATATATTGGAAGCCAACATGGTCGCCTCTCTTTCCGCCATGGGCGAGTCCATTGCGGGCGGCATCATCTTTGTTCTTCCGGCGCTGATCCTCCTGGGTTTCGGCCTGAGCATCATGACGGTGGTCATTGTTACCATCATCGGCGGCCTCATGGGCGTATTCTTCATCACCCCGGTCAGGCGATATCTGATTGTTGAAGAACATGGCAAGCTCATTTATCCGGAATCCATGGCGGCGGCAGAGGTTCTGGTTACGGGAAGTGAGGGCGGCGGCGGATTCAGGACCGTTCTTCTGGGAATGGGGGTTGGTGCCGTGTATAAGATATTCTCCGGCGGATTCAGATTCTGGAGCGAGACTGCATCCTATACCATCCATGCCTACCAGGGAACCATGATCGGCATCAATACCGTTGCTTCCCTGATGGGGGTGGGCTTCATCGTTGGGACAAAAACTTCCGTACTGATGTTCGGCGGATCTGTTATCGCATGGCTGGCGCTTATTCCCCTGATTAAATTTCTGGGCGCCCAAATGGCAGCGCCTCTTTTTCCTTCCACAATCCCCATTGCGGAAATGGGGGCATTTGACGTCTGGTCCAGTTATATTCGATATATCGGCGCCGGAGCCGTTGCAACCGGCGGCTTCATCTCCCTTGTGAAATCTCTTCCCACCCTCATCAGCAGCTTTAAACAGGCGATTGCGGGAATGCGGAAGGATAACACCCAAACCGTGAGCCGGATGGACCTTGAAGCACCTCTCACCTGGGTCATTGCAGCGGCTGTGCTGGGGTTTTTATTGACCTGGTTTGTTCCCGTCATCGGCGGCGGTTGGGTCGGCTCTCTTCTCGGCGTCCTGTTCAGTTTTTTCTTTGCCGTGGTATCGGGCAGAATGGTGGGACTTGTCGGCGCATCCAACAATCCCGTATCCGGCATGACCATTGCGACCCTTCTCATCATCACGACGGTTCTGAAGCTTCTGGGAAATACCGGAGATCCCGGCATCAAGACCGCACTCATGATCGGCGGGGTTGTCTGCGTGGCCATTGCCGTAGCCGGCGGCACGGCACAGAGCCTTAAGACCACGTTTATCATCGGCGGCACGCCTAAAAAGGTTCAGCTCGGGATGTTCCTCGCGCTTTCACTGGCGTCCGTTGCAGCGGCAGGCACCTTGATCCTGTTGAACTCGGCCTATGGCATCGGAGATGCGGCCGTTCCCGCGCCCCAGGCAACGCTGATGAAAATGATCGTTGAAGGCATCATGACGGCCAAGCTGCCGTGGACCCTGGTATTTATCGGTGTGGCCCTGGCTGTATTCTGCTTTATGGCCAAAATTCCAATTCTTGCCGTGGCGCTGGGCATCTATCTTCCCATCGGCCTGACGGCCGCCATATTTTCCGGAGGCATTGTCAGAGAAATGGTAGAAAGAAAAATGAAGCCCGCCCCCAAAGGAGAGGACAAGGCCATCGAACAGGATAAGGCTGCAAAAGACGATAAGGTCTCTGAAAAGGAATCCCATGTTGAAATGGACAGGGCCGTTGAAAAGGGCATTTTACTGGCATCCGGGCTTGTGGCCGGAGACGCTCTCGTCGGTATCGTCATCGGGATATTTGCCGCCGTTGGAACGGATATCGCCTTTGGGCTCAAGCTGTTCCCGGCCATTGCAAACAGCAATCTAACGGCATTTGTGATGTTCCTGTTGCTTTCAATCTGGGTGTTTATATATGCCGTAAGAAAGGAGTAGCCAAAATGAGTCCGCAAAACCAGACAAAGGACGATTATAATTTTATCCTCTATGTACCCGAAATCCTTCATCGCAAATATAAAGTGACTTATTCGCATAAGGTCGTTCTGGAATTCGAGATCAATCCTATCAAACGGCTCATGGGCAGGCTTGTGAATAAAGAGTCGGTTTCAGATCTTGAGTTGGACGAGCTTTCTTCATCGGCATGGCTCAGCATGGACGGAACGCGAAGCATCCTGGATATCATCCGCATCCAGAGCAAAAAGACCGGGGACGACATTGATGAGGCGGCCAGAAGAATCGTTCAGTTTATGCGATATATGGCAACGAGAGGCTGGATTAAATTTAAACCGGCCCCGGAAAACCCGGAGTGATCTAACCGAAAAGGGAAAATATGAAAAAAACATATGACGTGGCCATCATCGGGGCCGGTACAGCCGGACTGACGGCCCGGGAAGAAATCTCTAAGCACACGGACAATTATGTGGTGATTGACGGCGGGACACTGGGAACCACCTGTGCCAGGGTCGGGTGCATGCCGTCCAAATCCTTGATCGCCATTGCAAATGCATATCATTCCCAACAGGGCCTTGAAGCCTTGAACCGTGAAGATACCAAACCGGCCTTACCGGATGATGCAAAGGTCATGGCCCATGTCCGCCGGCTCCGGGATGGGTTCGTCAGCGGTGTAACAAAAGATATGGAGTTGTGGAGAGATCATCTGATACAAAAACATGCCCGGTTCATTGACCCCAATACCCTCGATCTCGGCGATGAGATCCTTCATGCGGATAAGATCATCATTGCTGCGGGCTCCAAACCCGTTATCCCGGAATCCTGGCGGAAATATGCAAAATATCTCATCGATACCAACCAATTGTTTGAGCTTGAAACTCTTCCCCGCAAAATGGCAGTCTTCGGACTCGGTCCGGTGGGTGTTGAAATGGCTCAAGCGTTCAGCCGGATGGGGGTCGACGTCATCTGTATCACACGGAGCAGATCCATCGGCGGATTGACGGACCCGGACCTTCAAAATTATGCTGTTCAAACCTTATCAAAAGAAATGCGTATCCGGATCGGATCACCGCAAATTGTGGGTGAGACCGGCAACCGCCTCACCGTGGTCTTCGAGGATGAAACCTGGAATGTGGACCGGGTGCTGGCGGCGGTGGGCAGGCGTCCGGTCCTGGACGGTCTTGGACTGGAAAACCTGGGTGTGGAATTGAACGACCGTGGGTTGCCTGTGTTTGATGAGACCACCTTTCAAATCGGGAATCTGCCGATCTTTATTGCCGGAGATGCAAACGGGTTACGCCCCCTTTTGCATGAAGCCGCTGATGAAGGCCGGATTGCAGGCTATAATGCAATGGCCCCCGCGGTCACCGGCTTTCAAAAACGCATTTATCTCGGGATCACTTTTTGTGAACCGAATATTGCGGTGGTTGGAGAATCCTATAAATCACTGAATCGGGACAAAATAGAGTTTGTTGTTGGGGAGTCGGATTATGAACACCAGGGAAGAGCCGTGATGATGGGGCAGAACCAGGGTAAGGTCCGGCTCTATGCCCGTAAAACCGACAGCCTGCTGCTGGGGGCCGAGTTGATCGCGCCCCACGGTGAGCACCTGGCCCACCTTCTTGCCTGGGCCATTGGATCTGGAATGCGGGCGGTGGATATCCTGTCCATGCCTTTTTATCACCCTGTACTGGAAGAAGGGCTTCGCAGCGCATTGCGCCAGGCTGTGAAAAATTCAGCATTGCCGAAACCGCAATTTGAAATGCGCACTTGCCCGGATGAATGACCGGATAACCGTTGAAAGCAGAACGGTCCAAGGGGCTTGCCCAAAAAAAAGGGGAAATATTATGAAATTTACTCAACCGGATTCAGGATTAAACTCGATGATTGAAAAAGCCATCCATGAGAACATCATCACCCAACCGGAGTATGAGAAAATAGTGATGCTGTCCGACCAGGACCTTATGATCGGAACCTCTGAAAAACAATTGCTCGATCATCTTCAGGGGTTGATGGGAAACCGTTCGATAAATAAGGTTCAAAGACAATGACCGCAAAACCAAAAGGATAAAAGGAGCACGATTATGCTGAACAAAGTCAAAACAATAAAGGGTTACAAATTGAATTGCCTTGACGGAGAGATAGGCAAAATCAAGGAATTCTACTTTGACGACCAACACTGGGCCATCCGCTATCTGGTT
>CAZAHK010000178.1:0-8198 GCA_964484555.1 uncultured Desulfobacula sp.
TCGCTGATAATCCGGGACAACCCTTCATGGTCAACGGTAATCTCAAGGCCCGTCACCTCATCGCCTTCACGGGAGGTTTCCCGGACCACGCCGTTATGGCATAAAATCATCCCGGCCTTATGGTAGTCCGGATGCTTTTTGATCTGTTCCAGCATTGTCTGGATATTCATGGTTCTCTCCTTTTATTCACTCCGGATTCTGACCGGCCATGATCCTCGCCCGTTCAAGGTCTTCCGGGGTGTTCACATTAAAGATAAACTGGAGTTCCGGGTCCAGGGGCCTTAATTCCGTGATGGGAATCTCTTTTACCTTCCCCGGCCTGAAAAATTTTTTAATCATATACATGTCTTTTTTAAGAGCCTCTTCGATGAGGGGAATGCACTCCTTTGAATAGGCTGCGGACAAGGTTTCAAGCCCGTCGTCGGTTCTCGGCACAATGACGTCATAGCCTTTTTCAATCCTCCCCACAATATGCTCCACCACGGACTGCCTGAGAAAGGGCGTATCACAGGCCGTGGCATAGACATAGGGATAGGAGGCATAAAAAAGCCCGGCGTGAAGGCCTGCCAAAGCGCATTTGGAAGGAATGATATCGGTGACGATGGTCATGTCCCATCCGGCAAAATCCTCAGGATCATTGACCACAATAATCACTTCCTTGAAAAGACTTGAAAACACCGTATAGATATTGTCAAGGATCGTCTTTTCCCCGATCTTCCGGAATGTTTTTTTTTCTCCCGGCAGACGGCTGTTTTTACCGCCTGCCAGGATCACGCCCGTCACATCAAATTTCATCGGCACCTGTCCTGACTGAATTCATTTTTTATCTTACATTGATTATAGCAAGTCAAACTTAAAATCAAGGTGTTGCCCCCCATAAAAAAAGATGATAAGGATTCTAAAACGCATATAAACCAAGGAAAGCGTGGGCTATGAAAAAACAAAAGACCCTTTTGAATGAATCGGATTTTAAACGGATCATCACCCGGATCTCCCATGAAATCATTGAAAAGCACAGGGGAACAAAGAACCTTGCCCTTGTGGGGATTCAGACCCGGGGGGATTTTCTGGCCAAACGGATAGCCGATCAGATCAAGCAGATCGAAAATGTCACCCTTCCCGTCGGCAGCATGGATATCAACATGTACCGGGACGACTGGACAAAAATCAGCCGCCAGCCCACGGTAAGGCCGTCCAATATTCCCTTTTCCGTGGATGATATGGATATTATCCTGGTGGATGACGTCCTCTTCACCGGCCGGACCATCCGGGCCGCCATGGATGCGCTCATGGATTTCGGCAGGCCCTCCCGCATCGAACTGGCCATCCTCATTGACCGGGGCCACCGGGAACTCCCCATCCAGGCGGATTACAAGGGACTTTCCATCAACACCGAACACCAAGACATGATTAACGTCCTTGTGGCTGAACATGACCAACAGGACCTTGTCTACATGGAACAGGATTAAATCATGAGCACCTCGGAACATAAACAAAACACACCGGAACATATCCGGATGGCTGTTCTTTCCGTCTCCACCACCCGAAGCCTGGACCAGGACGAATCCGGGGCCTGGATCAAAAAACAGGCCAAAAAAGAAGGTTATGAAGTGGTCATTCACCAGGTGGTCACCGATGACATTGCCGCCATCCGGGAATTGACCCTGCATGTAACCGGAAAAATAGCCCCGGACGCCGTGATTATGTCCGGCGGCACCGGCATCAGCCCCAAGGATGTGACCATTGAAGCCGTCAAGCCCTTGTTTGAAAAAGAACTGACCGCCTTTGGCCCTCTTTTTGCGCAACTCAGTTTTGAAGAAATCGATTCCGCCGCCATCCTTTCCCGGGCCACGGCCGGGATCATCGGAAAAACCCTTGTCTTCTGCATGCCGGGCAGCATCAAAGCCTGCAAACTGGCCTGCAACGCCCTGATCTTTCCTGAACTTGGACATCTCTTAAAACACATGAAGGAATAACTCGTGACTCCCATTGAACATTTTATCCACACCTGGATCGAAACCGAATCCGGAACAAAACAGGCCTTCTCCGAACTGTATGAACACCTGAAAACCCTTGACGATACCACCCTTGACTTTAATGAACGGCCCGGCGTCAGTTTTTCGCTTCGCCCGAAGCACAAAAGCCAGAAAAAGCGTTCCCTTTTTGCCATGGTGGATGTCATTGACGACAACCCTAACGAAAGGTGGCTCTCCGTGTGTTTTTACGGAGAAATGGTCACGGACCCGGATGAAGCCGGAGACCTTATCCCTGAAGGACTGCTGGGTGAAGACGGATACTGCTTTGATCTTTCCGAGTATGACGAAGACGGGATACAATATTTAAAATACCGCCTTTCGGAAGCCCATGAAAATGCCCAAGAAAAACAGTTACAGTCCTAACCCAAGGTGAGAACTATGCGAAAAGGAATCATTCTGGCCGGCGGATCAGGGACACGGCTTTATCCCCTGACCTATTCCGTCAGCAAACAACTGATGCCGGTGTATGACAAACCCATGATTTATTATCCGCTATCAACCCTGATGCTTTCAGGAATCCGGGAGATACTGGTTATCACAACCCCAAAGGATCTTGACAGTTTCAAACACCTGCTTGGAGACGGGACCCAGTGGGGTATCCACCTGGAATATGCTGTACAGCCTTCTCCGGATGGGCTTGCCCAGGCTTTTGTCATCGGAGAAGCGTTTATTGCCCATGACCCTGCCACCCTGATTCTGGGAGATAATATTTTCTACGGTGAAGGATTGTCTGAACGCCTTCAGTTGTTGGCAAAAAAAGACAGGGGGGCCACCATTTTCGGATACTATGTCAAAGATCCCCAGCGGTATGGAGTGGTCGGATTTGACGGCACCGGCACAGTCACAAGCCTGGAAGAAAAACCGGAAATTCCAAAATCAAACTATGCGATTACAGGCCTTTATTTTTATGATAATGAGGTGATCCGGATTGCCAAACAGATCAGACCCTCAAAAAGGGGAGAACTTGAAATTACCGATGTCAACCTGGCCTACCTGCTGAACGGCACACTTGATGTCGAATTGTTCAGCCGGGGAACGGCCTGGCTCGACACCGGTACCCATGAATCCCTTTTGGATGCCGCGACCTTTATCAAAGTGGTGGAAGATCGTCAGGGACTCAAGATTGCCTGCCCTGAAGAAATTGCCTATCGAATGAACCATATTACAGCAGAACAATTGGAAAAACTGGCCCAACCCATGAAAAAAAACGGATATGGACAATATTTACTGAATCTTATAAAGAAGACAGAATGATTTATACACAATTAAACATACCGGATGTTGTATTGATTGAACCCAAAGTTTTCGGGGATCACCGGGGGTTTTTCATGGAAACCTTCCGGGATGATGAATTTAAAAAAAGAATCGCTCCCGTTACCTTTGTTCAGGATAATCACAGCAAATCCTCAAGGGGTATCCTGCGGGGACTTCATTACCAGATCAGGCATCCCCAGGGAAAACTGGTCCGCGTGATTTCGGGTGAAGTGTTTGACGTTGCCGTTGATCTTCGCAGATCCTCCCCGTTCTTTGGACAATGGACCGGCACAATTCTTTCTGCAGAAAACAAGAGAATGCTCTGGGTTCCGCCCGGCTTTGCCCATGGCTTTTATGTGTTAAGTCCTGAAGCCGAATTTACCTATAAATGCACCGACTATTATGCTCCCGACCATGAACGGAGCGTCCTCTGGAATGACCCTGATATTTCAATTGACTGGCCCGTCATTCCGGGGATATCCCCGGTTCTCTCAGAAAAAGACAGTCAGGGGATGCCCCTGGCCAATGCAGAGGTATTCGCATGAAAGTCCTGTTGCTCGGATCAGGAGGGCAATTGGGATGGGAGCTGCAACGCACCTGCCCGGACCACGTCACCCTGACCACCTGTGACTTTCCGAAGATTGATTTTTGCTCTGATCTCAGCATCACCCGATGCATTCAGGAAACCCTGCCCGACTGCATCATCAATGCCGCTGCCTACACTGCCGTTGACAGGGCGGAACAGGAGCCTGACCTGGCCTTCAGGATCAATCATACTGCCGTTGCCCAAATCGCAGAGCACTGCAGCAGAAATAAAACCCCATTGATACACATTTCTACGGATTTTATTTTCAGCGGCCAAAATTTCAGGCCCTATTTGCCGGATGATGTCCCTGACCCTCAATCGGTTTACGGAAAATCAAAACTGAAAGGTGAACAGGCTGTTCAAGAGATTCTGAAAGATCAAGCCCTTATCATCAGAACGGCCTGGCTGTACTCTTCCCACGGTACCAATTTTGTAAAAACCATGTTGAAACTCATGAAGGAAAAGCAGCAGCTCACCATTATCGATGAGCAGATCGGAACCCCCACATGGGCTTTTGGCCTGGCCGGGGCCATATGGGCAGCCCTGGAGAAAAACCTGACAGGAACCTTTCACTATACCGATGCCGGAGTGGCCTCGTGGTACGATTTTGCCGTGGCCATCCAAGAAGAAGGTGTTCAGGCCGGCCTTCTTGGCAAAGCCATTCCCATTCTGCCGGTTTCGACCCTTCAATATCCAACCCCTGCCAAAAGACCCATGTACAGTGTTCTGGACAAAACCTCCTTTTGGCAGGCCCTATCCTTCACCCCGGTTCACTGGCGTGTCCGGCTCCGGTCCATGTTAAAGGAGCTTAACCCATGAAGCACATTCTGGTAACAGGCGGCGCCGGATTCATCGGCACCAATTTTGTCTACTACTGGCTCAACAAATACCCTGAAGATCGTCTGATTGTTCTGGATGCCCTGACCTATGCCGGGAATAAGGAAAATCTGGCCCCGGCCCAAAAAAACCCCAAATTTACCTTTGTCCACGGCAATATCCTGGATCAGCCTCTGGTGGAATCCATTCTGGTAGACCACAACATAGACACCATTGTCCATTTTGCCGCAGAATCCCATGTGGACAGATCCATCCTCGGCCCGGATGAATTTATACAGACCAATATTGTGGGAACCCACACCCTTCTCAAAACTGCAAAAAAAATCTGGCTGGATCTTGAGCCCCGTCCCCACCGATTCCACCACATCTCCACCGATGAAGTATACGGATCACTGAAACCGGGTGATCCGCCTTTTACCGAAACCACCCCCTATAGCCCCAATTCCCCCTATGCTGCCGGCAAAGCCGCATCGGATCACCTGGTTCGGGCCTATCACAAAACCTACGGCCTTCAGACCACCATCAGCAACTGTTCCAACAATTACGGACCCTTTCAGTTCCCTGAAAAACTGATCCCCTTAATGATCACAAACATCCTGAACAACACACCCATCCCGGTTTACGGAGATGGCCGACAAATCCGGGACTGGCTCTATGTGGATGATCACAACCTGGGAATCGACCTGATCCTTGAGGCAGGAAAGCCCGGAGAAACCTACAATATCGGAGGAAACAACGAATGGGCCAACCTGGATATTGTCAACCTCATCTGTAACCTCATCCATGAAAAATTTTCAACCACCGGGGAACTCAGGGAAAAATATCCCCTCTGCCCCTCATCCCGGGGTATCCATCCCGGAACCCTGATCACCCATGTGACGGACCGGCCCGGCCATGACCGCCGCTATGCCATTAATGCCGCCAAAATAGCCTCAACCCTTGGCTATGCGCCAAAAGAATCCTTTGAAACCGGGATTCAAAAAACACTGACCTGGTTCCTGGGAATTTAAAGATGGGGATAGAATTAGGCTCATAAAACACTTTACAACGACTTCCGGATGATTTATTCGTTATAATCCCTTGTGGGAATGGTCCCTGGATGATACGCCGCATGTAACCGACCGGGCGGAGCTATGAGGAAAAAGAGGTGTTTGTGCAACATATAACTCAATTGGATTCGGTATTGATTGAAGCGGATACAAATTAATGAAAATAGCCTTGATTGTAACAGAATTTCCCAGCACAACAGAAACCTTTATTATGCGGGATATGGTAAAATTTATTGAACATGGACATGATGTCAAGCTTTACCATTTACTCCCGTTTAATCGGCATGCAACGCTGCATGAATTTGCTCGAATCGTTCTGGAACGGGCCTACACTGTGCCCTTTCTAAGCCTTTCAGTAATTAGAGAAATACTGCACATGATGAAGTCACATTCGTCCGTGATAGGTAACATCCTGTGGGATCTCCTGAAAAAAAGCCGGCACAACCCCGAAGTGCTGATTAAATCCCTGGCAATTTTACCCAAATCCGTACTCATGGCACGGGAGCTTCGCAATTGGGGGGCCGAGCATATTCATGGTGAGTTTGCCGGGCACCCGACAACCTGCGCCTGGATCATCAGCCGGTTGACAGGGATCAGCTATAGTGCGAGCTGCCGAGCCCATGATATTTTTATTAACCAAACGATTTTAGGCCTTACTCTGGGAGAAGCAGCAGCCATAAGGACCATCAGTCAATACAATATAAATTTTCTCCGAAAACGCGTACCCAGCCTGAGACTCAAACCCATGACCGTGATCCATTCGAGCGTTGATTTATCAAAAATTGTTCGCTTTAAAAAGGAGCCGAAAAAAAAATTCTCCGTACTCTATGTCGGCTCACTGGAGGATCGAAAAGGCATTGACGACCTGCTGTATGCACTGGCCGGTTTTCATCCTGCAGAAGGTTGGGAACTTCAACTGATCGGTGACGGACCGGAACGTAAGAAGCTTGAGCATTTGGCTGCCAAGCTGAAACTATCCGGTAAAATTGACTTCTTAGGCGCAATGCCGTTTGAATTTGTCGCTGCGGCCTATGGCCAGTGTGATGTCCTCGTGGCCCCCAGCAGATACGGCAAGCAGGGAAGAACAGAAGGGATCCCGAATGTTGTCATCGAAGCCCTGGCCCACGAACGGCCTGTCATAACAACCCGCGTCTCCGGTATTCCGGAGTTGGTAATAGACGGTGTTACAGGTTTGCTGGTTGATCCTGATGACCGCTCAGGACTGACCAAAGCCATAGAAAAAATCTTCCAAAACCCTTATGAAGCGTCAGAGATGGCCAAAAGAGGCAGATTGAAAGTGGAACATGAGTTCAATCTGGAGCAAAACGCACAGGCACAATTAGAGGTGTTTCAGCAAGCCTTTGAGCAGAGTCGAAATGACAGGTGATACCTCCCGCTGCTCCGGGGCAGGAGTTGAAAAAAACGGAAAAAATATTGGTGCATGTTTCATTTGGGCACGAGATTACGACAGTAACGATCCTCGCGGACGAAGCTCAATTACAATCCCCTTGCAGCGCTCATCCGAGTCACTTCAAAGCGCAAAACAACTCCGGGTTCATCAAATCCTCGAACACAGACATATTCATGAGCTTGTCATAGCTGCATGGCGGTGGGCCTTGAGCCTTCTTCGCAAAGCCCCCCTCCCATTCCAGTGTTTGTTATACTCTTCTTATTCGGAGGAGGCACGCATCATCAATGCTCTGTCGGGGTCAAATTTTCAAATTGTTTATATAGAAGGTATAAGGCTTTACACGGTATTGGCTGCTGTACGAAAAGCCTTGCCCAATGCACATATTGTGGTCGATATGGATGATTTGCTGTCCAGACGGTACAAAACCTGGCTAAAAAAACGGTTACCTATTGCCACAGGGCATCTTGATAGCCAATTACCAATCTTTCTGAAAAAATTACTTAAAAAAACTCGTATAGCATCATCTATTCTGCACTATGAATACAGGACGTTGGAGCGATGCGAGCTAAATGCAGCTATGATTGCTGACACAGTGGTATTGAATTCTACCTATGAAGCAAAATTGCTCCAAAACCGACTGTCAAAGGCAAGAATTGAAAAAAAAGCCAGGATAGTAACCATATTACCGCCAGTTGAATATCGCAAAGAGGCCATTTATAGAATCCTGCCTATACATTTTATTTTCATTGGTGCCGATCGAATTGCACAAAACAAAATGTCAATTAAGTATCTCTTAGATGTTTGGAATCGACTTAAGCCACAAACACAGATCCATATTTATGGTCGAATGAGACACATATACAAGCCTGTTAGCAATGTCCACTTCCATGGTTTTGTAAACGATCTTCAAGAGGTATATACAGATAATGCTGTTCTGTTAGCTCCTTCGATCCTAGCAGGCGGAATCAAGACAAAAGTATTGGAATGTTTTTCATATGGCTGTCCGGTTATAGGTACGAAAGAAA
>CAZAHK010000179.1:0-1940 GCA_964484555.1 uncultured Desulfobacula sp.
TATTTTTTTCACCATTTTTTTAAGAACCAAAAAAACATCCTTCAGATCGTTCTGAATATAATCGATATACCGGGGGTAAAGGGATAGGGCACGGGTCATGGTATCCTTTTTTGAATCCGGCAGGATCAATATCACGGGGTGGTTTACAAGCAGACCCCGGAATGGAAGGATTTGGTCCAGATCATCGGAGGAGCCGGCCAGAATCAGGATGATCCGCTGATCAAATCCCGGCTCCACAACAGCCTTGGAAAATTCGTTTGCCTTTGAATGGATGCTGATTTCGGAAGGAAGGAACAGTCGCTCTGCAAAGCTGAGGATCTCCTCATGCTTTTTTCCCTTTTGCGTGGAAAAGATTATAAACCGGACCGGATATTTTTCTTTCATCATATTTCGACTCTTATATTGCAATACTGAAATGCTGCTCAGACAGGGCAATACAATATGCGTGCCGAAGGCGAAAGGGGGAGAGGCGATAAAATTTAATTTATAATATCAATGAGTTATTTTAATTCAGGATCATCACAAAAGAAATTCAAAAATCTTATCTCGAAAATGATACGGCATTTGTATCGTTTTCAAGACAAATCTCACATTCGATACATGGGGCCGGGCTCAAGAGGGGTCAAGGTTTTTTAATTTCCGGTAGAGAACCGCCCTGGATATACCGGACATCCGGCACATGGCTTCGATATCCCCGCCAGCCCGTGAATAAATGGTTTTGATATATTCTTGTTCCGTCCTGGCCATGGCCTCCCGAAAGAAAGGAAGGGGCTCATGGGAATTGGACAGTTGATTTACGATTTCTTTTCCCGATGTTTTTTTTGTAAACGCGGCCCGGGTAACCCTGGACCGGATCTTTGAAGGCAGGTGATAGGCAAAGAGGATTCGTTCCGACGGGGTGGAGGCGATACAGGTTTCCATGGTATTGACCAGTTCCCGGACATTTCCGGGCCAGTCATATTTTTCCAGGGTTTCCAAAAAATCATCGGACAATTCTTTTAATTCGGTATTCTGCTGCCGGCAGAAGATGTCCGTATAATGGAATGCGATTTCCCGGATATCCGAAGCCCTGTGCCGCAGGGCCGGCAATTCCAGGGAAAAGGATTTCAGCCGGTACAAAAGGTCATTCCTGAATTTTTTTTCCGCAGCCATCTGTTCAATATTTTTATTGGTGGCGGAAATAACCCGAAAATCGCTGTGAATTTCCTCTTCACTGCCCACGGGCCTGAATTTTTTTTCCTGGAGCACCCTTAAAAAAGACCCCTGGATGGATTCGGGCAATTCCCCCACCTCATCCAGAAAGAGTGTCCCGCCGTGGGCCAGGAGGGCCAGCCCGTTTCTTTTCCGGTCTGCGCCGGTGAAAGCGCCTTTTTCATGGCCGAAAAGCACGCTTTCTATAAAATTTTCCGATAATATGCTGCAATCCACCACAATGAAACTGCCCTTGGACCGGGCGCTGTTCTCATGGATGGCCTTGGCGAAGAGCTCTTTTCCCGTGCCCGTTTCCCCGGTCAAAAGCACATGGGCATCGGTCCCGGCAATCCTGGCGACCTTTTTCAGGCAGTCCTGAAGGACCTTGCCGGACCCGATGATGGCATGGGCGTGAAGAGACAGAAGGGGCTCAGATCGTTGTTTCTGCTTCCGGTATTCCAGGGCTCTCAGGATCTGAAGTTTAATGGCTTTGGATGAGGCAGGCTTCTGGATATAATCCCAGGCCCCGCTTTCAATGGCCAGCTCAGCCCCGTCCGGGTCTGAAAAAGCCGTCAGAATAATAATCTGGGGTGCATCAGGGATTCCGGAAATATCTTCTATGACATCAAGACCGCTGCCGTCGGGAAGATTCACATCCAAAAGAACCAGATCCACATCCAGGGCATTCACCTTTTCCATGCCCCCGGTCAGGGTCAGGGCATGGTCTGCTTCAAGCCCGAGGCTTTCAA
>CAZAHK010000179.1:2040-8087 GCA_964484555.1 uncultured Desulfobacula sp.
TTTTTCAAAATATGTTCTTGACACGGTATAATTGTATACAGTATACAACACCAGGAAATCCGTCATGAAAACCTAATAAAATTCATTAGTTCATGACCCCATGAAAGCGCCGTTGACTTTGAGATGCCGTTAACTTTGAGAGTAAGGATGGATCATGACCGTAAAAACACATGAAAAAGAGCTTGAACGGCTCAGGAGCCTTCAGGAAAAAGCAGCCCTGGGGGGCGGTGAAAAAGCCATGGCCCGCCACCGCTCCGCGGGAAAACTCACGGCCGGGGAAAGGTTGGGCCTGTTGTTTGATCCGGGCAGTTTTGTTGAATTGAATGACCTTGCCGAAAGCCAGTGCGTGGATTTCGGCATGGAAAAGCGAAAGGTCACCGGAGACGGCGTGGTCATCGGTTACGGTCTGGTCAACGGCCGCATGGTCTTTGCCTATGCCCAGGATGTCACCGTTCTCGGCGGGTCCGTGGGCACCATCCACGGACAGAAAATCAACCGGATCCAGGACGAGGCACTGAAAGTCAAGGCCCCCATTGTGGGCCTGTTTGATTCCGGCGGCGGCAGGCTCCACGAGGGCTTTTTCGCCTCCAAGGGCGTGGCCGGCATGTTTTACCGGAATACGGCCGCTTCCGGGGTCATCCCCCAGATCTCCTGCATCATGGGGCCCTGCGCCGGGGTTTCCGTCTATTCCCCGGCCCTGACGGATTTCATCATCATGATTGAAAAACAGAGCCAGATGGTCATTACCGGCCCCAAGGTCATCCAGGATGTGACCGGGGAAACCGTGACCCTGGAAGAACTGGGCGGGGCCAAGGTTCACAGCGAGATCACGGGCCAGGCCCATTTTGTCACCCAGACGGACCAGGAAAGCATTGAACTCATCCGCTACCTTCTAGGCTTCCTGCCGTCCAACCATGAAGAAGCGCCGCCCTGTTTTCCCTGTGAAGACCCCCCGGACCGGAAAAACCCTGTCCTTACCGACATTGTCCCGGCGGAATTCAAAAAAGCCTATGACATGCACCGGGTCATTGACGAAATTGTGGATAATAATGAATTTCTTGAAGTCCTGCCGGTGTTCGCCCCCAATATCATCACCGGTCTGGCCCGCATGAACGGCTCCACCGTGGGCATTGTCGCCAACCAGCCCTCGGTCAAGGCCGGGTGCCTGGACTACCATTCCGCAGACAAGGCCGCCCGGTTCATCCGGTTCTGCGACTGCTTTTCCATCCCCCTGGTGAACCTGGTGGATGTGCCCGGCTATTTTCCCGGCGTTCACCAGGAACATGCCGGCATCATCCGGCACGGGGCCAAAATGCTCTATGCCTATGCCGAAGCCACGGTGCCCAAAATCACCCTGGCCCTGCGGAAAGAATACGGCGGGGCCGTCATGGCCATGTGCTGCGCCGGCATGGGCGTGGATCTCATGATGGCCTGGCCCGTGGCCCAGCTCGTGGTTCTGGACACCACGGCCGCCATCAATATTATTTACAGAAAAGAAATCGAGGAGGCCGAAGACCCCAAGGCCTTCAAGGCCCAGAAGATCGAAGAATACGATTATAAATATTCCAACCCCTTTCATGCCGCTTCCAATATGCTGGTGGACCGGATCATCGAACCGTCCGAGACACGGACCGAAATCATCCGGGCCCTGTCCATGCTGAAAAACAAGAAACGGCCCCAGCCCTTCCGGCGGCATGGCAATATTCCCATGTAAGGATGCCCGAATTCACACTATTTAAAATAAGGAGACAGAGCCGTGGATTTTTTACTCTCAAAAGAACAGAAATCGATTCAAAAAGCCGCCAGGGAATTTGCCCGGGGGGAACTGGCGCCCATGGGCCGGGAACTGGACCTGACCCAGACCTACCCCGGTGATATCGTGAAAAAGGCAAGGGAGCTGGGACTCATCGGGCTTTTCGTCCCTGAAAAATTCGGAGGGCCGGGCCTGGGCTATCTGGAACAAGCCATTGTTCTGGAAGAATTCTGGAAGGTGGACCCCGGCATCAGCCAGCAGCTCTGCTCCCTGACCTTTGGCGCAGAAGAATTCATCCTCTTCGGCTCGGACGAGCAGGGCAAAAAATTTTTGGACCCCATCTTCAACGGTGAAGGCGTCATGGGCTTTGCCATTACCGAACCCGATGCCGGGTCCGACACCCTCGCCGCCGCCACCACCGCAGTGAAAGACGGCAATGAATGGGTATTAAACGGCTCCAAGGTCATGATCGGCAACGGCACCAAGGGCACCTTCATGCTCATGTTCTGCCTCACGGACCCGGAGAACCCTTCCCGGTCCAAACGCCACAGCATCATTGCCGTGGAAACCAACCGGCCCGGCTACAAGGCCGAGCCCATGCACGGAAAAATGGGCCTTCGCTGTTCAGATACGGCAGCCATTTATCTCACCAATTGCAGGGTTCCGGAAGAAAATCTCATCGGCGCCAGGGGCAACGGCTTTCACCAGCTCATGGCCTTTTTCGACCGGAGCCGGGCCTATGTCTCGGCCCACGGCGTGGGCCTGGCCCAGGGGGCTCTCGACATGGCCATCAAGCATATCCGGGACCGAAAACAATTCGGCAAACCCATCGGCAGCTTCCAGGGGGTCCAGTTTAAAATCGCAGACATGGCCGTCAAGGTGGAACTGGCCCGGAACATCATGTACAAGGCGGCCTGGCTCCTCGACAACGGCACGCCCGACACCCATGTGACCGCCATGGCCAAGCTCTATGCCTCCCGCATCGCCGTCGAAGTGGTGGATGAAGCCCTCCAGCTCCACGGCGGCTACGGCTATTTTGACGATTATGATATCGAGCGCTTCTACCGGGCCGCCAAGGTTCTTGAAATTTACGAAGGGGCCAAGGAAATCGAAAAAATGATCATCGGCCGGACCCTCATCGGCAAATAAACCGCCCCATTCAATTCAAAGGGCAGGAGAAGACGAAACATCCTTTTCCTGCCCTTTTTTATGTCATGATAGTCTAATCTTAATTGACAATATATGGATCATAAAATATAATATTCCCAGCTTATGAATACTATATTATCAATAAAATTATGATATTCTTATTAAATACCCCGGAAGACATTGCCCGGGAACTGGCCTTGAAACTAAAGGCGCTCAGGCTTGCAAAAAAATGGAAGCGCTCCACCCTGGCCGAACGCTCCGGAGTGACGGAGGCCTCGCTGAGACGGTTTGAGCAGACGGGCAAGGTTTCTCTCCATCATTTCCTGAAATTGATCCATGCCCTGGGCCGCCTTGACGACGCCGCATCCCTCCTGAACCCGCCGGAAGCAGGGTCCTTGAAAGAACTAAAGCAAAAAGAGAAAAAAATCTCAAAACGGGGGTCCATTTGAAAGAGCTGAATGTTTAAAGACATTCGGCCCTGTCTTCGGCTTGTTTGACGATTCTCTGCCCGATGGGTGGGGGCTCCTGCTCATGGACCGGTTTTTGAGAAAACAGGGGGTGGACATCGACCGGCTCTCGGTTCTGGACAGGCTCGCCTTTTTGGGAAGGCACACCATGGGAGCGCTCATCTATGAGCCCGCAGCAAAGCATGAAAAAACGGATAAGACCCTTGACCTTGAGGCCCTTGCCCAACACTCCCGGCAGATTATGGAGGGCGAAGCCGTTGACATCCTCCCGGCGCTCATGAAAGCCGGCGGCAGCCCCGGAGGAGAGCACTCCATGTCGATTTCCGGTGAAGGCGGCACTCCGGGCAAAAAAGAAGTCTTCCGTCTGGGTGAAAAAACCGGTTTATCTTTTCATAAAATCGGCCATTGCTTATTTCCTTTCCCCGGCTTTTTTATACACCCTGCCCTTATCCCTTTTCCGACTGCAATGACGAGGCTCATCCAATGTCATTTCTACGGCTGATATTTTTTCATGTTGGCGCTCATTCACGATAAGCCCTAACTGGTAATCTTCAATTTTTTCCATGAGTGCTTCATAGGTCGCGGCAGGGATAAGATAAGCCGTCGGCTTGTTATGATTCAGAATGGCAATAGGCTCCCCGCCGGACTGCTCAATGAGGGCGGACGGGTTTTTCTTTAATTCCGATATGCTGACTGAGCAATTGGCTAATACGGATTCCATGGCAACACCTTTAAGATTTTATTTAGATCATAATTATGAACTTATTATAGGTCTTATTTTCGATACCGGCAAGTCTCTTTTTAATGATGCACCGTAAGCTGGGGAAAGGGGATTTCCCAGTCGTTGGCCGTGCAGGCATCCACGCACCACCTCTGGATGGCCCGGGACAGCTTGTAATACTGGGGGGCCATTTCGCCTTTGAATTCTGCAATGACAACCAGGTCCAGAGAAGAACTGCCGGCCGCCTGAAAGTCTACCTGGACATTCACGAATCCCTTATCATATTCCTCTTTTTCAATGGCTTCCCGGATATGGGCCAACAGGGTTTCAAGAACTTTTCCGGTGATATCTTTCTGAATATCATAGCTGACACCGAAGACCACCTTGAGGCTGAACCCCAGGGAAATGTTCAAAGGCGTCTGGCCGAGAAAATCCGAAGTCTGGTAGGTTTTTTTTGCACCTCCGGCCAGGACAAGCTGAACCATTTCATGGGACATACTGGTAACATGGCCCCAAGTGCCGTCGGAGAGGATGACCCAGTCGTTTCTCCTGCACGGGAACCAGGATTCACTCTTGTGAAACGAACGGGAGGTCTTGTCCAGCAATTCTTCAATGGGCAGCCGGATGCTGACCTCCATATCCGGATTTTCAAGGATGCAAAAAATATTGATGGTTTTCACCATCCAGGGCACGCCCTGGTAAATGATTCTTTCCCCTTCCCGGACAGCCCCGATATTGAGCATAAGTTGACTCTGCTGCCAGAACTTGGGCAAGGTGTGCTTGGCGGTCCATCCAATGCCGATGAACAAAATAATGGATAAACTTAAAAGAACCCAGTCCTCAAAAATATAAAAAACCAGAACCAGGACGAATAATACGACAAACATGGCCGCCATTCTTACCAGGATTTCAAACAGCCGGATATGGAAAGGCTTGTATTTCATGTTATATCCGGGAACCAGCGTCATCAGGTATCCGGCGCCAAGCCTCAGCAACAAAACCGCACAGATGCAGGAAATCAGGGCAATCATCAGATACAGGCCCCGGGTCCGGAAGAATTTTTTAATGGAAATGCCTGAACTTTCAATCAGGGATTTTTCATCATTGCTCATTTCTTTGAGCTGCATATTGGCGATCTGCAATTTGTTCTGTATCTGTTTTTCAATCCCCTTCCATTCCGGCAGCAAGGCTTCAAGATTTTTTTTGACTTCCTTATCCTCGGTCTTTGAAATCAATCCGGTAATATTCCGGACCGCATCCCGGGAAACGAAAACAAGATTTTCATAATAGGCCAGCTCGTCTTTGAGTTTGGTTTTATTTCGGGCACTGACCGTCATCCGCTTTATTTCCTTAATACCGGGCTCAACCAGGGCCATGACCTCTTCTTTCCAGTCAAAGGACTCTTCCTCTTTTCCGAGAAATATTCCGATATCCACTCCCGTTGCAATCCGTTCAAAATCCACCTGGGCATCATTGAGCTGTTCGTCGAGGGTGGAGATCTCCGATTGAAGTCCTTCCTTTTCCGTTTCCGACGTGCTTTTCTCAAGCAGCGCTTTTTTCTCATTTATCCGCTGGTTCAGGTTTCGTTTCAGCTCGGAGATGGAAAACAGCATATTCATGGATGCCTCGTCCTTTTCAGAAACGGCATTGGGCTTAAGCACCTCAAGCAGCTTGGTTTTCTGACTTGCAGAAACCGGACAGGGCCATACCCATAAAAGAACAAGAAAAAATAAAAAAACCCGACATTTCATCATATTCACGGTCTCCCTTTAAATCGAAATAAGATATATTTAGATTCCGGCGGTTAAAATGTAAATGATTTTTATCCGGGCCTTTCGAAGCATAAAAATTATATTTGATTTCTGCCCTTGGATTTATGATACTATCTCATGATTCAAAGATAACCATACGGATCGCAGGCCCCAAGGCTTTCCCGCCGTTTCATTATTATGAACAG
>CAZAHK010000180.1:0-8005 GCA_964484555.1 uncultured Desulfobacula sp.
GTTTTGTCCGTGTTAAAGCAAAATATATACCAACCGTCATTTGCGGTCATAGGTACCGATGTTATCTCTTTTAGTTTCTTTTTCATTACACACCTGAATTGCTGTAATAACGTTACTGCATATTATATCTAACAGAGTGTGATTGTCAACATAATTTTACAAAAATGACGTTACTGCAAAATTCAAATGGTGCTGAAAATGATTTTCGTGTCGAATTTTAATGAGATTTTTGAAGTGATGATAGATCAAATCGAGGTGATTTGAGGTGTGGATTACCCTTCAGGCATATCTTGTATCCGTCTTTTTTAATTCAGATTCAATTTTTATGGGGAGAGGCGGACGAGTTTCAGGTCTCCCCACAGGCCGATGTTTTCCCCGATGATGATCACAATACCCCGGACTCCGGGGATGGCCTTCCCTGCGTCTATGGCATTTTTGATATCGCCCCCGGTCTTCACCATATTGCCTAATTTTGTGGCCACGGCATCGGCCAGGGGGCAGGAATCCGACAGAACCGTCGCAGCATCGGCCCGGCCAAAGCTTTTGGAATGGCCGAAGGTCCCCGAGGAGGTGCAGAGTCCGTAGGCCCCCTCCCTTTTTGTAATCCGGATGCCCGTGGTCAGGCTGAAGGGGGAAGTTTCGGCATAGATGCCGAAGATGGTGTCGGAATCGGATTTGACAAAGATATCCCCGCCGTTTTCCACAATCACTTCCCGGCTTTGGTGCAGGAGGGCCTTGCCCGTATATTCGGCCACGGCCCCGGCCACGGCGGCCATGGGGCCCACCCGGGCCAGTTGTCCGGCTTCCAGCATGTCCGTGATGATGGGCGGGACGGGAAAAAGCCGGTCCACGGGGACAAGGGAGGTGGCGAATTCAGGATGAAATCCGATATAGGTTTCAATGGCATTCCGGCAGTCCAGGACGGATTTCAGGGCCAAATCCGTCAGGTCCGTTTCTGCCTGGATATTCAGATTGGTTTCTCTGACCGTGACGTTAAAGGATACCAGCCCTTTTTTTTGGTGCAGGTGTCGATAGGTCCGGTTCTCAAACATGGTCAATGCTTTTGGGTCTTAAATGCGCAGGGGCTTGGCGGATGAGATAGGAGTCCGTCATGCCGGAGATATAGTCCCTTACGATTTCAGGAGGGGAATGCCGGTTAAGATATTCGGGGACCATGCCCGACAGAAAATCCGTAAAAATTACTGATTCCAGGTTTCCCTTTTCAAGGTCGGTCATGTATTTTTCAAAGAGAAAGGAAAAGATATCTCCGATGGAAGACAGATGTTTTTTGATGACCGGGTTTTTATAAATATACCGGTAATTAAAGGTCTTGAGGGCTTTCAAGGCTGTGGACACCGGGTCTGAAAAACCGATAAAGGGTTGTTTCAGGCTGTTTTTAATCAGATCCGTCACCAGGGTGAACACAATGGTGCCGTTGGTCCGGCCGAGAACCCGGCCGCATTCCTCCGGGATGTCTTCCCGCCGCACCAGTTTGAGCCGGATGGCGTCCTCCAGGTCCCGGCCGATATAGCTGATGGTGTCGGCCATGCGGACCACACAGCCTTCCAGGGTCATGGGAATTTCATCACAGGTGTTTTTCCGGCGTAAGTCCTCCAGCCAGATATCAAATTCCGCGAAGGACCGGTTTTTCCGGGGAGACAGCCGTATGGAGTGCACTTCCCCATTGTGGCAGACAATGGCATCCATGGTCTGGAGGCTGAGGTTCCAGCCCTTGCCGGTTTTTTCAATCCGGTCCAGAAACTGGATGCTCTGAAGGCTGTGGTGGAAATAACCGGCCCCATGCTCATGGGTCAGCTTGGACAGGAAGCGCTCGCCGTCGTGTCCAAATGGAGTATGGCCAATATCATGGCCCAGGCTGGCCGCTTCAATGAGATCTTCGTTGAGGCCCAGATACCGGCCGATAGTCCTGGCCACCCGTGAGACCAGTTGGACATGGATGACCCTGTGGGTCAGATGGTCATTGTCGATGAGGGAAAAGACCTGGGTTTTATCGATATACCGGGTAAAGGCAAGGGAGTTGAGAATCCGGTCGGCGTCCGTTGAAAAAGGCTGCCGGTAATCATTGGCTGCAAATTCTTCATTTTTACGTCGCAGAGCGGTATGGCTGAAACAAGCCAGGGGACAAAAATTTTCCTTCTCCCTTAGGTTCAGAAGGGCTTTAAGTTCCCCGGCTTTTTCAAAATGATCATTCAATAGCGTATTTACAATTGTTTGAGAATATTATCCACAACCTGATCAAAGGCCATGGTAAATTCGGTCTTTTTGTCCTGGAACATAATGGGTACCCCATTGTCTCCGGAGGCCACCACGGCCGTGTCAAAGGGGATGGACCCTAAAAAGGTAAGGCCCTGGGATTTGGCGGTTCTTTCACCGCCGCCGGAACTGAAAAGATCGATGGGTTCATGGCAGTGCGGACATTTGAATCCCGCCATATTTTCGACGATCCCCAGGGTTTTTAAACGGACGGTCTTGCAAAAGGAAATGGATTTCCGGATGTCGGCCAGGGCTACTTCCTGGGGGGTCGTGACAATGACGCCCAGGGCTTCGGGAATGGTCTGGACAACGGTTAAGGGCTCATCCCCCGTGCCCGGAGGGGCGTCAATAATCAGAAAATCCAGGTCTCCCCATTCCACGGAACTGACAAACTGCCGGATCATTCCTGTCTTTGCAGGGCCCCGCCATATGATGGCCTGGTCCTTGTCCTGCATCAGGGATTGTACGGAAACCACCTTCAGGGTGTCGCTGATCTTTTTGGGGATGAGCAGATGGTTTTCGGAGATATCCAGGATGTCTTTTATTCCCAGCATCTGGGCAATGGAAGGGCCGTGTACGTCCACATCCATCAGACCTGTTTTATATCCTTTTCTGGAAAGGCTGGCGGCCAGGTTGGCGGACACGCTGCTTTTGCCGACCCCGCCTTTTCCGCTGAGAACAAAGATTTTATGTTTTATGCGGGCAAGGGAGGCCAGAATGGTCTCATCTTCTTTTTTCTGCCGGGCGGCATAATCATTGCCAGCGCCCTGGGAAGGACAGCCTCCGCCTTGTTTTGCCTTATCAACACTGTCGTGAATCATTTTATAGAATCTCCTTTGAGAATAGGGTTAGCACGTTGCATTAATAATGGTGATTTTCCTTAGTCTGTCAACTGAAATACCGAGTCTTTTATAGGGGGATTGGGTTCAAAATCCGTAATATCCAGGGTCAACATCCTGTTTTCATTGTCTTTAATCCTGAGCTTCGCCGGGATATCATGGGACTCATGGGATTGGTATTCCAGAAGAAAGATGTCATACAGGGGCGTTCCGTAAATATCCAGGGATTGAATCCGGTTGATTTTCCCATGTCCGTCAAAGGTGAGGTGCTGCAACCCGTCTTTGTCTTTTTGCCGGGTGATAAGGGTGGCCAGGGATGAATCCGAAGGTGAAAAATAGGCATCATCAAAGGCCTTTAAAGGAAAATGTCCCAGCAGGATGGAGATGATTTCGGACATTCTGACCGGGACTTCAAGGTAATCTTCCATGTCCGGGTTTTCTGAATTGCGGGTATAAAGGCTGTGTTTCCCGGTATGGGAAACAAAATGGATGTCTTTGCCCGTGGAAATGATGGTCTCCACCGGATTTCCGGATAAAAGAAAGGTAATTCTGGCTTTTCCGGGAGAGGCGGCGGCCCAGGCAATTCTGTAACGTTCTGTTTTTGTGGGCGTTTCGAGTTTTGCCCACCCTTTTCCCCGGCTTGCCGCAATATCCTGGTTATAAGCCCGCGTCCCATTGGCCAGGGCCAAGGCTTTCTGATCCATGAGGGGGTCGGTTTCGGGGCGCAGGGGCATACAGGAAGAAAAAAAAAGGCCCAGGGCCAGGAACACAAAAAGGGAAGGAATCCGGTTATTCATTGAGCAGTTTCCGAAGCGCCTCGATCTTTTTTTGAATTTGTTCCACCAGTTCCTTATCCTCTTCTCCCGCATTGGATAAGGCTTTTTTATAAATTTCAAGGGCATCTTTCAGCCGGTTGAGTTTTTGGTAGGCATCACCGAGGTGATCGGATATGATGGATTCAAATGAAGTCAGTTCGGCAGCCTTTTCAAGATATTCAACCGCCTTGTCATAGTCGCCCCTTTGATAATGGACCCACCCCAGGCTGTCCACAATATACCCGTCATCGGGCTTGAGATCATAGGCCTTTTGTATCAGAGACAGGGCTTCGTCCAGCAGAATGCCTTTGTCTGCATAGGAATATCCGAGATAATTCAAGGCTCCGGCATCCTCAGGGTCAAGCTGAATGATTTTTTTCATGGTCAGGATGCTCTCCTCCTTGAGACCGGCCTTGTCCTGAACCGCCCCCAGTTTGAACAAGAGGGAGGTGTTGTCCGGGGATTCCTCAAGAGCTTTGTTTAAAACCTCAAAGGCTTCTTTAAACCGGTCTTCGTTTTCAAAAAAAGAGGCCAGATAGGTGATGATATCGATATCCTTGGGATAGGTGAGAACCTTGTCTTCAAGATATTCAACAGCAGCCTGATTTTCCCCGAGCTGTTTGTAAAGATAGGCAATCCGGATGATGGTTTTTTTATACTGGGGATGTTCAGGGTTGATTTTTTTAAAACGGCCGATGGCGGCTTTGAAATCCTCATTGGCCTCATGGGCCATGCCGGTGAAAAAATTCAGGGTTGAGCTTTCAGGGTCGGCTTTAAGCATCTCGGAAAATACAATGACGGCATCCTTGTATTTCTTTTTGGAAATATATTCTTCTACGGCAACCATGGCGAGCTTTGAATTTTTGTCAATCTCATGGCCGAGCTTTATAAAAATTTCTCTTGCATCTGCTGCCATTTTGTTTTTGTAATAGTGCAGGGCCATGCCGATCTGGGCCTGCTCGTTTTCCGGATCGATGTCCAGGATTTCCTTATAATAATCCAGTATGGCCTGGTCGTTTTTTGCCGGGTTTTCGATATTTAAAATCTCTATGAGTTGGAATCTTGCCTCAATAAGGTCCGGTTCGAGTTCAAGAGTTTTTAGAAACTGGGTTTTTGCATTCTCGTACTCTTTTTGTTGCATATAGATTTCACCCAGATAATAAAAGGCCACATAATAGTCGGGGAATTGGTCGGTCATTTTTTCAAACAGGTCCCGGGCCTTTGGATAATTTTCCTTTTCAAGGTAGATTTTGCCAAGACGAAGGAAGGCTTCTTTGTTTTCAGGGTCAAGGGAAATGATTTTGTTCAGCTTCTCAAGAAGTTCTTTTTCATCCAGGCTGTCTTTTTTCAATTCAATGAGAAGCATTAGGGCGTCTGGATTTTCAGGGTTTATCCGGACAAGTTTTTCAGCCGCGGCCAATGCCTTTTCCGTATCCTGGCGCCGGAGGTAGAGACCGACCAGGTCCCAGGTGATGACAAAGGATTCCGGATCTAAGGCCAGAGCATTTTCAAGGGAAATGACGGCCTTGTCGAAATCATTGCTTTTAAGATGAAGCCTTGATTCAAGATAATAATAATTCGCCGATAAATTTTCCTCTTTTTCAAGCCCGTTACCGGCCTGAGGACCGGGTTGTTTACGGTTCGGGTCCGACGGCACACAGCTGGCCAGATACAAGATAAAAAGGAAGAGATAAAAAATATATGCAAAGGGTTTTTTCATGATTTTCAGTCTCATTTTACGAATAGCAATGATGATTACCGGCTGTGGTCATACATATCAAAATCAGGCATATCTTTTTTGAAAAAGGCCTTCATTTTTTTTAAAATATTGTTTTCAATCTGGCGAACTCTTTCCCGTGATATGGCGTATTCTTCTCCGATTTCCTGAAGTGTTTCAGGACTGTCTGAAAAAATACGCCGCTCGAAAATCTCAAGTTCTCTTTCGTTCAGGCCTTTTTTAAATTCATCCACCTTGGTGCGAAGAATCTCTTCGATTTCCTTTTTGGCCATCTGATCTTCCGATGAATCCGACTCAAGATTGATAAATTCGATTCTTTCCGTATTTGAATCGCTTTTCAAGGGCTCGTCAAGGCTCAAGTCCCAATTGTCAAGCCTCTGGTCCATATCAACCACTTCCTTTACAGATACCCCCAGCCGTTCCGATAATAATTTGGGCTTTGGATCAAATCCCTGTTCTATCAATCTCCGTTTTTCTTTTTTCAGTCTGAAAAAGAGTTTTCGCTGTCCCTGGGTGGTTCCGATTTTCACCATGCGCCAGTTGTCCATGATGAATTTAAGGATATAGGCTTTTATCCAGAACGAGGCATAATACGAGAATTTGACGTTTTTATAGGGATTAAATTTTTTAACTGCCTGGACAAGACCGATATTCCCCTCCTGGATCAGGTCCAAAAGGTTCTGCATCCAGATTCTCTGGAATTCCAGGGCGATTTTTACGACCAGGCGCAGATTGGAGGTTGTCATGATATAGGCGGCTTCCTGGTCCCCTTCCTCCTGGATCCGTTTCCCCAGTTCAAGTTCCTGTTCCCTGGTCAGGAGTTTATACCGGCTGATCTCATTCAGATAGCTTTGAATGGGGTCTGATTTTACGAGGGCTTTTGAACTTGAAGCTTTTGCCTTATTTGCAGGGATGAGAAAATCTCCCTTGGTCAGTCGTGTATTATTCTGATTTTCCTGGTTGATATCATTCACCTTTATATAATACCTCTGATCTTTTTGATAAAAAGCAAGTATATCATTAACCTGATTGTGATTAAAGCAATATATTGAATCCCCAAAAAAATTTCCGATCTATTTTTTTATGGACAATTCATCCCATATCTGGTAGAAGAGCTTCTTGTTTGTATCTGCGCCCGTAGCTCAGCTGGATAGAGCAACGGACTTCTAATCCGTAGGTCGGGGGTTCGAATCTCTCCGGGCGCGCCACAAACACCAAGGGTTTTCAGCTTTTAGCCGAAAGCCTTTTTTATTATGTGTGAGAGTCTGTGTGAGAAAACTCACTGAAACTTTGATCCAGGTGACTAACAGCGGCACGTTCTCCATCCCCTAATGAATGAAGATAGATCTCGGTGGTCAACCGATTTTCATGGCCAAGCAGCTTTTGGACAGTACCAATCGGTACATTCACATTATCAAGAAGAGATGCACCAAAATGTCTGAGAGCATGGAACCGGAAGTATCTAACGTCAGCTTTTTTGCAAAGCGTTGTCATGAACTTTTTGCGATCCAAATAGGGGCCTTCAACCCAATCTCCAGACTTTCTGCTCCAGTATTTGTGCCAGAACACCCAGGGAAATTTTGGATCATGGGTTTCATACCTTCTTCTCAGGATATCAAACAGCTTTTGATTCAATGGAATTCGCCTGGGGGTCAAATGTCCTCCTCTTTTTTTTCTGGTATAAAGCACCAGGTGTTTGTCTTTAAGGTTGACATCGGTCCATTTCAACCGGTTGATCTCTCCGATTCTGCCCATGGTGCAAATAATTGCCCAGAGATAATCTCTGGTATCAAAATCTGTTGCCATCAGCACCTTGACGACGTCTTCTTTAGGTGGCACATATTTTTCCGTTTTTTCGATCGGGAAAAATTCAAGGCCTGACGTTGGGTTCGCTTGAATCCATCTCCTGGGTGCTTTCATGCCATAGTTAAAAAGGCTTCTCAACAACCTGAGTTCTTTGTTGGCGGTGATGGGTGAAACGTCCCTTTTGCGTTTTAACAGGAAAGATTGAATCATATCCAATGTCAGCTCGTTACATTTTTTTTTGCCCCAGTATGAACACCATCTTTTGGCATAATAAATATGATCCGAATAATGGCGATCTGAGTTGTATTCCTTGATATAGTCCAATCTTCTATTGACCAGCTCCAAGAAGTCCATGTCGGTTGGGATTGGCTCTGTGATCATCTGAAGTGCCGGGTTCTGTATCTCCTCCTTTCTTTTGGCCTCGGCAGTTTTTGCCTCCTTTTGCGTTTTGTACCAGCTTTTGGTGTACCTTTTGCCGTTCAGGGTGAAGTCGTACCGCCACCCCTTCTTTTTTACAAAATACAAGCTCATAT
>CAZAHK010000181.1:0-7983 GCA_964484555.1 uncultured Desulfobacula sp.
GCCCTGGGCATTGACGATTTTGCAGCAGCCGAACGCCTCAGTATAAAATATGTGGTATAGGAAGGATCAGCCATGAAAAACCAGGCATTTATCAAATTATCAGGAAGAAAAGACAATAAAAGAATCCCGTCCAGGGTGCTGGAAGAAATCATCCACCACCATATCAAAAACGGACGCAGAAATATCGAAGTGGAAGGCTACGGCCAGCACGGCATCGGCGGACGGCTCTGGGATGCCGGGGCCGATGAAACCCATATCCGGATCACCGGCCAGTCGGGCCAGAGGGCCGGGTCCTTCGGCCATTTCGGCACCCGGATCGAAATCATGGGTCCGGCCTCCGATGATGTGGGCTGGCTCAATGCCGGGGCGGAAATCATTGTTCACGGCAATGCCTCCAACGGTGTCATGAACGGGGCCGCCCAGGGAAAAGTCTATATCGGCGGGTCCATCGGGGCCCGGGGCATGACCATGACCAAACGGAACCCGAGATTTGAACCCCCGGAACTCTGGGTCCTGGGGTCTTCCGGGGATTATTTCGGTGAATTCATGGCTGGCGGGATCGCCGTCATCTGCGGTCACAATAAGGACCCCAAAGAATCCGTCCTGGGATACCGGCCCCTGGTGGGGATGGTGGGCGGACGGGTCTTTGCCAGGGGAAAAATCGAAGGATTTTCCCAGAAAGACGCCAAGCCGATCTCCGTATCCGATGAAGACTGGAACTGGCTCATGACCGGCCTTGAGGTGTTTCTTTCAAAAATTCAGAAAAAAGAGCTTTTGCCCTCTCTTTCCATCCGCTCAGACTGGCAGCTCATTGAAGCACGGTCTGCCCGTGAAAAAACAGACAGCTCTGAAAAGCCGTCCATGGCCTGGTTCAGGGACCGGGTCTGGGACAGAGAGCTGGGAAGGGGAGGCCTCATCGGCGATCTTGAAGAAATTGAAAGAGGTTCCATCCCCGTCATTACCCGGGGAGATCTGAGACGGTATATCCCGGTCTGGGAACAGGGCCGGTATATGGCCCCCTGTGAGGCAGCCTGCCCCACCGGCATTCCGGTTCAGGAGCGCTGGAGTATGGTAAGGCAGGACAATGTGGATGAGGCCATTGCCATGGGGCTTCAATACACCCCGTTTCCGGCAACGGTCTGCGGCTGGCTCTGCCCCAGCCCCTGCATGGCCTCCTGCACCCGGAACCTGAACTATATGTCCCCCATTAATGTGAAGCTCCTGGGCAAAGCCGGGGAAACCGTCCGGTTGCCCAAAACTGCCCCCAAAAGCAAAAAAAAGATCGCCGTCATCGGCGCCGGTCCCGGAGGCATCTCGGCAGCCTGGCAATTGACCCTGAAAGGCCATACCGCAACCCTTTTCGACACAGGGGATACCATTGGCGGGAAAATTTCCTCTGTCATCCCGGGGTCCAGGATACCCAAGGATACCCTGGAAACGGAGCTGAAACGGGTAAAAGAATTCATCCCGGATATCCGGCTGGGCCAGGCCATGGATAAAAAAGATTTTCTAAAAATAAAATACGATTATGATTTCACCATTGTGGCGGCCGGGGCAAAAAAGCCGAGGATGCTTCCGGTTCCAGGCATTGAACATGCCGTGTCGGCCAATGATTTCCTGGAATCATCCAAAAAAGACAAGGCCAAACCGGGAAAACGCGTGGTCATCATCGGCGCCGGAAACGTGGGGTGCGATGTAGCCACCGAGGCCCACCGCCTGGGAGCCCGGACCATCACCCTCATCGATATCCAGAAACCTGCGGCATTCGGCAAGGAAAAAGAGGATGCCGAAGCTGTGGGTGCGACTTTCCGATGGCCCTGCTTTACCAAAGAAATCACAAAGGCGGGAGTGGTCTTAACCGACGGAGAGGTTCTGAAAGCCGATACCGTGGTTGTCTCCATCGGGGATGTTCCGGATCTGACTTTCCTGGATGAGTCCATCAAAATCGACAAAGGCTTTATCTCTGTGGATGCCTATAACAGGACTTCGGACCCCAGGGTGTTCGCCATCGGGGATGCCGTGGGGCCGGGGCTTATCACCGATGCCATCGGCGCGGGGCGAAAGGCCGCCATCGTTATTGACCGCATCATTGACGGAAAAAGCCTGGATGGAGATGCGCCCTTGCCCAAAGTGGATAAAACCCGGATCAGCCTTGAATATTATAACCCCAAGAACCGGGCCGACACTCTGAAAGATTGCGGCAGCGACTGCGCCTCCTGCGGGAAATGCCGGGATTGCGGTATCTGTGTGGCCGTCTGCCCCGAAGGAGCCATTGAGAGGATCGAAAAAGGCAAGCAGGGATTTGAATACCGGGTGGACCCGGATCTGTGCATCGGCTGCGGATTCTGCAAAGGGGCCTGCCCCTGCGGGATCTGGGATTTAATCCCCAATGCGGCATTATAAATTTTATGGGATTATTCATTTTTGTATTGACGCCGGCGCATCATTTCTGTTTAGGATACAGATACCATGGAAAAATTAGACCAGACATATGACGGTTACATCAAGGCATTAACCGATATCAGCCGGGCCATTACCTCGGATCTGTTTATCGAGGATCTGCTGAAGCTCATCGTCATGGTTACGGCCAAGGTCACCGGCGTTGAAATCTGTTCCCTGTGGATCATCAATGAAGAGGAAAAACCGCCCAAGATCAGACTGAAAGCCACCCAGTCCATATCCCCGGAGTATATCAAGGACCGGGCCCTGGATCTCGACGAAGGGGTGGTGGGCTATGTGGCCACCCATAAAACCCCGCTGATCCTGAAAGATGTGCTGGAATGCGACCGGTTCAAGGAAAAGGACATGGCCCGGAAACTGGGCCTTGTCTCCATGGTGGGCATTCCCCTCATCGCCAAGGAAGACAAGGTCATCGGGGTCCTCAACTGCTTTACCGCCTCCCCCCATGATTTTTCCGACACGGAAGTCAATCTCCTGAGGGCCGTGGCCAACCAGTCCGCCATCGCCATTGTCAATACCGAACTCATGGTCAAAACCAGGGTCATCCAGGAAGAACTGGAGGCCCGGAAAAAAATCGAACAGGCCAAGGAAGTTCTCATGCATAACCGGAAAATGACCGGGGACGAGGCCTATGGCTGGATCAGAAAGCGGAGCATGGACTCGAGAAAATCCATCCGGGAAGTGGCCGAGGCCGTGATCCTGTCCAACGAGCTGTTTCAATAGCCACAGCCTTTGTTGAAGGCTGCCCCTCCTACCAGAACCCCCAGTTACCGGAAACGTACACATAGAGGGCCAGGGTCAGATTGGTGACCCCGTGGGCCACGATGCAGGACAGGAGATCCTTCCGGATAATCCAGAGCGCCGACATGAGCAGGCTGTATGCAATGGCTGCCGGCCATTCCGGGGTCGTATGGCCCACGGTAAAGGCCAGGGTGGAAATGCCCACGGCCATGATGCTCCAGGCGCCGGGCGCCACATCCCCCACGCTCTCATGATCCAGCGTCTGATTCAGCCCGGCCCGGGCGCCCATGCTTTTCCGGTTCAGATCCCATTGAAAGGCGGCCCGGAGAATATAGCCCCGGATAAAGATTTCCTCAAACACGGGAACAATCAAAGAGGCGGATAAGAGTCTCAGAACAAAGCCTGTGCCGGTCCAGGGTTCGCCGGAAGGGTCGATAAAAGGGGCCAGTAACAGACACCAGACCAGAAGCCCCAGAAGCCCTGCAAGAACCCCGGCAATCACGGACCCCCCTAAGCCTTTCGGCCCGGTCAGGGGGGTATACCATTTCCAGGCCCAGACCAGAATCAGGGGAACAATGATGATTTTCAGGATATACCCGATTTCATCGGGGATTCTGTCCTGCCCCAAGGCCGCTATCCCCACATAAGCGAAATACGGAACCCCATAGGGCAGCAGCAGATCGCGGTTAACTATTTTTCCAGGTTTCATCTCTTTTTTCCAGGTTATCTTTTCCGAAACCTCATACCAGAAATCAGACCCCGGCCACAACAGAAATTATTTTGATTTGCTGTTTTCCATTCGTTTTGAATTTTACAAAACCAAGGATAGTCACAAACAGTCTTGGCTTTCAGGTTTGTCTAAAAGCGGCTGAAGAAACCATGGGGCAAAAATGGTTTTTCTTCCCGCACAATTATGACAAAGTCCACTATACTTTGCAGGGATGGGGAAACCATCACCGGCCGGGGTTTTGTGGAAGGGGCTTTTTTAACCCATGCCCATCTCCTGTTCAACCCGCTCGATTTCCTTTAAAAGGCTTTCCCTTTCCTCGGCCGTGAGGCCGGGGGAAGCGAGGCGTTTTTGAAGGCCGAGAAGGATCATCTCTTCCCTGTATTGGTTGCAGGTATATCTGGGAGCGGGGTCGTTTTTCTGCATGGGTTCTTTCCTGTGAGCTGGCGGTTAAAAGAGATCGTAGCGGACCAGTTTGCCTTCAAGACCGCCGATCTGAAGGGGTTTTTTCCAGGAGGGGGACAGGGGCACTTTTTTGATGTATTTAGGTTCGCCAAAATAGATAAAGGCCTTGGATGTCTTGCACCGGTCCTTTAAAAACAGGCCCAGGTCCGTATAGAATTGGTTCAGGTTTTCGTCTTTTCCCATGCGGATGCCGTAGGGCGGGTTGGCCACGATGACGCTGCCCCTAATGCTTTCGATTTCCTTGAAATCCGTTTGCAGGATCTCGATCTCACTGCCGAAATGAAGGCCCATGATATTGACCCTGGCCGCACTGACCGATTCTTCGGAAATATCGCTGCCGCCGATCAGGGCTTTGGGAAGGGACCGGTAATTATCCCCGGCCTCCTTTTTTACCTCTTCCCACAGGGCGGCGTCAAAATCCGGCAGCCGCTCAAAGCCGAATTGGGTTCGAAAGACCTGGGCCGGAATCCGGCAATAGGCCATGAGGGCTTCGCACAAAAGGGTGCCGGAGCCGCACATGGGATCGTATAGGGGCTGGCTACCGTCCCATTCCGACATCCGGATGATGGCCGCGGCAATGGTTTCCTGCATGGGCGCGGAAACGGATTCCTCCCTGTAGCCTCTTTTGTGCAGGGTGCCGCCGGAAGCGTCAATGGAAAGGGTGGCCATGTCCCGGTGAAGATGCAGGTTGACGGTGATATAGGGATTTTTTGCATCCACATCGGGCCGTTTGTTGGACCTGTCCCGGAAATAATCGGCAATGGCGTCCTTGACCCTGAGTCCTGCAAAATTGGAGTGGGTGATCTTGGATTCCGACACATTGGCGGCAATGGAAAAGGTTTTTTTCGGAGTTAAGAATTCTTCCCACCGGATCTTCCCGGCCTGGGCGTAAAGTTCATCCTTGTCCTTGCACTCAAAGACCGCCAGGGGGGCCAGGATCCTGGACAGGAGCCGGGCAAAATAGGTGATCCGGTAAAAATCCCGCCGGGAAGCCGTGAACCAGATGCCCCGGTAGACGGGTTTGATCTTGGCCACACCCAGTTCCCGGAGTTCTTTGACGGCCAGGTCCTTGACGGTTTCAGACACCTGGGCAAAATACCGGGATTCTTTTTCATATAAATAGCTCAGCTTGGCCTGTTTTCGGGTACTGCCTGTTCCTTTTTCAAGGATGGATTTCTTGCCTGTGTTCAAATGTCTTATCCTTCGTTATGAGGCTTTTTTTCGCCGGGTTCCGATTTTCAAGAGACCGGCAATGTTGGCGTCCGGGTCAATGACCGGCTCGATGAGGGCCCTGGGGCAGGTCATGAGGGTGGAGATGCCGGGGCCGTGGCCGGCCAGGAGGCAGTCCGAATGCACCACCACACCGATGCTGACGGCTCCCTGGACAAAGGCCCGGCCATAGGAATTGTCATGGTCCAGCAGAGCCACAAAATCCCCGAATCTGAGCTTGTCCAGGCCATATTCCCGGACGGTTTCCGGATCACTGGTCATGACATCGTAATCCCCGGCCGCCGTATGGGCCGAGCCAAGGCCGGAGCCCATGCACTGGGCCGGAACCAGGGTGGTGACCGGCACCCGGAGCCTGCCGCCTTTGATTTCTTTGATTTTCATTTTGTTCAACAGGCCGGGGTCCAGGTTGAAGAGCCGGATATCCGGGTAATCCAGGAGTTTCAGGCCCTGGCCCTTGGACCGGATCATGATTTTGTCGTCATAGGTCAGCTTTTCCAGGGCCGGGGCCGGGAAATCCACCATGACGTGTTCAGATCCGCCGTGGTGGCCGGTGACTCTTCCCGTTTCTCCCTTGGCGTCCCCGGACACGATGCGGGCCTCGTTTCCGATACAGGAAAGGATCTGCAAGGCATCATTGGGAAATTCAAGGGGTTTTTCCGGGTTGGCCGAACAACTGACCCCGGGTTCAATATGGTCGCCGGCCAGGCCAAAGGCCGAATCCCCCACCCGGACATTCAGGGTGATCCCCCCGATGCTGGGAAGGATAAAGGGTTTTCCCTCATGGCTCACCCGCCATCCGGTTCTGAGCCGGGGGGGGCCGGGTTTGCATTGCAGCAGAACTTCAACCAGTTTGTCTTCATTTGTTTTCAGCATGGTATCTTCCTTATGAATGATTCAGTTTTAAGAGGAACGGGATGGCGAAAAACCCGATCACGGCACTGACGATAAACATATTGTCAAGCCCTGCCAGGTCACCGATGACTCCGGCCAGGAATACGGCCACGGACCGGACAAAAAACGAGGCCATCATGAAAAGCCCGTTGGCGGCCGAAGGGTTCATTTTTGCATTTTCCTGGACCAGGGCCAGCATGACCGGCGTGGTGGACAGAACGGTGAAGCCTGCGACCCCGACCATGGCAATTTTGATGAACCCGTCGGTAAACACAAAGGTCAGGATGGCTATGGGCGCCGCCATCAATACCCAGAACAGAACCCGCTGCCTTCCGATCCGGTCGCTGAGGGTCCCGGCGCACAGGATGCCGGCCACACCGAAGGCTTCATACAGGGCCAGGGCCGCACCGGCGTACCAGAGGCTCCCGGTTTGCCTTTCCACAAAAACCGTCAGAAAGGTGCCCATGACGGCGTGCATAAAGGACCGGGCCGCCAGAACCCCGGTAATGGGCACCAGCACATGTTTGATTTCATCATAGGCGGATTTGATGGAGCCTTTTCGTTTCATATCGGTTTTTTCGGTTTCTTTTTCCAGGGCAAAATACAGCAGGACCGAGATGGGAACGGCAAGGCCCATGACCAGATAAAACCGGTCCTGCCCCAGAAAGGAAACGGCTGCCACGGCAAACATGGGGCCCACCATCCTGGCGGCTTCTCCGCCGGTCATATACAGGCCCATGCCCCGGCCCTTTTTCAGGCCCGAATATCCGGCCACCAGGACCGGCGACGGCACATGAAAAAGCGCCACACTGATGCCGGCCAGAAACACCAGGACCAGGAGAAGAAAATAGGTATGGGCGTTTAAGATCAGGCTCATGAATACCGCCGTCAGCGTGGGTGCCAGGATGACCAGCCACCGTGCCAGTCCCCGGTTGTCGGCAAAAAGGCCGATGACGGGATTGAGCAGGGCCGGGACCTGCATCACCGTGGACAAAAGTCCGGCCTGGCCCAGGGTCAGGGAAAGTTTTTCAATGATCAGGGGCAGAAGGGGTGAAAGAAAGCTGGTGTACACATCATGGACAAAATGGGAAAAAGCAACCAGCATTACCCTGCCGGTCTGGAATGGTTCAGGTTTCATTTGAGCTCTTTTATCAGATTTACCCGTTAAAGTAAAAGAATTTGTATGGCGTTTCCCCGGATTCGGACTTAGATTAAGAAAAAGCCATACGTTAAACCCGATCATAAAAGGATGACAACAATGGATACTATCACTTACCAGGCCATGGTGGTTGAAGAAATTGAAAAAAACAAATTCAAAAGGCAGATCCGGGAATTGCAGGTCCGTGACCTGCCGGACAACGATGTCCTGGTCCGGGTCCTGTATTCTTCCCTGAATTATAAGGATGCCCTGTCCGCCACGGGCAACCGGGGCGTCACAAGGGCGTATCCGCACACGCCGGGCATTGATG
>CAZAHK010000182.1:0-7910 GCA_964484555.1 uncultured Desulfobacula sp.
GTGAAGTCCGGATTTCACCCGGCCACGGCACGTCGTTCGCGCTGGCGGTCGATGGGGGCCATGCCGTGATAGCGCAGCCCACCGGCATGAATCGGCGCCGGAACAAAATTATGGCCCAGGGAATGCATGGGCAAAAGGGGCGTCATCTGGACGGTGTCGCCGAAGTCATAGGCAAAGGGTCCCCGGGTCAAGGTGGGGCAGGAAGTGGGTTCCACCGCAATGATATCAATATTTTTGCCGTCTATCTTATCCCGTGCAAAGGGCATGGCAAGACCTGCGAAATTGCTGCCGCCGCCGGCGCTGCCGATGATGACGTCCGGATAATCCCCGGCCATTTTCATCTGTTTCTGGGCCTCCAGGCCGATGATGCTCTGGTGGATCATGACATGGTTGAGCACAGAGCCCAGGGCGTATTTGGTGTCTTTATCGGCCACGGCCACTTCAACGGCTTCGCTGATGGCCATGCCGAGGCTTCCCGGAGAATCCGGGGTTTTTTCCAGGATGGACCGGCCCGCGGCGGTTTCATTGCTGGGGCTGGCCGTGCAACTGGCCCCCCAGGTTTCCATCATGAGGCGGCGGTAGGGCTTCTGGTTGTAGGAGATTTTGACCATGAACACCTTGCATTCAATACCGAAGAAAGAGCAGCACATGGCAAGGCTGGAGCCCCATTGCCCGGCCCCGGTTTCCGTGGTGATGCGCTTGGTGCCCGCCACCTTGTTGTAATAGGCCTGGGCAATGGCGGTATTGGGTTTATGGGACCCGGCCGGAGAAACCCCTTCATTTTTATAATAGATGCGGGCCGGGGTCCCCAGAGCCTTTTCCAGTTCATAGGCCCTGAAAAGAGGAGAAGGCCGCCAGATGGCCAGTTTATCCAGGACTTCTTCGGGGATGTCGATCCATCTCTGGGTGCTGACCTCCTGTTCGATGAGGTTCATGGGGAAGATGGGTTCCAGATCCTGGGGTCCGCAGGGCTGGCCTGTGCCCGGATGCAGGGGAGGTTCCATGCCGTTGGGCATGTCGGCCATGATGTTGTACCACTGTCTTGGCATATCCTTTTCGGTTAACACATACTTTTTGGTCCTCATAACTTCTCCTTGTATTGGGGTTAAGAAAAAAATGACGGATTTAAAGGATACATCATTTTTTCAGGTTGACGATATTGGGGGCCTTTCCGGTTAACAGATAGTCCACCATCTGAAGGGCCACATCCCTTGCCACATTTTCCTGGGCTTCCAGGGTGGAGGCGCCCAGATGGCAGGTGCAGATGAAATTGTCCAGGTCCATGAGACAGATCTTTCCCGGAGGTTCCGTGGCAAACACGTCCAGGGCCGCTCCGCCCAGATGACCCGAGGTCAGGGCCTCATGGAGATCATCTTCATTGATGATGCCGCCCCGGGCGCAATTGATGAGCATGGCGCCGGGTTTCATGCGGTACAGGGTCTCTTTGTTGAAAAGATTGGTGGTTTCAGCCGTTTTAGGCGTATGGATGGAAATATAATCGGACTCGGCCAGGATTTCATCAAAGCTTGCCGGCCGGATGCCCAGGTTCTGGATGGCCTCATGACTCTTATAGGGGTCGCAGCCTATGACCTTCATGCGCAGACCCATGGCCCGGTCCGCCACAATGCTGCCGATATTGCCGATGCCCACCAGTCCCAGGGTTTTGTTGTAGATTTCCCGGCCCTTGAGGGTTTTTTTCATCCATTGGCCGTCCTTAAGGCTGGCCGTGGCTTTGGGGATATGGCGGGAAAGGGCCATGATCATGGCGATGGCATGTTCCGCCGTGGTGATGGCATTGCCGTGGGGAGTGTTCATGACGGCAATATTGGCTTTTGTGGCAGCGGGGATATCCACATTGTCCAGACCGATGCCCGCCCTGCCCACCACCTTCAGGTTTTTTGCCTTGGCGATCACGCTTTCCGTCACCCTGGTCTTGCTCCGGATGGATAAGCCGTGATACACGCCGATGATATCTTCAAGTTCTGTTGGGGAGAGATCGGTTTTAACATCGACTTCAATGCCGGGGGTGTTTTTGAAGATTTCAATGCCGACATCTGAGAGGGGATCGCTGACAAGCACTTTCATGATGGGTCTCCTTTATTAATAAAAATTAATAAAAAAATAAATCATAGTCATTTTGTATATGAAAATTAGAAACTAGGGGTCAAGCCTGTAAAAACGGTGAGGGAATAGTGACAAAAAACCACCATTACTCCAGGGACAGGAGGTAGGAGCGCAGGTTTGACTCTTTATTTTTCAATCCCAGCTTGGTCCTGATTTTATAACGGTGGGAGGTGATGGTATTCAGGGACACATTCAGGGTTTCAGCGATTTCCTTATTGGGGACCCCGTCCCTGACCAGGCCCGCCACTTTAATCTCCATGGGGGTCAGGTTCAGATATTTGGATGAAAGCTTGCCGATGAGGGGGGAGGTGATCTTGCCGATGTTTTTTTCAAGCTGGGCCAGGAGTATTTTCTGCTCCGGGCTCAGGCCGGTTCCGGACAGCTCGTTCAGGTAGGGCAGAATGGAATGCTTGATATTGGTCAGAAAATTTTCCTTGTCAGCCTGTTCTTTCTGTTCCAGTTGTTTGAGCATGACTTTCATGGCGATATTGGCTTCTTCCAGTTCCCGATTGGCCTTGGTCAAATTATCCGTTCTTTTCCGGACCAGTTCCTCCAGTTGATCTTTGCGGCTTCTCAGGTCGTCTTCCAGGCGTTTACGTTTGAAAAATTCAGGGATATCAATTTTGTTGTAATGCTCATATTTGATATAAGCTCTTTTGCTGTACCTGGCGATATGGTCCTTGATCTTTGAGGGCGGGGCCATGATGAACCGGCAGTGGCGGTCTCCCTTGGCCCGGCATTCGACTTCCGCCGTGACCAGGGGGATGCCGAAGCTTTCCTCGCACCATCCCGAAGAATACCCGGCATTCATGACACAGACCGGGAAATCCGTGGTTTCCCCTTTTTCCATCCAGGCCTGGGCTTCAAAGGAATAGGGATGGTCATAGATGAGATAATAATGGTCATCGGGTCTGGGGTTGGACAGGGGATGAATTTCGACGGAGGCCCATCCGGTATAGGCAAAATGAATGGGCCCGGCCGAGAGTTTTTCAATGGGGTTGGTGAGCCCCATTTTTAAGAAAAAACTTCTGGCGTCGGCTTTGCCTATGGAATGGGCAATATCAAAGAGAAAATTAAAGGAAAGGTCCCTGGCTTCCTGTTTGCCCCGGTCCGAGTACATGAGGGCCATCATGTCAAAGAGTTCCTTTGACATGGCCGAGGCCCGGATGAGGATATACCGCTCCCCTGAATATTTGATCACCCCTTTTTCAGGGTCGCTCTGAGTCTCGGAAAAATAATTTCTGACATAGTCCTGGGCCTTCAGAAAGACCGGGTAGAGTTCATCCGGAACACTGACCGTATTTAAAGTCTTATCTTGTGGGTCATTCATTGTTGATGAATTTTTCAGGGTGGTTCATGAAATTTTTATAGAGATGGTAATAGGCGGTGTCCTCATATTGAACGGGTTCGATGACCGGGCGGTCAAAACTGTAGATGAGGGCGCCGGGACAGGCCAGCAGCAAGGGGGAATGGGTGGCGATGATGAACTGGGCATGACCGGACCGGGCCGTTCGGATCAACAGGTTTAAGAGTTCAATCAGGGAGGAAGGCGACAGGGCCGTTTCCGGCTCATCCAGTAAATACAGCCCTTTGATCCGGTACCGGGATGAAAAATAGGACATGAGGGACTGGCCGTGGGACTGGGTGACCAGAGATTTTCCACCGAAATAATTGAGCATTTCTGCGTCATTGATGGCCCATTCCTCAAGGTTTTTGGCAAAATGGGAAAAGATCTGGGACCCGAAATAGGAACCAGGTACGGGCCCGTCTGCCCATTCAACAGATACGGCCTTGTAAAGGTTGTTTTCATGGGGATTGGGCTGACACCTGAGGTTGGATTCGCTTTCCCATATATGGATGCCGCAGCGATGGGCCAGGGCCTTGAGCAGGGTTGATTTGCCGGTCCCGTTTTCACCCATGAAAAACGTGATGGGTGTTTTGAAAGAAACCGTTTTTGAATCCTGGAATATTTTCATATTAAAGGGATAATAATCCAGGACAGGGAATTTTCCGGAAAGAATGTTTACCTGGTTTAAATAGATCACTCCTGGGTTCCTTCCTGGTCCTTGGCCTTTTGAATCAGATCAAAGAGAGCGTTGATTTTAGGTCTTGTGGTATTTAAGAAGGTGCGTTCAAAATCTTCACGGCTCATTTTTTCCTTGAGATGGGCGTGCACATCAAAATAGTTGAACCAGCAATCCAGGGTTTTAAAGCAGGGAAGGCCGTTGTTTTCAAAGCGGCAATAATTAAAATAGATCTCGTGACCGAGTCTTGGGCAGCGGATCAGAACGTCATCCCTGGGGGGATCTGCTGTCAGGCAATTGTTTTTTTCGTGCATCATGGTATCGGCCTCCTTTTTTAAACAGGATTTTGGCCGTCCTCCCAGGGGGAGGGAAGACGGCCAAAGATCCCTTTTATCCCATTATGCTCTTCGGGCCTGCCTGGGTTTGGGCAGAGATGCAATATCCTTGAGAGCAGTATCAATGACGTTCTGGGGCAGATCATGGTCGGATAATTTGCCTCTCATATAAGATTCATAGGCCCCGAGATCCACTAGACCGTGGCCGCTCCAGTTAAAGAGAATGACTTTTTCTTTGCCTTCGGCCTTGGCCTTGAGGGCTTCTCGGATGGTCATGGCAATGGCATGGTTGCATTCCGGCGCGCTGATGAACCCCTCGGACCGGGCAAAGGTGATGCCAGCCTTAAAGGTTTCCATCTGCTGGACTGCTTCAGCCCGGACAATGCCGTCCAGGACGAGCTGGCTCACAATGGGGGCCATGCCGTGGTATCGCAGCCCTCCGGCATGAATGGGTTCGGGAATAAAATTATGTCCCAGGGTGTGCATGGGCAAAAGGGGCGTCATCTGGACCGTGTCGCCGAAATCATAGGCAAAGGGCCCCCGGGTCAGGGTGGGGCAGGAGGCGGGTTCCACGGCGATGATATCAATCTGTTTTCCATTGATCTTGTCCCTTGCAAAGGGCAGGGCAAGGCCGGCAAAATTGCTGCCTCCCCCGGCGCTGCCGATGATCACATCCGGGTAATCCCCGGTCATCAGCATCTGTTTCTGGGCCTCAAGACCGATGATGCTCTGATGGATCATGACATGGTTCAATACGCTGCCCAGGGCATATTTGGTATCGTCGTCGGCAACGGCCTGTTCAACGGCTTCACTGATGGCAATGCCCAGGCTGCCCGGAGAATCCGGTGTTTTTTCCAGGATGGACCGTCCGGCCCGGGTTTCATTGCTGGGGCTGGCCACACAGTTGGCTCCCCAGGTTTCCATCATGAGGCGGCGGTAGGGTTTCTGATTGTAGGAAATTTTTACCATGAACACCTTGCATTCAATGCCGAAAAAGGCGCAGCACATGGAAAGGGCGCTGCCCCACTGGCCTGCCCCGGTTTCCGTGGTGATGCGTTTGGTGCCCGCCACCTTATTATAATAGGCCTGGGCAATGGCGGTATTGGGCTTGTGGGACCCGGCCGGGCTGACGCCCTCATTTTTGAAATAGATCCGGGCCGGGGTGTCCAGGGCCTTTTCCAGGTCGTGAGCCCGGTAAAGGGGGGAAGGCCGCCAGATGGCATATTTATCCAGGACTTCGTCGGGAATATCGATCCATCTCTGGGTGCTGACTTCCTGTTCGATGAGGTTCATGGGAAAAATCGGAGCCAGGTCCTGGGGCCCGCAGGGCTGTCCGGTTCCGGGGTGAAGCGGGGGCTCCATGGGAGTCGGCATATCCGCCATGATATTATACCATTGCCGCGGCATCTCCTGTTCGGTCAAAACATATTTTTTTGCTCTCATAGGCCCTCCTTGTTCATGAATGGTTGCGTTACGGGATATGTACACCGGATTCATTGAACCCGGCAATTCCGGCATATTGAACAGGTCTGACTCTGATTCAATTTCTTTATGGGAATCTGAGGGTCAAGTCAAGCGATAAATTTTGAAGATACGGCTTGGATGCCTATGGTTTTGATGTTGTTCTCGTCAATGCCCGGAATGCTAAAAATGCTCCCGGGAGAAAAACCGATGTTCGCTCTCTGCTCAGACACCGGGATAACATTGTTAAAGCAGCTTTGTCGATTGTAAAGCCCCTTACCGGGGATTATAGATCCGGGCATGTTTTCACCCTTAAACAGGCATTACAGGCATACCGTCATTATGTGAATGTAATTTTATATGACCTTTTGTTTTCCGTTCGAGAAGGCTTTCCATGTCTTTATAAATGGGGCTTTCCGGATCAAGATAAAATATTCCCGGCGCTTTTTTAACAATTCTGAGCAGCTCTTCGCGTATAACCCGTCTTATCATCGGCTCTAAAAATTTTGTAATTTCTTCCATTTGACCGGGATCGTGTTGTATCTGATTCATTATTAATTTCCTCTTTGAGGTTACCTGCTATTTTGAGTTAGAAGATAAAACTTTTTATTATTCAAAACAAGGCGGCATCAGTTCAAATATAGCCTCAACAACGTTGTTTTTCAATAATTTTGTAAAATAAGCAGAGGGCTCTGGTCAACGGGGTGTCAGGGCGATCGCATGTAAAAAATTATTTAACTATGGAAAATACCGATAAATTTCGCTTCTATGCAGGCACCTGAAAAAGAGGTGGTATCATCCTCAATCAGAAGGCCCGGACGGTAATCACCTATCCTTATTTAGAATATGGATGTATCAATCCAGATCCGTTTCCGCCTTGCACTGATTGCATCTCATGGCTCCCCGGAACAGTTTGTTTCCGCACTGGGGGCAATGGTAGCGGGCTTCTTCAGCTTCAACCCATTTTTCCGTGCCGAATTGCCGCCGGTAGGGGATGGATCGTAATATAACTTTTTTGCCCACGGCCATGGGAAACTCCTCAATATAAGAACAGGGGAATTCATCGCATTCGTGGCACCCGGAATAGCCCCGGTCTTTTGTGCATTTCCTGATGTCGCACTGCCGGCAATGCATGAACAGGTCATCGGACAGGCAGCCGCCGCACCTGATATCCTCTGTTGAAAGCTGACCACTGTTGGGGAGGGTGCCTTTACCAGGTGTTTGGCCCTTGTAAAGGGAGGCCAGCTTTTCTTTAAGTTTCTGATTGTTGTCTTGATGGGCCAGGCGGATGGCGCACACGCCGCAGTAAAGCCCGCAGGGGGAAATGAAATCCGGGTTAATGGGTGTCATGGTTTTAATCCTTCAATAAAATGATGGAGCTGGGTGAGTGTTGTTTTCCAGATGCCGGGGTCCCGGGATGAAGCATACAGTGCGGAACATCCACTGATGGACACCACAATGAACCGGGCGGTTTCCCGGGTATCCAGGTCCGGGCGCACTAAGTTTTTTCCCTTAGCTTCATCCAGCCAGCACCGGATCACCTCTGCAAAGCCCATCATCCCGTCTAAGACCCGGCGGCTCATGGTTTCGGACTGGCCCGACAATTCCACAAGCATGTTCAGGAAAAAACAGCCTCCCTTGAACACATCGCCTCCCAGGTAATTTCGAAGATCGTTGTCCAGGGCTTTTTCAATTTTTTCCAGGGGGTTGTCGATATTCCGGGTGTCTTTAAATACGATGGTTTTCCAGATGGAGACAGCCTTTTCATAGGCTTCGGACCAGATTTCCGCCTTGCTCTGGAAATGGCCGTAGAGGCCTCCTTTGGTCAGATCCGTGGCTTCCAGAATATCCTGGATGGAGGTGTGGTAATAGCCTTTGACTGAAAAAAGATCCAAGGCTTTGTGGATTACGCTTTCTTTTGTTTCAATGCCTTTGCTGCCCATGCCTCATCCTGGAACAATTTAAT
>CAZAHK010000183.1:0-7909 GCA_964484555.1 uncultured Desulfobacula sp.
AATCTTCTCTTTGTCACTGGTAAAGATAGACCGCACTCTTTGAGGGCAGGGGTATTTTTTCAATCCTTTCCAGGGCCATGAAAATGGCCGCGGTTCCACCCCGGGCTTCATGGCTGTGGCACCCGCAACCCATATCCATGGGAAAGGGAGAGTTTGGGTTGGCGGGAAGGGTCATGGCCGTCCTATTTCAAGGCCCCGGCAATGGTTTTGGCCATGGTTTCCATATTGGCCAGGTAATCATAGGCCAAAGGGTCGATGGACATGACAACACCGTTGACGGCCGATGCAATTTTTTCCGCCGCATTTTGGTCAAACTGGGGCTGGACAAAGATCACCCGGGTTTTTTCTTTTTTTGCAAGCTTGATGATATTGGACAGGTCCTTGCCCTTGGGGGCCTTGCCCATGGTTTCCACGGGAATCTGGCGAAGGCCGTAACGGTCCGTCAGATATCCGAAGGCCGGGTGGAACACAAAGAGATTCTCCCCCTGAAGCGGCTTGAAGACCTCTTTCAGGCGAAGGTCCAGGGCATCCAGGTCTTTGACAAAACTATCATAATTGGCCTGAAAGGCCTCCCGGCCCTCGGGGTCCATTTGGACCAGGGCCTGGAAAATGGTATGGGCCTGGATTTTCACGTTGTCCGGGCTCATCCAGATATGGGGGTCCTTGCCGGTATGTTTCTGATCCTCATGATGGTCTGCATCATGGTCGTGATCTTCGCCTTGAGCATGGCCGGCATCATGGGCTTCATCCCCATGGTGGTGCGCTTCCATATCCCTTAAGATGATTCCCTCACGGGTATCCACAATTTTGAGCCCGGCCACGGATTCAATCTTCCCCATGAGGCCGGTTTCAAAATCAATGCCGATTCTGAAATAGATATCGGCGGCCACGAGTTTTTTGATCTGGTCCGGGGAGGGGGAATAGACTTCCGGGCTTTTGCCCGGTTTCACAAGGACATCCACATTGACGCGGTCTTTTCCGATTCTTTCAACACAATATTTCTGGGGCAGGATGCTGACCTGGACATTAACAGGGGTTTTTGCAGATGCAGCCGCGGGCAGGAGCCATAACAGGGCTGCAAAGATAATCATCCGGTATGTTTTTACAAATTTCATTTTTCACCTCTTAGACAGATTTATGGCTGAACCATGGTGTGGTTCATAAGCCGATAAAAGAACAAGAATATTTCACGCCGTAAAACCGGAACCCGGCGGCGGCGCCCTTGACGGATATTGCCGGGGGCTTGCGACGGAAAGGATGTCAACGTAAAAATGAATTTTTTGGGCCTGCAACGGGGTGAAGAGGCAAGAGTTTGAAGGATGGCCCGCCAGTGTCGTGTGAAGGGTATTCAGGACCCGGCAGACGATGCAGTCCTCATGTTCATGGGGTGCCCAATGTCTGAACTCCGGCATTTTTGCGGAATGAACATGGGCCTCTTCATGATGGTGGGAAAAATGAAGGTGCAGGGGCAGGGCCATGCCCTGGAAAACCAGGTAAAACCCGGTCCAAAAGGTCCATATCAGGGTTGCGGATTTTTGGATGAGAGGCTTTTTATCAGGCATGGCCGCTGTCTGGTTGATGGTTTTTAAAGAAGCCATGGTATCAGAAGGCGGCAATGGTGTCAAAAATAAAAACAGCCCGGCTTCAGGTCTTTATTGCATCCATCAGCGCCTTTGCCGTTGCAGCGGCATCACCTGTCAGCATCACTGTTTTTTCATTCCTGTACAAGGGGTTCTTAACTCCGGAATATCCCGGGTTTTCATCAAAATTACAGACAATGATGCGTTTTGCATCATGGGCCGGCAGTATCGGCATTCCGGAAATGGGGCTGCCGTCGGTTTCCAAGGCCGCAGGGTTTACGACGTCACAGGCGCCAAAGATCAAGGCAACGTCGGTGTGTTGAAATTCCGCATTGATTTCATCCATCTCAAAGAGCCGGTCATAATCGACCTCGGCTTCGGCAAGGAGGACATTCATATGGCCCGGCATCCTGCCGGCCACGGGATGAATGGCGAATTTTACCGATTTGCCCAGGGATTCAAGCATGCAAGAGAGCTCCACCACCTTGAATTGAGCCTGGGCCCGGGCCATGCCGTACCCCGGAATAATGATGATGGTCCGGGCGGACAAAAGTTCGGCGGCGGCCTGCTCCAAGGGCCCGGTTCCTTTTGCCGGCTTTGAAAAGGCCTTAATCTCGGAGGGTGCGCCCGAAAGGTCTTTTACCAGCCGTTCCATGGTTTCTTTTGCGTTTCCAAGCAGCAACAGGGTGTTGCCGTTTTTATACAAGGGATTTTCAACCCCGGAATATCCGGGTCTGTCATCCAGATTGCAGCATATCACCTGCTTTGATTCATGGGCAAGAAGGATGGGCATGCCCGAGATGGGAGAACCATCCGCTTCAATGGCGGCGGGATTGACCACATCGCAGGCGCCGATGACCAGGGTCAGATCGGTTTCCTTGAATTCCGGATTAATATCATCCATTTCTTTTAAAAGGTCATAATCAATACCGGCCTCGGCAAGGAGGACATTCATATGGCCCGGCATCCTTCCGGCCACGGGATGAACGGCAAAGGTTAATTTTTTGCCCATGGACATGAAGATCCGGGCCAGTTCAATTACGGCAAACTGGGCCTGGGCCACCGCCATGCCGTACCCCGGTACGATAATGACGGTTTCTGCCTTCCGGGCATATTCCAGGGCTTTTTGAAAATCGTCTTTTTCATCAGAGGGTGCTCCTGTATCCGGGGCAGCCTTGTCATCCCGGCCGGTGTGGGTCCCGGTAAATTTTTTTCTTTGAAAACCACTTTCCGCAGGGATAAAGACCCTGTAAAGACTTCGATTCATGCCCTTGCACATGACATGGGTTAATATGGTCCCTGAGGCGGCCACGGTTGCCCCGCAGGAAATCAGGAGTTTATTCTCAATGATCATACCGCAGAACGCTGCGGCCACCCCGGCGGTTGCATTTAAAAATGAAATCAGCACCGGCATATCCGCCCCGCCGATGCGGATGGAAAATATAATGCCAAAGAGAACAGAGGCAAGGATAATAGATACATACAGAAACATCCGGTTTTCTGCTGGGGTGTAAACGGCGGCCGTAATCAGCAGAAGAATTCCGGCCAGGTTGATCAGGACCAGCAGGGTATGCCTGGGAAGGATAAGCGGTGTCTGGGTCAGCCTGCCTGACAGCTTGCCGCCGGCGATCATGCTGCCGCTAAAGGTTAAAGATCCGATGGCAAGGCCTAAAAGCCCTGAAATTTCATTGACCGGGCCCAGGTGCGGGGACCCCCTCAGAAGTTCGGCAAGGGAGAGAAAAAATGCGGCTATCCCCCCTGCTCCGTGTTGGAAAGCCACCATGGCCGGAATCTGAATCATGGTGATTCTTTTAGCCACCCAGTATCCGGGGGCGGCCCCCAGGATAAAGAATACGAGGAGAATATAGGGATGAGCGGTGCCGTTCCGGGCCAGAATCAGTGCGGCGGCACAGACCAGGGCAAAGGCGGCGGTCAGATTGCCGGATTTTGCCCTGTGGGGCCTGCGGAATAAAAAGATACCGGCAATAAGAACGGCAATGACAAAAAAATCCAGAAGCAAATTTAAACCAACAGAGGACGTCATCATTATTTTTGGCCTCCTTGTGCTTTTTTCCTGAACAGCCCCAGCATCCTGTCCGTGATGGCAAATCCGCCCACAAGGTTGAAGGCTGCCGTGATCAGGGCAACGGACCCCAGAAAGGTTTCCGTTCCAGTGGATTCAATGGAAAAAAGAATTAAAACGCCTAGTATGGTGACGGCGGAGATGGCATTGGTCATGGACATCAACGGCGTATGAAGCAAGGTGGGAATCCGTGAAATCAGAACATATCCCACCCCAAAGGAAAACACAAAAACACCCAGCATGAATAAAAGATTGGTCATGGTTGACTCCCGGGAAATTACAATTAAGATGGATTCAGCCCCATTGCCTTGAGGGTCCCTTCGTGAAACAGACTGCCCTTATGGGTAACCAGGGAGCCTTTGATGATCTCATCACCCATATCAAATTCACCGGTCCCGTTTTTAAAGAGATTTTCAACAAAATAATACAGGTTATTGGCATAGAGCCAGGAAGAATGGACCGGCAAAGATCCGGGGATGTTTTTAATCCCGCAGATATAGACGCCGTTGTGGATGCGTTCTTTTCCGGGATCAGTCAGAGCGCAGTTTCCCCCCTGGTCAATGGAGACGTCAATGATCACGGAACCCGGCTTCATGGACTCTACCATCTGCCGGGTAATGAGATGCTGGGCCACTTCTCCGGGAACAAGGGCGCTGAGGATGAGGATATCGGATTCAGCCGCCAGGGGCGCCAGTGCTTCTCTCTCTTTTTCCAGCCATTCCCTGGTCAGGGCCTTGGCATAACCGCCTTTACCGAGAACCAGTTCCGGCGGGGCATCAAACCCCACCACCTTAACCCCCAGGCTTTCGGCTTCTTTTCTGGCATCGGGCCGGATATCCACGGCCCTGACCACACCGCCCAGCCGTTTTCCTGTGGCAATGGCCTGGAGTCCTACTACGCCGGTGCCGATCACCAGAATATTGGCCGGCTTGATCATGCCGATGGAGGTGCCGATCATGGGGATGAATTTCGGAAAATGGGTCGCCGCGATAATGACGGATTTATAGCCGGTGATGGCGCTCATGGAGGTGAGGGGGTCCATGCGCTGGGCCCTGGATATCCTGGGGATGCCGTCCATGGTGAAGGCCGTGACCTTACGAGTCTGAAGCTTTTTTACAGACTCATGGTTTACCGGGGCCGCCGGGTGCAGAAACGTGATAAGGATCTGGTTTTCCTTGAGCATATCAATTTCATGGATATTGAACTGGGGGTTGAACAGGGGCTCTTTCACCTTTAAAATGATGTCCGAGACGTCAAATACTTCGGCGGCATCTTTTGCAATTTTGGCCCCTGCTTTCTGATAGGCCTCATCTTCTGTGAAGGCGCCGAGTCCGGCGCCTGTTTCGACAAGGACGTCAAATCCCAGTTTGATGAATTTTTCGACGGTTTCAGGGAGTGCTGCGACCCTGTTTTCATTTTGCATGATTTCTTTGGGTATGCCTATTCTCATGAATTTCTCCTTTTTGTCCGATCAGGCGTATACGGCAGCCTTGATTTCGTTTATGTTTTGCCTTGTTTTTTCGAGGATATTGCTGAATTTGGGCGGTTCGGGTGAGCTCAGCAGTGTATCGAGATCCAGGAGGGCGCCCTGGATAAATTCCCGGATCATGTCCCTGTCATAGGCGTTGCCATCGGCAATCTTCCGGGTCAATAGATCCAGACAATCGGCAGCCAGGATTCTGACGTCATAATAGATGTTTTTGCGCTTCACCAGGGAAAGGACTTCTCCGGCCAGGTCCAGACTTGGATGTTGAACCAGGGGCAATGATTCAATGGCGGCTTCCCGCAGTCTCCAGTTCCCGTCAAACCTCAGCAGACGGATCAGTTCATCCTGGTAAGCATCCAGTTCTTTTGTTTTTGACAATTTTTCCAGTTTTTCCAGGACGGTTCCCCAATCCGTTAAATTTCCAAACATATTTTGGTTCATCATACCCTCCGGTTTGAATGATTTTTTGTGATGCCGCATTCATAATGCGGGTGAATGTATTCCTGGGACGTTGAATTAGCAAAGGGTGTGCCGGGCCGGATAGAAAAGATAAGACTTTGGAAATAAAGGGAATTTATAAGAACTCGACAATTTTTAATTCATGGGCTGCTGGTGCATTCTGCATCAGGCGTTGCATTTCCCATCATGTGTCGGGTCAGGATATTTTCAAGCGGTTCATGATGCGCCACAGGGTGGAGCGGTCAATCCCCAGCAGCCTGGCTGCCTGGGTCTTGTTGCCCTTGGTCGATTCCAGCACTTTAAAGATATGCCGGCGACTGAGTTGTTCCAGGGACCCGGCATCTTCAAACAGGGATTTTTTCTCTGAACGGATAGGGAGGTCCGTCAAAGAGGAGGGGAGGCTGTCTGTTGTGATTTCAGAGGATGTCTCAAAAAGGGTGGCCCTTTCAATGATATTTTCAAGCTCTCTGACATTGCCGGGCCAAGGGTAGGCTTCCAGCAGTCTGAGGGCCTCTTTGGAGATCCGGGTAATGGGTTTATGGTTTTGTGCCGCATATTGGCCCAAGAAATGATGGGCCAAAAGGCCGATATCCCCTTTTCGCCGCATCAGGGGGGGCAGTTCAACGGCCACCACATTCAGGCGGTAATAGAGGTCTTTTCTGAAGCTGCCGTCTTCCACCATGGCTTCCAGGTCTTTATGGGTGGCGGCAATGATTCTGACCGAAACCTTTTTTCTTTCAATGGAGCCTACGGGTTGAATTTCTCCGTCTTCCAGGGCCCTGAGAAAGGTTTTCTGGAGCCCGATACTGATATCCCCGATTTCATCCAGAAAGAGGGTCCCGCCGTGGGCCGCTTCAAACAGCCCTGTCTTGTCGGAAACGGCACCGGTAAAGGCGCCTTTCACATGGCCGAACAATTCGCTGGTCAGAAGATTTTCATTCAGGGCGGCGCAATTGACCGGAAAATAAGGCTTGGGCGCCCTTTTGCTGTTAAAATGGATGGCCCGGGCCACCAGCTCTTTCCCGGTTCCGGTTTCCCCGCGGATGAGAACGGTGGCGGTGGATTCTTTTATGCTGAGAATGGTCTTATACACCTTTGTCATGGCCTCGCTGGTGCCGATGATATTGTCAAAGGTGTATTTTTTCTGAAGCTGGCCCTGGAGGCGGAGATTGCTCAAAAAAAGCTCCCGTTTTTCCATGGTTTTTTTGATGACCAGCCTGAGTTCCTCCATTTCAAAGGGTTTGACAATATAGTCCTCAGCCCCTTCCTTCATGGCGGAAACAGCCGTATGAACGGTTCCGTAGGCGGTAATCATGACAAACAAAATATGGGGGTCAAATTTTTTAACGGCCCTCAGCACTTCCATGCCGTCAATGCCGGGCAGCTTAAGATCGGAAAGGATCAAATCAAATGAAAGGTCCTTGATTTTTTCCAGGGCCTTCTCTCCTGAATCCACGGTGGTGACGCTGTATCCTTCCTTGGAAACAATGTACCGCAGTCCCTGGTTCATTTTTTCATCATCTTCAACAATCAGGATATTATATCCGCGCATGGGACCCTTCCTTATTTATGACAAGAGGTCTCGTCAGTTGGAAATTCAATGGTAAATACGGTTCCGGATTTTTGCCCGGATTTCGGGGTTGAACTCATGACCTTGATATCACCTCCCAGTTTCCGTGCCATTTCGTGGCTGACAAAGAGCCCGAGCCCTGTTCCCTCTCCCGGTTTTTTAGTGGTATAGAATGGGGTGAATATTTTCGTCAATTCTTCCTTGTCCATTCCCGGTCCGGTGTCTGCAATCTCTATCTTGACGATTTTCAGAACCGGGACATAACGGGTTGTAATCTTCAGTATCCCCCCCTGGGGCATGGCTTCCACTGCATTGGCCACCAGGTTTGTCAGTATGGCCTGCAGGGTGCTGGGATCCACACAGATATCCGGCATGCCTTTTTCCAGGGCCAATTCTACCTTTATCTGCCTGGAGGTGCAATGGGGACCGGAAATGTCCATGAGTTTTGTTAAAATCCGGTTGGCATCGGTTCTTTGCAGATCACCCTGGGTATGGCGGGAAAAATCCAGAAGATTTCTGACAATCCGGCTGCCCTGCCTCACTTCATCCGCCACAGTGGAAAGTCTTTCCTGGATGGTCCGGAAATCCGAGCCGGTTTCATCCAGCTCTTCCCTGGCAATCTGGGTATACATCAGGGCATTGGCCAGGGGGGTATTGAGTTCATGGGCCAGCCCTGAGGTTAAAAGACCCAGGGACGCCAGTTTTTCTTTTTGAATGACTTGAAACTCCAG
>CAZAHK010000184.1:0-7857 GCA_964484555.1 uncultured Desulfobacula sp.
CCTATGGGATCGAACTTGAGATAAAAGGATGCGGGACAACGGGTTCAGGACGGAGAATAGCCGGCAAAATCATAGGCGCGGATATCGAACCCGATGAGATAACCGCACATGCAACGGCTGCCTGCAATTTAAACAAAAATGTCGACACCATCATTGAAATCGGAGGACAGGACGCCAAATTCACTCTTTTAAAGGATGGCAGGGTAACCGCCTCGGTCATGAATACGGTATGCGCTGCCGGTACCGGAAGCTTTATTGAAGAACAGGCCATCAAACTCGGATGTCCTCTGTCCGAGTATTCAAAGCTTACGGAAGGCGTTTCATCTCCTGTCACCAGTGATCGATGCACGGTTTTCATGGAAAGGGATATCAATTATTTTCTGGCCCAGGGATATCAAAGAAATGAAATTCTGGCCTCGGTTCTCCATTCTGTCAGAGACAATTATCTGACAAAGGTCGCCAGCATCGGCAAAATCGGAAACTGCATTCTTTTTCAGGGGGCCACGGCCAGGAATAAAGCGCTTGTTGCCGCCTTTGAGCAGAAATTACAAAAACCCATCCATGTATCCCGCTATTGCCATTTGACGGGAGCCCTGGGAGTGGCATTACTGGTAAAGGAAAAACAGTTGCACACATCCGGATTCAGAGGATTCGGGCTATGGAAATCTGCAATTCCCGTTCGCCGGGAAACCTGCCATATCTGCACAAATTATTGCAAGCTGACCATTGCCGAGGTGAATGGTGAAACCCTTGCCTATGGATTTTTATGCGGCAGGGATTACCAGACCCAAAAAATGATTCCCCGGAAAACCGGATACAGCCTATTGGCATCGAGAAACCGTGCTGTTCCGAAAATCGAAAAACCTATCATCAAACACCAGTTCACTATGGGTATTCCAAAAGCCCTTCACCTGTTTGAAGATGTGGATTTCTGGGTTTATTTTTTTTCAAAGCTGGGCATTAAAACCATTACCAGCGACGAATTGAAGGCCCCTGTAAAACTTGGAAAAAAAACAGCGAAAGCTGAATTCTGTGCTCCAGTAACAGCTCTGCACGGACATATTGAGTATTTAATGGGTGTTGCGGATTATGTGTTTCTGCCTTTTTATTTTGAAGAAAATACGGGTGAAAAAGACCGGCGCAGGCAGCATTGTTATTATACCCAGTTCTCTCCATCGGTGGTATCGTGCCTGTCGGAATATGATCGAAACAGGTTGGTTTCCCCGATTATCAAATACCTTTATACAAATTTCCATACCAAGCTGGAATTGTATAAGGCCTTAAAAACCATATCATCGGATTTTCTATTTTCCTTTTTTGACATTTCAACCGCCTATGACAGCGCTGTTGAATTTCATGAAACCTGTCAGGTGAAAAAGCGGGAATTATTTGAAAAGCATCGGGCAATCGGCTCTGATATCAATGTGGTTTTGGTCGGCAGACCCTATACGATTTTGACCGATACCATGAACGGTAATATTCCCCGACTTTTTGAAAACCTGGGGGTAAAAACCTTTTTCCAGGATATGGTGGATGCTGAAAATTTTGATTTTTCAGAAATAGACCCCCTGTTAAAAGAAATCCATTGGAAATACGTGGCTCAGATTCTTAAAACCGCCTATATCGCTGCAAAAACAGAGCATCTGTATCCGGTTTATATCAGCTCGTTTAAATGCGCTCCCGATGCTTTCGGCATTGATTATTTCAAACAGATCATGGAAACCTATCACAAACCCTATCTGATATTGGAGCTGGATGAGCATGATTCCAGTGTCGGATATGAGACACGGGTGGAAGCTGCGGTAAGATCATTTTTTAACCATCATACCTCAGCCACAAAGAAAAAAAACAAAGAGATTACCCCTCTTCACCCCCGATTCTTATCCAAAATCGGAGATAAAACCATCCTCTTTCCGAATTGGGATATCTTTACCGGAAGCCTTATCGTATCTATTATGAAAAACGAGGGATATAAGGCCCTTCTCATGGAAGAAACCCCTGATACGCTGAAAAAGAGCATTCTGACCAATACGGGGCAATGCATTCCTTTAAATGCCGTGGCGGCAGCATTTATTCATACGGTGGAAAAGTATCATCTTAACCCCTCTGATTGTGCCCTGTGGCTGAATCCTTCGGAAATCGCCTGCAATATTAAAATGTATCCCTATCATATTAAAAAAATACTGGAGAGAAACGGCAATGGATTTGACACATCAGAAATCTACAAAGGAGAGCTTTCTTTGTTCGATATCTCATTTAAAGCATCCACCAACGCCTATTTTGCCTATATGTTCGGCGGACTTTTAAGAAGTGTCGGCTGCAAAATCAGACCCTATGAGATTCATAAAGGAGAAACGGATCAAACCCTCATGGCAGCCTTATCCCTTTTATGCAACACTTTTGAAAGCGGCGGGGACAAGGAAGCGTCCATAAAAACCATCATGGATATGTTTTTACGTATTCAAACCCGGCCTGAACAGAGACCTAAAATCGGAATTTTCGGTGACCTTTATGTCCGGGACAACGACATCATGAACCAGGATTTGATTCATTTCATTGAAGATAACGGGGGGGAAGCCATTACCACCCCCTATTATAAATATCTGAAAATCATTGCCAATTCATATTTCAGGAAATGGTTTAAGGAAGGAAAATATGTGAGCCTGATGTCAAACAAAACACTGCTGGTGGTCATGCAGGCCATGGAAAAAAAATATTATAAATATTTTGAACCCATCCTGGGCCGGTCCATATTTGAGGTAAACGGATCCTATGAATCCATTCTCCCGGATTACGGCATTCTCCAGGAACATACCGGCGAATCCATGGACAATATCTTAAAAATTCACCACATCATCAGTGAGTACCCGGATTTAAAACTGCTGGTTCAAACCAATCCCGCCTTCTGCTGTCCCGGACTGATTACTGAATCCATGGCCCATAAGCTTGAGGCAAAATTGAATGTCCCCATCGTTTCGATTACCTATGATATTTCAGGGGGTAATAAAAATAAAGTGATTATCCCTTTCTTGAGGGATTCGGAAAGAGACCGCTATCCCCACAATTTAAAAGCTTCAGTCTGACGTTCGCCTGGGAGATAGGGCCGGATATCGGGGTATTGTTTCAGATAGGAATTCTGTAATTCAATCCGCCTGACGTTAAATTTATTGTGGGTGTCAACTGCCCTGCGATAGCGAAAATAATATTCATCATAATTTCTTAAATGCTCTTGACTCTTCACCTCAGTGATGTTTTGAAAATTTTGATAGGTATATTCCAGCAGATCCTGGAAACTGGATAAATATTTTTCAAGGCTGTTATAATGCTGAATAACCGTCCTATCATGATAAAAATCATGGATATGGACCACCCACTCCAGGTCTTTATCTGAAAAGAACTGCTTATAATCTTCTGTGAATTTTTCAAGGCGTTGAATTGCATCCGTGTTTTCAACCATAATCATTTTCAACTCTTCGATAAATTCAATGGTTTTTTTGATCTCATGAACCCTGGATTCCACCTTGCTCAAAGCTTCAAGTTTCACCAAACCTGTATCGAGTTTTAAGGTACTCTCCTTCAAATCTTCACTCAGCCGAATCATTTGAACCGCCAATGGTGAAAGATGAGCGTATTTATTTTTTTCCATGTCACGCATAAAAAGAAAAAATTCAGACGCCCAGACTATTGAGAATGTGGATAAAAAAACCAGAAAGATGATCATGCCGGATTCCTTCCGGGATTTGAAAATAAAATAGGGGGCGGTGGCCGGGGCAATCAATACCATGAGAGCCCACCATCTGGGATGGTTGTTTTGATTACATTCATGCAGCATGAATGAGGCAACAGCAACAGTATAGGGGAAATAGATATAATACAAATTTATTCGCCTTTATGGGTTTTAATACCATATTCCAGGCCGTCACTGGATATGAAAACGGCTCCATCCCGATCCGTTCTGAAGATATGGATTCCCATATCATTGTATCTTTTTAATACATCCGGATGCGGGAATTTATATCGATTGTTACGGCCGCAGGATATTATTACACTTTTGGGCATGACTTTATCAAGAAAAATTTCAGTACTAGATGAAGAACTGCCATGGTGGGGAGAAAGCAAAATTTCGGAATGAAGTTTTTTACCATTTTTCCCGGCAAGATTTTTCTCCCGGGCCGAAAGAATATCTCCCGGAAACAGCATTGAAAACCCTTTGTATGAAATCCTGAAAACAAGAGAATTATTGTTCAGATCACCGGAAACATCATGATCGGCCGTCTCTAAAAAGATAACCGTTGTTTCCCCGAGATACAGGGATTCCCCTCTCCCTGAGGGTTCCCATATCCGGATATTCTTTTTTTTGCAGGTTTCCATCAGCGTTTTATACGCCTCGGTTTCCCTCATATCCGCATTCTTGATAAAGGTGTGAACCTTAAAATTATTTAAGATATAAATCAAACCATTTAGATGGTCTGATTCAGGATGGCTTAAAATAATATAATCCAGCTTATCTATCTTATTTTTCCATAGAAAAGGGGCTATAATAAATTTGCCTGTATCAAAGGCGGACAATTCAGCGAATCCTCCGCCATCCACTAAAATATGCCAGCCCTGAGGTGTCTGAACCAAAGCGCTGTTCCCCTGCCCTACATCCATGATGGTAACGGCTAATATGGGGCCTGGCGCCTTTGTGAATTGTCCATTCAAAAAATTATAAATACCCAAAATACTCATCAGCACAATGATCGCCGCTGATATTTTTCGCTTTCTTTTTATTATCGAATAGAGGAATGCGAACATCAGATAGATCAAGGTGATTTCAGACCCATCCAAACTCATTATTCTCACCCATGAAAACGGTATTGAAACAATAGCCTCGGAAGATAGAATTGAAAATGAAATCAGAAAATGGCAGAGATCAATGATCAATCCTGAAAAAACAGGAAAAAAGGAAAAACCCAGTAGAGAAACAATCCCCAGAGGAAGAATAACAAACCCCACAACAGGGATGAAAACAAGATTTGAAATGAGCTGAACAATGGATATGGTATGAAAATAATGGGCGGTCAAAGGGAATGTGCCCAAAGATGCAAAAAAAGACACGCACAAGAGCATTGCAGTTTTCCCTAAAAGATTGTCTTTGTAAGGGAAGGCCCCTTTTTTAATCAGCGAAAGCCCACCCACGATAAACCCCACCGCAATGAAGGATAATTGAAAGGATATGGAAAAAAGAGCCGCAGAATCAATGATCAGAATCAGAATCCCCGCCATTGAAAGGCTTGACGGGAAATCTTTTTCTTTTTCGGAAATCAATGAAAAAAGAAGAGCCAGGGCCATGATAAATGCACGCTGGGTTGAAGGGGAAAAGCCTGAAAATATGCAATACACCATGAGCGGAATGACTGTTATGGCCCCGGCCAGTTTTTTAGACCGGCCGGTGATTAAAAATTTCGGAAAAATTGATAGAAAATTGGAAATACCGCTAAAAAATAAAAATCCGATAATGGACAGGTGAAGCCCGGAAATAGCGAAAAGATGACTGATGCCGGCTTTTGAAAATAATTCCCTCAAATCAGGCGTAATGAGTTCTGTTTTTCCCGTGATCAATGCGGCCAATGCCTTTCCGGTCTCCGAAGGGCCGGTATGGTCTAATATAAAAGTATAAAAATCAAGTCTGGTGTTCTCTATGACTCGAACGAGCCTCAAAAAGAGGTTTTTCGAGTCGCTTCCATTTATAATCCTGATATTTTTTTGGTCACAGTATGCCGTTCCGGCCAGTCCTTTTAACTTGAAATATCTGACATAATCAAAGGCTCCCGGATTTTCAAAATTTTCAACCGAACGGAGGGTGGATTCAAACTCGATCATATCCCCATATTGAGGAAGTGGGCCTGAGGATAAATATATACTCAGGTCAACCCTGCCGCTGACCCGTTCTGGTATCTGATCCGGCAACACAATCTTCCGGCATTCGAGTGTGACTTTTATTTTTTTGTCATAATGGCGGGAGAATGAAACTATTCTTCCTTTAAGGCGAGTCTTTTTAATATCAAAAAATTGACGGATATGATCCTCCGGATAAACAGGAAAAAGCTTCGTTTGGATGGACAGCATCCCTAATCCGCAGATCAGAAAAAGGAAAAGGGGCAAAAAGGCTTGTTTATGGAAGAAAACGGCAAGGATCGACAATCCGGATAAAACGACAAGAACAAACCATACATAGGCCTTGGAATCCGGAAGGCAACCTCCCAGCGCAATTCCAGCCATCAATGCGAAAAAAATAAATAAGGAGGGCGGTTTTAAATGGGTAAGAATTGTTTTCACATCATCTCACCTCATATCAGGGATTTTATTTAATTCGAACGATATCCGCGTCAAGTTGTGAGAATTTTTTTTCAATGGCTTCATATCCTCTGTCCATATGATATACCCTTGAAATAACGGTTGTTCCTTCAGCCACCAATCCGGCAATCACAAGGGAGGCGCTGGCTCTCAAATCTGAAGCCATGACCGGCGCGCCCTGAAGCTTTTTAACCCCCCTGACCATGGCGATATTGCCGTTGGAAATGGAGATATCCGCCCCCAGGCGAAGCAATTCGTTGGCATGAATAAACCGATTTTCAAAAATGGATTCATGGATCACACTGTTGCCGTCGGCAATGGTCATCAATGCCATGAACTGGGCCTGCATATCCGTGGGGAAACCAGGATAGGGGACTGTTTTGATATCCACACTGTGGATCGGGCCCCTGCCTTTCACCCGGATACTGTCGGGATAGGTTCGGATCTCAGCACCCGTGGCCTTGAGTTTACTGATAATACTGCCCAGGTGCTCAGGTTCACAGGATTTGATAAGCACATCCCCTCCGGTAGCCGCCGCCGCAACCATAAAGGTGCCGGTTTCAATTCTATCAGGAATGACGGCAATCTCTGAAGAAGAAAGGCTCTCAACCCCCTCAACCGTGATAATGGCAGTCCCTGCCCCATTTATCCGGGCTCCCATCCGGTTTAAGGCATCGGCCAGGGCTACAATCTCCGGCTCCCGGGCGGCATTCCGTAAGACGCTGGATCCTTTTGCAAGACTTGCCGCCATCATCAGATTCTCAGTGCCGGTAACCGTGGGGATATCAAAATAGATTTCATTGCCGATCAGTCTGTTGGCCTTGGCTTCAATATAGCCGTGATCCATCGTGATTTCCGCCCCAAGGGCCTCAAGCCCGGAAAGATGCATATTCACAGGCCTTGCCCCAATGGCGCAGCCTCCCGGCATGGATACTTTTGCATGGCCGAACCGGGCCACAAGGGGTCCTAGGACCAGAATGGAGGCTCTCATCTTCCGGACCAGATCATATTCTGCTTCAATTTTATGAATATGGGTGCCGTCGATCTCCAGATATCCTTTGGAGGATTTGCAAACAGCTCCCAGGTCTTCCAGAAGAAGTTTAATGCTCTTAATATCCATTAAATCCGGGACATTGGTAAAGCTGGTTTTGCCGTTAACCAGGATGGCCGAGGCAATCAGAGGAAGAGCAGCATTTTTTGCGCCGCTGATACAGACTTCGCCGTAAAGTTTCCGGCCGCCGTTAATTTGAATTTTATCCATAATTGAAATCGGTTTCGCTGTGATTGGGAAAAGGGCTTTGGTTAACTGCCAAAACCCCTTGTTATTCAGTGGTACCTGGGACGAGAATTGAACTCGTACAGTGATAATCACCGAGGGATTTTAAGTCCCAGTAAATTATTGTCAATTTGTTCTTTTTTTTTCAAAACCTTAAATATCAGGCATTTCAAATTCCTATTTTTGGTTTCGTTTGGAATTGTTTGTAAATATTTGACCTTGACGGGCACAATTTAGGCACA
>CAZAHK010000185.1:0-7815 GCA_964484555.1 uncultured Desulfobacula sp.
AATGCCTTTTTATCCTTGAAATATAAGAGATTAGCCATTAGTATGGATTTTCCCGATCCGGGGAGTATGGAAAAAAAGAGGAGGATGATTTTGGATTCCGGCATCTGCGTTGACATTATGGACAATATATCCAAGGTGATTGTGGGCAAGAAGGAGAGTTTGAAACTCATGCTGACGGCCCTGCTGGCCGACGGCCATGTGCTGCTGGAAGATGTGCCGGGTGTGGGCAAGACCCTCATGGCCAGGTCCCTTGCCGCCTCCATGGGCGGAATCTACAAGCGGATCCAGTTTACGCCGGATCTGCTGCCCTCGGATATCACGGGATTTAATATTTATCATCAGAATGAGGGCCGGTTTAAATTCCAGGAAGGGCCGGTCATGGCCAATGTGCTCCTGGCCGATGAAATCAACCGCACCGTGCCCAGGACCCAGTCCAGCCTCCTTGAAAGCATGGAAGAACGCCAGGTCACCGTGGACGGCCAAACCTATCCCTTGCCGAACCCGTTTTTCGTCATCGCCACCCAGAATCCGGTGGAGCTGGAGGGCACCTTTCCCCTGCCCGAAGCCCAACTGGACCGGTTTCTGCTGAAGATCGACATGGGCTACCCGGACAAGCAGGAAGAAATGGATATCTTAAAGCGGTTTCAGCTTGAAGATCCGTTCCTGTCCCTTGAGCCTGTGGCCACGCCGGAACAGATCCGGATGCTTCAGCAGGAGCGGAGAACCATCATTGTGTCCGAGCCGGTAAGGGACTATATCACCACCCTGGTTCAGGCCACCCGGCACCACCCCATGATCCGGTACGGGGCCAGTCCCAGGGGATCCATGGCTTTGATGCGCTCGGCCCAGGCCCTGGCAGCCCTGGACGGCCGGGATTTCATCCTTCCCGATGATGTCAGGACCCTGGTCAAGCCGGTCCTGGCCCACCGCCTGGTATTGAATGAAAACGAACGGATGCGGGGTGAAAAACCGGACCGGGTGCTCAAAGACATCCTGGACCGAACTCCGGTGCCCGGCGGCATTCCCGGATAGGCACCATGGTGAAGGATCAGCCGGTTTCAAACCATTTCACCAGTATTTTCACCGCCACCTTTATCCTCATCCTGGCCCTGGCCTTTCTTTTTGTTTCCCTCCTGCTCCGCGAGACCCTTCTGACGGTTCTGATCCTGCTGGTTCTCGGCCTTGTGGGCCTGACCAGACTCTGGAGCCGCTACGGGTTCCGGCATATGAGCTTTGAATCCAAATTCGAACGAACCCGGGTGTTTCCGGGTGAGACCATCCGGGTTGATCTCCTGGCACAAAACAATAAGATCCTGCCCATTTGGCTGGAAGCCGGGATGACGACGGACGGCAAGGGGCTTGTGTCTACGTCCCAAACCCTTGAAACCGCATTCCTGTTATGGTTCCAGGAGACGCGGTTCAGGTTTGACCTCCTGGCCTTGAAAAGAGGATGCTTTGATCTGGGCCGGGTTCAAATAACGGTGTCCGACCTTTTCCGGTTTTTCCCAAGGGAACGGGTCCAAAAGGACGCCACCGATATCATTATCTTTCCAAAAATTTTTCCGGTACGGCCTTTTTTTTTGCCTGAGCACGGGTTTTTCGGCGCGCCCGGCGCCAAAAGCCCGGTTCAGGACCCGGTGTATATCCTGGGCATCCGGGATTACCAGAGTTTTACCCCGGTGCGACATATCCACTGGAAGGCCGGCGCCCGCCAGGGTAAATTAAAGGAAAAGGTCTGCGAACCATCGGTGCAGGAAAAAATTTTGATCGTGGTGGATGTGGATCTGTTTTTCGCCCACGAGGCCGGGGAGGATTTTGAAAGAATGCTGGAAGCGGCGGCTTCCATGGCCGTGTTTTTTGAAGACCGGGGCAAGAGTGTGGGATTCATGACCAATGCCGTCGTCAAAGGGAACCGGCCCGGCTTCATTCCCCTGCGCCGGAATTTTGAAACCCTTTCCCTGATCCTGGAAACCCTGGCCCGCATGGAAATGAAACCTGAAAAACGAATGCCGGAAATGTTTTCAGAGCATATCAGCGTGCTCTGGGGCATCAATTGTATCTTCTGCTCCCACAGCATGGATTCTTCCATCATGGAGATGAAAGCCTTTTATGCCGGGAAGAGAATTCCGGTGAGATATTTTGTATCACGACCCGGGGAAAATGAAGGCCTTCCGGATCGGGTATTGCCCATCGAATCCATTTTCCTGAAACAGGCAGGTCAGCAATGACGGCCACCCGGCATAAAGGCCTTTTTTCAGCCTTCTTTGGCATGGAACTGTTCTGGCTCTTTGCCTGGTCCGATTTTCTCATGGGGTCCACGGCCCGGCTTTCCCTTCCCTTTATTCCGCTTGCGGCCGGGTATTTTCTTGCCTTTGCCCTGGCCTCGGCCTTCCAACAGAAACGCCTGCGTCTCATCTGGGGGATCCTGGGGCATGGGGCCGCCTTTTCCGCCCTGGCCGCCTTTGCCCTGGGGTCGGCCATGGGGGGGATCTTCCCGTCAGGCCCTGATGTTTTTGAGTGGTACCGGTCCATCCTGACCCTGGCCCTGGCCGGTCTTTTCTGGTACAAGGGAACCAAGCTCTGTTTCCGGGAGATGTCCTATAAAATGGTGTGCAATTATTTTGACCTGGGCCTTTCTCTTTTTTTCGGCCTGCTCCTGATCAAACTCCTTGTCTTTTACCAGTCCGGGATCCGCTTGCCGGACGGGGGCCTATTGTATCTGATGATGGGTTTTTTTTTCATTGGCCTTGCGGCCATCTTTTTATCCAATGCCCCCACCACCCGGAAAAGACACTATATGGAAGGATTCCGCGGGATCGGGGTGATGATCAGCTTTTCCTTGGCCTTTCTCCTGTGCGGCCTGGGCATTGTCTTTGTGTTCCTGCCCCTGATGACATCCATGGCCGAATCCGGGTACACAGCGCTAAAAGGGGTGTCCGGCTCCCTGGGTCCCTATTTGATCCATGTTCTCCGCTTTATCCTCCTTGTTCCGAAACCCAGGGGAGCGGCGCCGCCGCCGGCCCAGGACCAGGGCATCCAGGACCCCCATAATATCGGGATGACCGGTGAGGCCGGGTGGTTTTCCGACCTTATTTTTTATGGGATCTTGCTGGTGGTGGCTGTCGTGGCCCTGGTTCTTATCGGAACCCTGATCCTGCGGCTGCTGAAATTTCTTCTGCAAAAGCCCTTGACCGGACCTGTGCCGGAGAGCCGCCCCTCACTGTGGTCCATGTTCAGGCGCTTTTTTGACGCAGTGGTGAATTTTTTCAGAAAAACCAGGCTGATGTTTTTCAGCAGGATCGGCACGGCTCAAACCGGGTTTGTACGGCTCACGGCCTGGGGACGGAAAAGCGGGGTGAAGCGGTGCAGCACTGAGACGCCGGGAGAATACGCAAGACGCCTTCAGACCCTGTTCCCCCCCCTTGAAACGGAAATCCTGACCATCCTTCATGCCTTTCACCTGGAAACCTATGGGGAGATGATCCTGCCCGGCCGGGAACTCGACCAGGTGATCCGGGCCGTAAAAAAACTGCATAACCCCTCTTTCTGGAAGATGAGGTTAAAGGTCTCTTTTCGCAATTTATAGCATTAAAGGACAAACCAGTTGAAAACCGCCGCATGAATTATGGCGCTTGAGATTTTGACTTTTATGTTGAACCTGGGTATATTATCCTGTAATTTTTTTGGAACCACAGGGGAAAGCTTATCCATGAATCGACCGGACTATAAAATAGGATCAGGCCATGATGTCCACCGGCTGGTGCCGGGCCGCAGGCTCGTCCTGGGCGGAAAGGATATTCCTTTTGAGAAGGGCCTTGACGGGCATTCCGATGCCGATGTCCTGGTCCATGCCGTCTGTGACGCCATCCTCGGCGCCCTGGGATGCGGGGATATCGGGGAGCATTTCCCGGACACGGACCCGGCCTATAAGGGCATATCCAGCCTGGTCCTGCTGGAATCCTGCCGGGCCATCATGGAAGAAAGGGGGTATGCCATCAACAACCTGGATTGCATTGTCTTTGCGGAAAAGCCCAGGCTCAGTCCCCATAAAAAAGACATGGAAGAAAACCTGGCCCGGGTCCTGAAAATAGACCCCGGCCTTGTGAACATAAAAGCCACCACCACGGAAGGCCTCGGGTTTACCGGGAGACAGGAGGGCATTGCGGCCCAGTGCACCCTTCTGCTAAAGGCCCTGAGCAATTGAAACACAAAACCATAGGAAAGATCAGCATGGGTTTAAAAGTCTATAATACACTGAACGGCAGAAAAGAAGAATTCATCCCCCTAACCGAGGGCCGGGTGAAAATGTATGTTTGCGGCCCCACGGTCTATGACACGAGCCATATCGGCCATGCCCGGTCCGTTGTCGTCTTTGACGTCATTTTCAGGTGGTTTGAGCGCCTGGGGTACGAGGTCACCTATGTCCGGAATTTTACGGATGTGGATGACAAGATCATCAAAAAATCCAATGAAACCGGCGAAGACTGTGCCGTGATCACGGAAAAATACATCAATGAATTCCATGTTGAAATGGATGCCCTGAATGTGAGGCGGCCCACCATTGAACCCCGGGCCACGGGCCATATCACCCATATCATCGAATTTATCCGGATGCTCATCGAAAAAGGCAAGGCCTACAGCGTGGAAGGCGGGGATGTGTATTTTTCCATTGACGCCTTTGCGGCATACGGCCGCCTGTCGGGCCGGAACCCGGAAGACATGAGGGCCGGGGCCAGGATTGCCGTGGATGAGAAAAAGAGAAACCCCCTGGATTTCACCCTGTGGAAACCGGCCAAGCCCGGCGAACCCTTCTGGGAAAGCCCCTGGGGAAAGGGGCGCCCCGGCTGGCATATCGAATGCTCGGCCATGAGCTATGAATACCTGGGAGAAGGCTTTGATGTCCACGGCGGGGGTAAGGACCTCATCTTCCCCCACCATGAAAACGAGATCGCCCAGAGTGAGGCCCTTTTCGGCCGGCAATTTGTCAAATACTGGATTCACAACGGGTTTGTGGACATCAACAATGAAAAAATGTCCAAATCCCTGGGCAATTTCACCATGATCAAGGAAGTGCTGGCCAGATACCCGGCCGAAGTCATCCGCATGTTCCTCTTGTCCAACCACTACCGGAGCCCCATTGATTACAGCGAAGATTCCATGCGGGAGATTTCCCTGGGCCTGGACCGGGTCTATGCCTTCTTAGAGAGGCTCAATCAGGTCAGACTGGATCAGGCCGGGATCAAGGCCCCTGAAGGCCTTTCCGGCAGCCTTTGGGCAGAATTTTCCGAAGCCATGAACGACGATTTTAATTCTGCCAGGGCCCTGGCCTGTGTCTTTGACGCCGTTAAAAAAGGCAACCGGCTCCTGGACGAGGCCAAGGAGGGCTTGGATGAGGCTCTTTCAAAGGAACTGGGCCTGATGCGCTCTGACATCCGGTCCCTGGCCGAAATCCTCGGCATTTTCCTGCTGTCCCCGGTCGATTATTTTGCGGCTAAAAAGGAAAAGGGCATGGCGGATCTGGCGGCGGAATCCGGAACCACCACCCCTGCTGAAATCGAAGACCTCATCCTTCAGCGGGCCGAGGCCCGGAAAACCAAAAATTTCAAACGGGCCGACGAAATCCGGGATCAGCTCCAGGGCATGAAGATCGTCCTGGAGGACGGCCCCGGCACCACCACCTGGCGGTTTGAATAAAACCGGCCATTTTTTAACCAGATTTGTTTTAACCGGACAGTTTGGCCCAGGTGTCCTTCAGGGTCACGGTCCGGTTGAATACCGGCCGTCCAACTGCCCCGGCCTTTGAATCCAGGCAGAAATACCCCAGGCGTTCAAACTGGTAGACCTTTTCCGGCATTGCCTGGCCCAGGCTTTTTTCAAGCCTGCATCCCTTCAGCTCTTCCAGGGAGGCGGGATTCAGGTTTTCAATAAAATCCTGTTTGTCCTGTTCCGGGTTTTCATCCTTGAAAAGCCGGTCATAGAGCCTCACATCCGCTTCCAGGCAGTCCTGGGCATTGACCCAGTGAAGGGTGCCCTTGACCTTGCGGCCGTCCGGGGTATTGCCGCCTCGGGTGGCCGGGTCATAGGTGCAGATGAGTTCCGTGACGCGGCCGGTTTCATCCTTGACCACCTCGGTGCAGGTCACCAGATAGGCATACCGGAGCCTCACTTCCCGGCCCGGTCCCAGGCGGAAGAATTTTTTGGGCGGATCTTCCATGAAATCGTCCTGCTCGATAAAGATTTCCCTGGAAAAGGTGACGGGCCGTTTGCCCATCTCCTCTTTTTGAGGATGGTTGGCGGCCTCCAGGGTTTCGGTTTGGCCTTCCGGATAATTTTCAATGGTGAGTTTCAAGGGCTTTAGCACGGCCATGGCCCTTGGGGCCCGCTCATTGAGATCATCTCTCAGGCAGCTTTCCAGAAGCCCCATATCCACGCGGCTGTCCTTTTTGGAAACCCCGATGAGATCGCAGAAATTCCGCATGGCCTCGGGGGTATAGCCCCTCCGGCGGATGCCCTCCAGGGTGGGGAGCCGGGGATCATCCCAGCCGTCCACATGACTTTCTTCCACCAGCCTTTGGAGTTTTCGCTTGCTCAGGACCGTATAATTGATATTCAGCCGGGCAAATTCAATCTGCCGGGGGTGGCAGGGGGTGTCCAGGACGTCCAGTATCCAGTCGTAAAGAGGCCGGTGGTCTTCAAATTCCAGGCTGCAAAGGGAATGGGTAATGCCTTCCAGGGCATCGGAAAGGCTGTGGGTGAAATCATACATGGGATAGATGCACCATTGGGTCCCGGTTCTCGGGTGGGAGGCCTTTTTGACCCGGTAAATAATGGGGTCCCGAAGGTTGATATTGGGAGAACCCATATCGATTTTGGCCCGGAGGGTATGCCGTCCTTCTTCAAACTCCCCGGCCTTCATGCGGGTGAAGAGATCCAGGTTTTCCTCCACGGACCGGTCCCGGTAAGGGCTGTTTTTTCCGGGTTCCGTCAGGGTGCCCCGGTATTCCCGGATTTCCTCGGGGGCCAGGCTGCACACATAGGCCTTGCCCTTTTGGATCAGTTCCACGGCAAATTCATAAAGCCGGTCAAAATAGTCCGAGGCATAATAGGGGCTTCCGAATTCAAATCCCAACCAGTTCACCGTGGACTGGATGGAGTCGATATAGACCTGTTTTTCCTTGGCCGGGTTGGAATCGTCAAACCTCAGATTGCATTTGCCGCTGAATTTGCCGGCCATGCCGAAATTCAGGCAGATGGATTTGGCATGGCCGATGTGGAGATACCCGTTGGGCTCCGGCGGAAACCGCGTGGCGACCTTGCCGTTGTTTTTATGGTTCTTAATATCTTCCCTGATGATCGCTTCGATGAAATGCCCTTTACCGGTCTCTGTTTCCATTTATCCTTTATATCCTCAGCCTGAGTGTTAAATATGAAAGTCCTATTTAACACAGTTTGGAAATCCGACGCAAATATTAATGTGAGGTTTCATGCGATCCAGGGGTGTTTAAAAATTAAATTGACACATTCCCGAATATTTTATTAATGCCGTTCACATAGTCAATATTCTTACAAGGTTTTGAGAGATGATCAATATAGATATCTTTTTGTTTCAATTCTTTTATGGACTCCAAAAACTCTATGTTTCCTGAGACAAACAATATTGGAACCATTTTATTTTTTTTTCGGACATGGTGATATACATCCATCCCATTAATATTTCCTGGAAGGATATAATCCAAGCTTATTAAATCATAGTCATTCCTGTCAGATAAATCCATTGCAGCCCACCCGTCATGAGCGGTATCAACTTTGTGGTTA
>CAZAHK010000186.1:0-7803 GCA_964484555.1 uncultured Desulfobacula sp.
TATTGATTTAGTTTCTGCCTTTTTTATTTTTACGACCTATGAATAAAATTAAGCTATATGGCCCGAACATGTCATAAAAAGCTATTTTTCTGTATTACAGAATATAATATATTTATCAAAAAATCCAAAGCCCGGAACCTGAAACCCTGTCCTAACCGTCGGCCAATGAAATGCAAAGGGGTTCCGTGCCAAAGCACGGAACCCCTGGGTGAGAAAACGGCAATACCGTTCTAGAGTCTTTTCTGAACATCCCAGACCTGGTTGGCCGCAGGCAATACCGGGATGTATTTGAACCATTGATGGGTTTTCATGTGTTCCGGGTCCTGCTGAAGTTTACGGCTGTGTTTCAGGATGGGCGGGACAATTGTTTTGATATCCCCGGCCAGATCTTTGGATATGCCGAACCGGGTGGCTTCGCCAGCCAGGTCAACGGCCTTCTGGCTGTATTGCTGGGAAGAGGCCAGGGTATCCAGGGCTTTGGCCGGATTATGGAATCCCACGGAATTTTCCGCAGACACATAATCCCAGAAGAACTGTCCCTTCCGGATCATCTGCTGGGCCTGGATGACGAGGTCTTCATAATTGGGCGCTTTTTCGCCGGTGTATTCCAGGGCCAGGCGGACGGCCTCATGGGCTTTGACCGAGATGTCCTGGGCGATGAGCAATTGATCAAAGGTTTTTTTCTGGGTAAAAAGGACCCTTTCCTTCAGGAATTCCGGGGTCTTGTCGGAATGGCACTGGCGGCAGGCTCTCATATCGGGATCTTTCAGGGGCGATGTCCACCAGTGGGAGGAGATTTTTTTCTTGTCGTCGGTCCGGACATAGGCCATATGGCAGTCGGCGCAGACCACCCCGGCGGCCCCGTGGGTGCCGTTGACCCAGGTCTCGTATTCCGGGTGCTGGGCCTTCAGCATGGGGGTCTTGGAAACCGGATGGATCCAGTCCACAAAATTGCCTTCAAAGCCTTTGACCTGGCATTCTCCCTGGTCCTGATAATAGGTGAACATATCGTCGGGATTAAACCCGTTATCCCAGGGGAATTTGGGTTTCTTGGCCGGGCCGAAGGATTTGTCCAGGAAATAATATTCCACATGGCATTGGCCGCAGACCAGGGCCCGTTTTTCATTCCTGGGCAATTGTTTGAAATCCTTGCCCTGGGCTTTCAGATAATCCTGGAGCGGGACACTGTAAAGACGGAGTTCCATGGTCTCGGGTTCATGGCAGTTGGCGCAGCCGATGGTATGGTCCTTGATGTCCAGTTGATCGCGCATGGTATTGACATCCTTGGCCCAGAAATCCTCCCCCTGGGCCTTGACCCATTCCAGCGTCTTGGGACCCTTGCAGTTCCAGCAGGTATTGGGGAGTCCGCCTTTTTCATCGTAGCGGTTGATGCGGTCGATGTTTAAAAAATCCTCCACGGCATAGGTATGGCCCCTGGCGGCGCGGTATTCATAGCTGAAGGGATAGCCGAGCCAGAGATTCTTAAGATAGGGCTGGGCATGTTTATAGCCTTCGGGCAGGGGGACCACGTTATTATGCTTATTATAATTCACAGAGCCGTTGTATTCGGTCATGACCTGGGTTTCATCGTTGCGCAGATAGGTATTGTACTGCAAGGGAAATTCCTCTTTGAACGCACTGTTGCGGATTTCTTCGGGCGGCAGTTTGGTCTTGTACACCGGCGGGGTCAGCTCCCCCACGTCGGTACAGCCGGATAATAATAAACCCATACCCAATAAGCTTCCCAGGATTCCCCTATAAATTGAAAATGTTTTTTTAGACATCGCCCACACTCCTTGTACTGACAGGTTTCATTCTCATATGCTGGACATTTCGATGGCAGTCGGTGCATAAGCCTTTGGCGTCCATGCTGGCCACGGTGGTATTGGTCATATGATGACAGGTTTTGCAATTGGCGTTGACCACCATTCTTGTGCTTTCCCCGGCCTCCAGCGGCATTTCAACCTTTCCAAAGGTATTGAAAAATACGTCTTTGGTGCCGGCGACAGCCTTGAAGGGCAGTTTTTCAGCCAGATTGTGGGGGGCGTGGCATTCATTGCAGGCCAGTTCGGCATGGGCTGATATCTTGTGGGTGACGGCGGCCTCGTTCATGATATGGCAGCTTGCGCAGAACGGCCGCCGGTCGCTGATCTGCATCCCGACACCGGCGCCTACCGTGAGGATGCTTCCGATGATGACCCCAAAAATCCATAACCCCAGCTTCGGAGACCCATTTTTTGGATTTTTCAGATGTATCGTCATAAATCCCTCCTCATATTTCCTCCTTGTTGATGTCTGGTTGATAATGAAGCGTTTCACAAGCGAATTCTAAAATGGACCATAGTATGCAGGGGCATCAGGAATCAAGTCTTTTTTTTAAATGGGGAAATTGAAACAGCCGGGCTGCGGCTGTTACGCCTGTTGACAAAAAAAGCAGGCCGGGCGTATAATCCAAAAAATTTAAAGATCATGGAAGAATGCGGATATATGAAAGATTCAATGAAACAGACGATTTCTCTTGAGCTGGGGAGTGGCTGGGCCACCTGGTGTAAGACCGGGCGATTTACAGCCCCCAAGCGGGGAGCAAAGGAGATCCCATGAAATACGGCGCCATGAATTTTCCGGTCAAGCCGGTGTTGGAAGAAGTCCAAAGAATTTCAGATCTTGGCTTTGACTATGTGGAGCTGGCCCTTGATCCGCCCTGTGCCCACTGGGAGATCATCCGGAGCATGGAAAAAGAACTGGCGGTCGTCCTTGCCCGGAACAGGCTGGATCTGGTCTGCCATCTTCCCACCTTTGTCTATACGGCGGACCTGTGCCCGGCCCTTCGGCAAGCCTCCCTGGATGAAATGAGCCGGTCCCTTGATATTGCCGCCCGCCTCGGCGCCCAAAAAGCAATTCTTCATCCGAGCATGATCAGCGGCCTGGGACCCTTTGTCATGGAGGCGGCCAAGGCCCTGGCCCTGGAAAGCCTTCACCTCATCTCAGAAAAAGCCGCATCCCTGGGCCTTCCCCTCTGCCTTGAAAATATGTTTCCCAGATATCTGTCCTGTTTTGAGCCAAAGCATTTCAAGGAGATTTTCAAGGTTTTCCCGTCCCTGAACATGTGCCTTGACACGGGCCATGCCAATATCGATGACCCGGACCAGAAACGGTTGCCCCGGTTTCTCCGGAAATTTCCGGAGAAGATCAGCCATATTCATATCAGCGACAATCACGGGAAAAAGGACAATCATCTGGGGGTAGACCAGGGCACCATTGATTTTAAAAAACTGGTAAGGCAGATAATGGCTGCCGGTTTTGACGGCACCATCACCTTTGAAGTCTTTTCCGAGGATACCTGGGACCTGGTCAAAAGCCGGGATAGAATCGCGTCCCTGGTCGGATCTGCTCAGTAACCCGCTGTCGAAATTCCTGCCACGGGCGCGTATCGTTCTATTGAAAGATATCCTCCAACGCATCAACCACCATGTTGGTGCCGATGGCTATCATCAGAATGTCCCCGGCCACCCGGACATAGCGATGATTGAGGGGCGGTACAGGCAGCCGTATCACCAGCTCATCCGGCAGGTCATAATATTTGTCCCTGAGCGGATACCCTTTTTTCCATTTTTTCGCCTGTCCCGGAGGCTGACAGCCGTTGCCCTTTTTGGCCAGGCCCGGCGGGCAATCCCCCTTGCGCGTCAGGTCGCCGAAATAGTCAGCGACAATGCGGCGGTCGTCGCTACCGAAGCTGAAGGTCACCGACGCATCCTGCCGGTTGCCCTCATTATCCTTGCCGCTGTTTTTTTTCTCAACCTTGTTTCCCTTGGCTTCCTTATTCTTGCCGTTTCCTGCCGAGACGGGCTTTTCCGCAAAGGCGCTCCCCACTGCCAGAGCCAGAAAAATGCCGATCACGGCTAACCCTATCAATGATTTTATATTGATTTTTGTCATGATTCCTCCTGCTTTTTTGAATTACGAATGAAAGAAATGAATTTCATTGATGAATAACTGATGAGAATCGTTATTCCCCCACCCAGAAATACAAATGTCCAGAAAAGATTAACGCCCTTGATATAATTTATAATGACCGTCTTATTAAGTATATACAGAATTAAAAAATGCCATAGATATATTTCATAGGACAGGCTCCCCACAAACCCAAAATATTTATTTTGAAATACGGCTTTAAAAAAACCAGGGCCGTTAATTGCCGTAAGATATATTAGACATCCGGAGCCGACACCTAACCAGAGTCTCCATAAATACCACCATGGGGGAATAGCAAGATTGGAAATTTTAAATGAGTATAAGGTCAAAAAAAAACCGGATAATGCGGCAATCGCCAATATTTTATTTCCCTTACCGGTTGTGTTTTTATTTTTAATATAAACATTGCCCAAAAACATACCGATGGCAAAATGGCTTAAATTTGCCGGTAATTGGTTGGATAGAAAAAAACGGATGGTGAATTCATCAACATTGAACCGGCTGACCGAATCCATGGCAATTTTAAACAACCAGTTCATATCATACCAGGAAAAGTATTTCCATCCGACGGATATCATAATAAATATCAGCATGTAATATTTTTCTTTCCCATTGATAAACAGATTTTTAATAAAAGGAAAAATTAAAAAAAACTGAAAGGAAACGGATAGAGTCCACAAAGCGCCATTGATACCCATTGAGGCTGACGATGCTGGATGCATGTATTGCAGGAAAGAAAGATGTGCCAGCAACATGAAAATTCCATTTTTAGAAAACAGGAAGCCAAACCCCAGAACAAACGGTACCACCATTCCGAACATCACCAGTAAATTCAGATAATAGGGAGGGAAAATCCTAATGATTTTTTTTTTATAATAATCGCAAAAAGATAGCTTTTTTAAAGGTTTTCCTTCAATTTGGACATAGGGCAATATGATGAAAAAACCGGACAGCACAAAAAACAAATCAACTGCGTATGCACCATGCAAGGGCAACAGGTATAAAAGCCCCAGGTCCGGCCGGATGTCCGGACTGCCGGATAAAACTCTGCAATGAAATACAAAGATGAGCAGACAGGCAATGCCCCTGATTCCATTTAACTCCAGATTCATATTGTTTTTGATATTTGACTTATGTATCTGATCTATAGCGTTTTTTATGCCAAACATGTTTTCATATCTTCTGCTGGATTCACCATCAAAAAAATCAAGACCTCGTGCGCTTTGTGGATCAAGCAGATAGAATGTTTTTAGCGAAAAAAACTATCATCAGCGAGGTGGAGCCAATATGGCACAAGGCGTGTTATCATTCAAGTATGAAGAAGAAAAAATTGGTACCGGGATGAGCAGCAGCAGAATCAGGATGCCGATGGATACTATTTTCAGGGGTTGGTTCACCCTGCGGTGCGTTTTTTGATCTCATCAATACTAATAGTTGGGGAATCCTTTTCAATTGCCTTTGCTTCTCTAAGGCAGCGAAGGTCTTCATAGTTATTCAGTTCCTCCTGGAGTTCTATGAATTCATGATAAGGGATAACGGCATATTCATTTTTGCCTTTTTTCTTTATAATTTGGGCATTTAGCGTCACCATCGGGTTTGCCTCCTTTTATCTGTAAGCTTCTCGGCGATGCCTGATTCGATAAACGATTATGGACCGGCTTTCAATTTCAAATAAAACTCTGTAATCACCTACACGCAATCGGTACTCAGGGGTCGAATCGGTAAGGCATTTTACATCTCCGCTTAAATTATCGCTCATCTTTTCAATCCCTGCAAGAATACGTCGTTGAATTTTCGAAGGGAAAGTTTCAAAATCTTTAACCGCTCTTGGTTTGAATTCAATATTATATTTCATTTTGCCTCATGAGAGAACCAAAAACTCACAGGCGCCAGCTGTTTGGCGTCCTGTGCGGTGTTGGGTTGTGCGATCTTTTTAATCAAGCATATGCAAGCCGGCCTTTCGGTTGAGGAATGGGTTTGCCGAGTTCCATGGCGGTTTCGATCCACTCATCGATAATTTGCGCTGCATTACTGAGGGCTTCCTGGTAGGTTTTACCATCGGCCATACATCCTGCCAATTCCGGGACCTCAGCCACGTAAGCATTGTCCTCAGAACTCCAATAAATAATAATTTCGTATTTTTTATCCATTGTTATTCTCCCATATAGAGGCGATATTTCAAATGTATCAGTTACAATCTGTTTATCCAATAATTCGGTCGCCTTTTCTGGTGCATGATTGCCACAATTATTATTTCTTCGGGGTCAATTTTATATAGGATGCTGTATGGGAAATAGGAACCGGATTCCCTTTAACATCTCTCTCGCATCACTGAAAACGGCCTCGGCTGGTCTGCTTGTTATCGTTCCCGCTTTATACGCTTGATATCGTTTATCCGCCTCTTGGGCCCAGAGTTCTTCACATTCAGTTTCATCCAGTTCGTCAAGGCTGGAAATCAGGCTTTCGATTAACGCTGCACGATCTTTTAGGGGCAAACTCTTGGCCTTATTTTCAAATTCTTCTAATATTGTAGGCATACCCAGATTCCCTTATTTAATTTTGCCATATTCAAATTTATACGTTATTGAAAAACAAGACAAGCCCATTCATCATTTTCAAAAATTTAACAGATCCCTTTGACATGCAGGTCCGGTTGATGAAGCTGAGAAGGCAATTTGACACCCGGATTGAACCCCACCCGTTCCGGGAGTCCTATTTCCGGATGTCCAATCCCCTGGCTCATGAAATAACGAACCGATTTTAACCTGTTCGAAAACGTGGGGATCACTCCCTGCTCTCAGGCTGTATTGCATGTCAGATTTTGTAATAAAAGAACAAATAGATACTGCCGTTTCAGTCAGTGTCTTGCCCTGTCTCGATTTCATACCAGTTGATCTTCCGGGTAATATACATCACGATGGCAAGGATAATGAACAGGCCGATGCTGCCCATGATGAGGGCGTAATCCTCGAGCTGCAGGACGATGAACAGGTAGCAGTGAGAATTCTTCATATTTAGCTTATTTGGATTTCAATAGTTCCCGGACCTTTTCGGGTAGTTTCATTTTTTTATTCAACCATTTCAATGCATAGCCATAGATAGGTTCGCACTTATGCTTGATGAGAAAATCAAGTTTTGTAACTGCTAAAGAGTATTTTATAGGAAAAGCCTTTATATGAAACACCATAGCCCGGCAATGCCAATTTTACCCTTTGCATCTTTTCTCAATGCTTTTTCCAATACATAAAACTCCTTTTTTTTAGAATTTCAGCAAATAATATTTTCATTAAACAGGGTAGGATCAGCCGGGATAATACAGTTTTATATGCGTAGTTCCTTCAACGAAGGACTGACAGTTATAGCATATTCCACATGACTTGATATTTTTTGATTGACAACTCTGTTGCAATAGCATACGGTTCTCGTATAACATACGGGAATTGTTTTCATAAGTATTACAGGGTAGTGTCAATGTCATTTCAGGGCAAAGAGTTCACACAAGGCATGAAACAACTTGTAGTAAATTTAAAAGACTTTAATGATATCGAAAGACTTCAAAGAGGACTAAAGGCCCCATGGGCGATAGAGCAAACAGCAAAAGGACTGGGGATAGGCGAGGCTACAGTCCGGCGAATCATGGCTGAATACAATAAGAACAAGCAAGCCATTCCTGATGACTCCAGCAAACCACGCGGAAAGCCGGAGTATAGTATTCCACACCAGTTACAGCCGGTCGTTCGTCAGTATATCCGTTCCCAAAATTTGCAAGGCTTCCACTATAACCGCAAATGACGGTTGGATCAAAATAATCCCCGATAAGCGTTGATCAAA
>CAZAHK010000187.1:0-5131 GCA_964484555.1 uncultured Desulfobacula sp.
GTTCTGAAAAACCATAAAGCCTGAGCTGCCACTGGAGATGGTCTTCCAGGGTCTTTTTTTCAGTTGTAAAGGCCTCATAATTGGGGGTGTCTTTATTTTCCGATTCAATATACAGTTTTCCTGTGGAATTATATTCATTGATATAATTTTCCCAGTCTGTGTCGGATCTGACCTTTTCTTCAATGGTGATTTCTTTTACCCGTATTTCTTTTTCAGGAGCAAGGGGTTCCGTTTCCAGATCCGGCAGTTTCCTGTCGGAAATTTCATCCAGCCCGGCTTCTTCCAACGCCGGATTCTGCTCTATTTCCTGTTGAATCATCTCGGCAAGCTCGAGGCGGGACAATTGAAGCAGCTTGATGGCCTGTTGAAGCTGCGGGGTCATGACAAGCTGCTGGCTTAATATAAGATTTTGTTGTAATCCAATTTCCATCTTAGAGTTTAAAATTTTCTCCCAAATAGATTTTTTTTGCTATATCGCTGGAAATGATTTTATCGGGGTGCCCTGACTCTATGATCTTTCCCTGCCCCATGATATAGGCATTGTCACAGACTCCCAGGGTTTCCCTGACATTATGATCAGATATTAAAACGCCTATTCCTTTTTTAGTCAACTGATAAATAATTTGCTGGATATCCATCACGGCCAAAGGATCTATCCCTGCAAAGGGCTCGTCCAGGAGGATGAACAAGGGGTCCGTGGCAAGAACTCTTGAAATTTCAAGCCTGCGTCTCTCTCCACCGGATAGGGAATTGGCTTTCTGGTGGGCAAGTTTACTGATCCCCAGTTCTTTCATAAGGTCCATGGCTTTTTGTTCCAGGTTAAACCCGTTTTTGGGTAAAACTTCAAGTATGGCCGTGATATTCTCTTTGACCGTCAGTTTTCTGAAAACACTGGACTCCTGGGGAAGATATCCGATTCCTTTCCGGGCCCGAACATACATGGGGCACCGGGTGATATCCTCGTGGTCAAGGGATACGGACCCACTGTCGGGTTTGATCAAACCAACGGCCATATAAAAGGTTGTGGTTTTTCCTGCCCCATTGGGCCCCAGAAGGCCGGTGACCTGTCCCTGTTTTACTGAAAGGCTCACATCATCCACAACCTTTTTGCCGTTATAGAGTTTGATCAGATTTTTTAATACAAGCCGGGCCATCATTCTTTTTTATCAGGTTTGTCTTCAGGGTTAAGAAGGGCTTCAACTCTTTTTTGACCGTCGCTTTCAACGATAACCTTGTCCTGTTTTCGATAGAGGGTAATTTTTTTTCCGGTTACAAAGCTTGTCCCTGTAACCAGTCTCGGCGCCTTTCCCTTTAACACCAGGACATCATCAATGGTTGTATAAACGGCTTCATCGGCAAAGGCCTTGCGTTCTCCGGCCGTATATCGGACGTTTCCGGTGGAAACGATTTTTGTGATATTGCTTTGATCCTGATTTTTCTTTTTTTTGTCCGTCACAAAATAGACCTTCATGGAATCGGCAAAAAGGACTGAGTCTAATTGCGTGGCTTCAACATTGCCGATGAATTCCACCATGGAAGACCCTTTTTCTGCGACCATGCTGTCTGATGTGATGTGGATGGGGTCTTCGCCAAGCCCTTTATTTTCTTCGGAATAGGCAAGGTTAAGATTCAAAAGAACGGATAGATGGATGGGGAAAAAAAGAATGATAAGCGTGAGGATGAGTTTATTGAAATTGAATATCGAAATTTTCATTGAAAGATCCCTGGACATGCCCTTTAAAAATTATCCGATTGTTATTCAAATGGATTACCATCGAATCCGCTTCAATGAAAGAGCCATTTTTTTCAAGCCGTACGCGATCATCGGAGCTTATTATATGTTCTTTTTTGTCATAATGCAACTTATCAGTTTTCAGAAAGGCCGTTACATAGGCGAGCACGACATTACCGGAAAAAGTCATGTCGTGGGTTTTTGTATTCAGGGTACCGGCATCTGATGTCAGTTCAACCTTTTTCTGTTCTTTTGCAAAGAAAAAAACCGTCACCTCATCAAGAATGGCTTTGTCTTCATTTTTCAGGAGACTGGCGGATTTGGCCGATAGTTCCCATTCCGTAACCCCGTTTTTTTTGGATATTTGTTTCAAAAGGTTCAATTTCAAGGCAGCCGTCGAATCGATTTTAATATCTTTGATTTTGGTCGTTCCGGATAATAATCGATCGAATACCAGGAATCCGGATACGGCAAGGATCATGATGATCAGCAGCCCCGTCAAAAGATAGGTGATGGTTTTTTTGACCGATTGTTTCATGTCAGATACTGTTCCATGATCTGTCCCCAAAGCCCCTTTGCTTTGAGGATGCTTTCGCAGACTTCCCTTACGGCGCCCTGTCCGCCCTTGCTGCCGGTAATCCTTTGGGAATGCTGTTTGACCTCTTCAGGAGCATCTGAAACACAAAAAGAAAATCCCACTTTGGTCATAACGGGAAGGTCAGGGAGGTCATCACCGACAAAGGCAATATTTTCAGCAGGGATACCGGTTTCAAGGATAATTTTTTCAAGTGCTGCGGATTTGTCTTTCACACCATCAAACAGTAAGGTGATGCCGAGATTTTTGCACCGGTATCCCAGGGCCTTTGATTCCCGCCCGGTGATGATGCCGACATTGATCCCGGAATCCATTAAAAGCCTTAACCCTAATCCATCCCGTGAATTAAAGGTTTTAATCTGCTCTCCCGAGTCGGAATAGGTAATACTGCCGTCCGTTAAAACACCATCCACATCCAGCAATAACAAATGAATATCGGCGAGTTCCGGAGCCATGGGCTTATCCAACGGCTTTTTTTATGGAAAGAAGGGTGGATAAAAGCGTTTCCATATCATTGAGCGGAAAGGAATTGGGGCCGTCGCAGAGTGCTTTTTCCGGATCAGGATGGGTTTCCATGAATATACCGTCGGCTCCTGCGGCAATGGCGGCTTTGGCAAGAACAGGAACATATTGTCTTTCTCCGGATGAAGCGTCTGTGGCGCCACCCGGCAGTTGGACACTGTGGGTGGCATCAAAAATGACGGGGATTCCCATTTGCCGGATAATAGGAATGGACCGGAAATCCACCACGAGATTGTTATAGCCAAAGGATGATCCCCGTTCAGTGATGGAAATATGCGGATTGCCGGTTTGCTTGGTTTTATTGAGAATATTGCGGCAGTCATGGGGGGCCAGAAACTGGCCTTTTTTGATGTTTACCGGCAGGCCAGTCCGACAGGCCGCCAGGATCAAATCCGTCTGCCTGCATAAAAACGCAGGGATCTGAATCACATCGAGAATTTGTGCTGCTTTTTCCGCCTGATCGGGCAAATGAATATCTGAAATTACGGGAATATCCAGTTTTTTTTTGATTTTGCCAAGAATATCCAATCCCTTGTCAAAACCGGGTCCCCGGTAGGATTGGATGGATGTCCGGTTGGCCTTGTCAAAGGAGGCCTTGAAAATCAATGGGATATTAAGACGGTCGGTAACCGTTTTCAGGGCATGGGCGATCTGATAGGTTATGTTATAGCTCTCAATGACGCATGGACCGGCAATGAGAAAAAAAACAGGATCGGGTCGATCCGTCAGACCATGGAAATAATTCTTCATAAATAAGCCCTAAATTATGGTTTGTGGGGCCAAGGTATCTTTAAGGACCCAAAAAGTCAAGAATGGAAAATTGCTTGATAAGTTGAGGCAGAGCTGCTATTTTACTGTAATTTTACTGAAAATTTACTAACCCACTGAAAAAATAGGTATTCTTAATGAAAAAAACTCTTGCCTCGATTCTGATTTTGATCACGGCAAGTGTCATTGTCTACGCCTTTTTTTATCTTTTTGAAGGCAAGGCACCGGTTGTGGATACGGCATTGCCTTCCGGGTATTTGAAAAAAGAACAGGAACTGTCCTTTACCCTGCATGATCCAAAAACAGGTCTTCAACAGGTTATGGTAACCATTTCTCAGCAGGGGAAGGAAACCGTTCTGATCAATAAACAATACGAATCTTCAGGCCTTCTCAGTATCTTTTCCGGCTCCAGAACCTTGACGGATTCTTTTAAGGTTCCCATTGACGCCTTGAAATATGGCATCACCGACGGTGAGCTTACCCTATCAATAACAGCATCGGACAATTCCCTGTGGGGATGGGGCAAGGGTAATATTTCCCATATTGAGAAAAAATTGATATATGATTCAAAACCACCGGAAATTCATGTTTTATCCGAACAGCACAATATCGAAAGAGGCGGCTCGGGCCTTATTCTGTATAAAGTCTTTGAAGAAAATATAAAAACCGGTGTTCAAGTGGGTGATGATTTCTTTCCAGGCCATCCAGGCCTTGTTGAAAATAAAAACATTTACGCCTGTTTTTTTGCCTTGAGCTACCTTCAGGGTCCGGGTACAAAAATCAGTCTGGTTGCCGAAGATAAGGCCGGCAATATCACCCGGAAAAGCTTTTATCATCATATAAGGGATAAACAGTATAAAACGGATATTCTCAATATTTCAGACGCATTTCTGGAACAGAAAATGCCTGAATTTGATCTGGGTGCGAGGGAAGGCGAGTTTCAGGGTCAGGAAAATCCCCTGGTAAAAAAATTTTTATATATCAATGGGGACCTTCGACAAGAGAATGAGGTTCAGGTCTTCAGCCTTACCTCGGCTTCAGAACCCATAAAATACTGGGACGGTATATTTCTAAGGCTTGCGGGTTCGGAAAGAAAGGCCGGATTTGCAGATCACAGGATCTATCAGTATAAGGGCAGTGAGATCGACAGGGCCGTTCACCTGGGGATTGATCTTGCATCCATTGCCCGGTCCCCTGTTTATGCCGCCAATAAAGGAAAGGTCCTGTCAACCCAACCCATCGGAATTTACGGCAATACAGTGATCGTTGATCATGGATTCGGGCTTTGCAGCCTTTATTCCCACCTGAGCGAAATAACGGTCCAGGAAGGTGAGAGGGTTGAAAAAGAGACTCAAATCGGTCTTACCGGATTAACCGGAATGGCGGCCGGAGATCATCTTCATTTTTCGATGATGGTTGGACATGTCTTTGTCAATCCCATTGAATGGTGGGATGATTCCTGGATCAAAAATAATATTACATCAAAAATAGACGCAATCAAACAAAGGCCTGAT
>CAZAHK010000187.1:5231-7786 GCA_964484555.1 uncultured Desulfobacula sp.
AATGTATTTGCCTATTCGGGAGTGGCTGCCGTGGACTGCTATCTGGGGGTGACCCAGACCTGCGAGGATGATCCCCTGAATAAACGCCATCCCGGGGAGTTTAATTACGGAGGAGGGCATGTCATCCAGGACCTTGTGGCAGGAAAACAGGTCCATTTGAGGGCGGAAAGCTATGGCACGGATTGTTATCCCAACCGGAAAATAGAGAAGCTTGTGACCTTGAAAGATCTTCCCAATGCCATGCTGTGCAATCCCAGGAACGCCTATCAGAATTATAACTGCGCCGTCAACCGGTCTGAAAAAATCAAATATACGTATATGGGCACTTTAAAGCCGGACATGGGCAATGCCAATTATTCCACATCCGGGGAACTGAGTCCCCTGATGAATGATCCGTATTTAAAAACCATTGGACTTGGAACCCGTATTTTCCTGGGCGGTGCCCAGGGATATGTGACCTGGACAGGGACCCAGCATAAAAAAGAGGTTGAACGTGGGTTGAACGGGGTTCCGGTCAAACCTGCCGGCACCCTTTCCGTTATCGGGGATTTAAAGGAAATGTCGCCGGAATGGCTTGTGGGGCAGAGCATCAGGGGATACGGCTGTTCCTTGTCCGTTGGACTCGGGATTCCCATCCCGATTCTGAATGAAGAAATTTTGAAATACACATCGGTTTCCGATGAGGAATTGTTTACCCAGGTGGTCGATTATGGATTTGACTACCCGGAGGGGGTTTCCAAATCCTATGGCCAGGTCAGTTATGCAGAATTGAAAAGCGGGACAATCACCCTGAAAGGCAGAAAAATTCCAACGGTTCCCTTGTCCAGCATGGTGAAGGCTCGAAAAATAGCCGAAATTTTGAAAAAATCCATACTCAAGGCAAAGTTCTTTCTCACTCAACCTCAACATATGTTCTTTTAGATAAGGAAAAAAAATGGCAGAAAAAAAGAAAAGTGCTTTGCGTGAAAATATTGAAGCCATTGTTATTGCCGTAATCATTGCCATGTTCATTCGCACCTTTATTATTCAGGCCTTTAAGATCCCGTCGGGCTCCATGCTGGAAACCCTGCAGATCGGTGACCAGATCCTGGTGAATAAATTTATATATGGGGTCAAAATTCCGTTTACCGACGGCAAAACCCTTATTCCCTTTAAAACACCGGAAAAAGGGGATATCGTGGTGTTTAAATACCCTGAAGATCCGTCCAAGGATTTTATCAAGCGGGTGGTTGCCACGTCAGGGGACACGGTGGAGATCGATCATAAAAAATTTTATGTCAATGGAAAGCTTATTGAAAAAGAACCCTATGCCCAATACAAGGAAAACATTATATATCCTCCGGATTTTCCGGACCGGGCCAGGGCAAGGCGGGATAATATCCCGAAATTCACAGTGCCTGATCATAAATTGTTTGTCATGGGGGACAACAGGGACAACAGCCACGACAGCAGGTTCTGGGGATTTGTGGATTTGAAGGATGTCCGGGGAAAGGCCTTGATCATATACTGGTCCTGGGACAAGGAGGATTTTGGAGTTCGATGGAAAAGAATCGGTGACCTCTTAAAATAAGGTAAGTGCCATGCGGTTTGAAAAAAAGGATATTCTTGACATTGAATCCCTTGAGCCCTGGGAAATTTCCATGATTCTGGATACGGCCCAGGGCATGAAGGAAATCTCAGAACGCCCCGTAAAAAAAGTGCCTACCCTCAGGGGCAAAACCATTGTTCTTTTTTTCCAGGAACCTTCCACAAGAACCAAGCTTTCTTTTGATACGGCAGCCAAACGGCTTTCGGCAGACACCCATTCCATATCTGCGGGCACATCCAGTATCGTTAAAGGCGAGACCCTCATTGATACGGCCAAAAACCTTGAAGCCATGAAACCGGATGTCATCGTGCTGCGCCATCCTTCCTCCGGAGCCCCCCATCTCATTGCAAAACGGGTAAAGGCTTCCGTCATCAATGCCGGGGACGGCATCCATGCCCATCCTTCCCAGGCCCTGCTGGACATGATGAGTGTCAGGGAAAAAAAAGGGAGAATAGAAGGCTTAAAAATATCCATTATCGGAGATATTTCCCATTCCCGGGTGGCACGGTCCGACATTACCGGGTTTTCAAAAATGGGGGCCATGGTTTCCATTTGTGCGCCCCGGACCATGATCCCCAAAGGAATAGAAAAACTGGGATGTACGGTGTCCCCCAATATGGAGGCCTGTATCAAGGGGGCGGACGTGGTCATGATGCTCAGGATTCAAAAGGAAAGACAGGGGAGCATCCTTTTTCCCACGGAAAGAGAATATTCAACCCTGTTCGGATTAAACCGGGACCGTCTGAAGCTTGCACAGAAAGATGTCCTTGTCATGCACCCCGGCCCCATGAACCGGGGGGTTGAAATATCCAGCGATGTGGCTGATTCCGACTGTTCCATCATCCTGGAGCAGGTCACAAACGGGGTTGCCTTGCGCATGGCGTTGTTTTACCTGGTTGCGGGAGGGAGCAGACATGTTGATTCGCATTAAAGGGGCAAGAATAATTGACCCCCCCCATATGGATGC
>CAZAHK010000188.1:0-567 GCA_964484555.1 uncultured Desulfobacula sp.
GTATTGAATTTGAGGGGACATAATGAAGATCCCACAATCATAACCGGTGATGTATTTGATGAGAAAAGGATGCTGGACCATTATCAAAAGGAAAAGAATAGAGCGGCAACTTGCGGTTTTTATACCAATAAACTTATCCTGTGTTACCTGTTCCATCAATATGATCGGGCTGTTGAAAATGCAACAGCTGCAGAAAAGCTGTTAATTGCCTTGATCGGTCAATTCTTAGTTCCCCTGTTTCATTTCTACGATTCCCTGGCCTATTTAGCACTGTTTTCTGAAGCCCCAAAAACAAACCAAAAACAGATCCTTCGAAAAGTCGCCAAAAACCAGAAAAAGATGAAAAAATGGGCTTATCACGCCCCAATGAATTACCTCCACAAATGGCAACTGGTGGAAGCGAAACGGGCACGGGTTCTCGGAAAAAATAAAAAAGCCATGGCTTTCTACGACCAGGCCATCGCCGGAGCCAGGGAAAACCAGTACATCCAGGAAGAGGCCCTGGCCAATGAATTGGCCGCAAGGTTTTATCTGGAAAAGGGGGAAACCGAGACCGCCCGAAAGTAT
>CAZAHK010000188.1:676-7751 GCA_964484555.1 uncultured Desulfobacula sp.
AAGCAAAAGTGGACCATCTGGACCAACATTACCCTGAATTGCTGGCTGATGTTTTAGCCAAAACGACCCAGGCATCCATCAATGATAAAGACCGGGAAACCGGCCATGCAACCATCGGCCCCACCACCAGCAATCCGGTCAAAACTGAACAACTGGACCTGACCTCGGTCATCAAAGCCTCCCAGGTGATTTCCGGTGAAATTGAGATCAAAAAGCTGCTGTCCCGTGTCATGGATATCATCATTGAAAATGCCGGGGCTCAGAAGGGCTGTTTGATCCTGAAATCCGCAGAGGATCGCTTCTGCATTGAGGCACAGGGACATATCGACGGAAAAGACAGTCTGTTGCCGGAATCCATCCCCCTTGCCAATTCAAACCTGGTTCCCGAATCCATCATTCAGTATGTGGCCAGAACCAGAGAAAGCCTGGTGATTGCCGATGCGATAGACCATCACGAGTTTGCCACAGATGCCTATATCCTGGAAAACCACCCCAGATCCATCCTCTGTGCCCCCCTGATCCACCGGAACAAAACCAGCGGCATTGTCTATCTGGAAAACAATCTGACCACCGGGGCCTTTACGACAGAACGGGTCGAAATCCTTTCGCTTCTCTGCTCCCAGGCGGCCATATCCCTGGAAAATGCCGGCATGTATCAGCAGCAGCAGGCCTATGCCCAGACCCTGGAAGAAAAGGTGGCGGAAAGAACAGCCGAGCTGAACCAGTCCCTGGACACCATCAAAAAAACCCGGGACCAACTGGTCCAATCCGAGAAAATGGCAGCCCTGGGCAGTCTAGTGGCTGGAGTGGCCCATGAAGTGAATACGCCGATCGGGGTTGCCGTAAGCGCTGCATCCCATCTGGAAGACATGACATCCGCCTTTGTAAGCAAAATGGCATCCAATCAGGTCAAACGCGCCGACCTGAACCAATACACCAAAACCGCTGCAACCGCATCCACCCTGATCCTGAAGAATCTGACCAATGCCGTCAAAATTGTCCAGGGCTTTAAACAGGTGGCCGTGGACCAAACCAGCGGTGAACGCCGGGAGTTCCGGCTCAAGGCATATATTGAAGATGTGCTGCTGAGCCTTCAGCCGAAACTCAAAAAAACAAGACACAGCATCTGGGTGGACTGTCCGGATGATCTGCTGCTGAACAGCTATCCCGGGGCATTTTCCCAGATTATTTCAAATCTGGTTATGAACTCTCTGATCCACGGGTTTGAGGGAATTGAAACCGGTGAAATCATCTTTGAGGTGCGGCAGGAGAACACCCATATCCTGTTTATTTACAGAGACACCGGCAAGGGGATGACGCATCAGACACTTGCCAGAATATTCGATCCGTTTTTTACCACAAAAAGATCCCAGGGCGGCAGCGGCCTGGGCATGCACATTGTGCATAATCTGGTGACCCAGACCCTTGGCGGAAGCATCACGTGCGAAAGCCGGCCCGGTCTGGGGATCACTTTAACCATTCAAATTCCGATGATGGAGATACCCTTATGACAACCCGCCCTGTTGAAGGCGATGATTTTATTTTTACAGAGGATGATATTGCAGGCGAGGCTGAAATTGCCGGCAATACCTGGAAAATGCTCATCGTTGATGATGTGGAAGATATTCATAATGTCACGCGCCTGATTTTTGAGGCCTATTCTTTTGAAAACAAATATCTGGATCTGATAAGCGCCTATTCCGGTGAAGAAGCCAAAAAGCGGATGTCTGAACAGAATGATATTGCCGTCATTCTTCTCGATGTCGTTATGGAAACAGACCATGCCGGGCTTGAGGTTGTCCGGTATATCCGGGAGGAACTGAAAAACAAATCGGTCCGAATCATTTTACGAACCGGTCAACCGGGCCAGGCACCGGAAAAAAGGGTAATCGTCGAATATGATATCAACGATTACAAAACAAAGGAAGAACTGACCAGCAACAAGCTGTTTACCGCTGTAACCGCTGCATTGAGGTCTTATCGGGATTTGAGTGTCATTGAAAAAAACCGGAAAGGCCTTGAGATGATCATTGATGCATCTTCAAGTCTGTTGAAGCTTCTTTCCTTAAAACAGTTTACCGCAGGTGTGCTGACCCAGTTAACCGCTATTTTGGGGCTTGAGGACAATTCCCTGCTGTTGCAGAAATCCGACAAACCCTGCGGATTTGCGGCAACCCTGGCGGAGCATGGAAACAATTATGTCATCATGGCGGCAACGGGCCAGTATGAAGCCTATCTGGACCAATGTATAACGGATTTGAACAATGACGCTATCATGCAGGATATCCATCATGTGCTGAAACAGAAAAAAAGTGTTTTTACAGATAAAAGAGTGATCTGCTATTTTAAAACCCATAACAATATCGAAAACATACTCTACCTTCAAAATCAAAAAGCCACGGTCAATCAGACAGATCGGAATCTCATAGATCTGTTCCTTTCCAATGTCACCATTGCCTTTGACAATTTATATCATCGGGAAAACCTGGAAAAACGGGTTGAAGAAAGAACATCTGAACTGGCACGTGAAAAAGAAATCGTGGTCAAGGCTCACAGGGTATTGTCACGGTATGTTCCGCCCCAGTTGGTGGAAAGAATCCTTGCAGATGAGCTGGATGATGTCTGGGATTATTCCCGCAGAAAACTCACCCTGTTTTTTTCGGATATCAAGGATTTTACACCGATCACGGAGTTGATGGAGCCTGAAGACATGGCCAATCTCCTGAATGAATACCTGACGGAGATGCATATCATCGCCAATCAATACGGCGGGGTGGTGCCCAATATCAAGGGGGATGAACTCTTTATTTTTTTCGGCGCCCCGGAAAAAAGAGATGACAAGGAAAATGCCCTGCACTGTGTTCAAATGGCGGTTGCCATGCAGAAAAGAATGCTGGAACTGAAAGACAAATGGTTCAATGAAGGGATTTCAAAACCATTGCGGCTTCGATGCGGGATCAACACCGGCATGGTCAATGTCGGGGGGTTTGGATCGGAAACCCGAAAGGATTACACTGCTTTCGGGATGCATGTCAATCTTGCCTCCCGTCTGGAAAACGCCTGTGACCCGGGGGGGATACTTGTCAGTCATTCAACATGGGCACTGGTGAAAGACCATTTTCAATTTGAAAGCAGAGGGGAAATTCCCGTAAAAGGGTTTTCCCATCCGGTACTGGCGTATAATCTGATTCTGGAACAGACGTGTTGAATCGTTTAAGGTGGAGGGAAGTATGCCGTGCCCAAAATGCCGATTTGATAATCGGGAAGGCGTGAAGTTCTGTGAAGAATGCGGTGCGAAGATGGAACAGGCATGCCCGGGTTGCGGGATAAAAGTCCCTCCGGGATCGAAGTTCTGCGGTGAATGCGGTCTATCATTATCCGCTTCTGCCCCTGTTCCCAAGACACCTGTCGCACCACCCGACCCCATCGCCACATTAAGGCGCTATCTCCCCACGGGCATGGCTGAAAAAATTCTCGCACAAAAAGACCGGATCGAGGGGGAGAAACGACAGGTCACCGTTCTTTTCTGTGATCTGGCCGGATATACGCCGCTGACTGAACAGCTTGGCCCGGAAGAAGCATACAATCTGATGGACCGGGTCTATGAAATCCTGATTCACAGCGTCAACAACTTTGAAGGAACCGTCAACGAAATGACCGGTGACGGGATTCTGGGGCTGTTCGGTGCCCCCATCGCACTGGAAGATGCCCCCCAGCGGGCCATCCGCGCAGCACTGGCTATCCACTGGGAAATGGCCCGGTTGAATGAACAGCTTGTAAAAGAAGGCAAAACCATTCCGACGCTTCGGATGCGGGCAGGCATTCATACCGGACCGGTGGTGGTCGGTACCCTGGGCAATGATTTGCGGGTGGATTTCAAGGTGGTGGGCGACACGGTCAATCTGGCCTCCCGGATGGAAGGACTGGCAGAGCCCGGTACCACCTATGTCACGGTCAATACCTTCCGGCTTGCCGAAGGCTTTTTTCGTTTCGAGGGTCTGGGAAAAAAAGAAATCAAGGGAAAGTCCAACCTCATCGAGGTTTACCGGGTCATCGCGTCCAGCAGCATGAGAACCCGGTTTGATGTAAACGCCGAGCAGGGCCTGACGCCTTTTATGGGAAGACAACGAGAAATCGATCTTCTGCTGGATGTGTACAGTCGGGCTAAAACCGGCAGGGGACAGGCGGTTTCCATTGTGGCCGATGCCGGAATGGGGAAAAGCCGGCTGCTCTACGAGTTTCGAAAGGCCATGGCCAACGAGGAAGCCACCTTTCTGGAAGGCAAATGTCTCTCTTACAGCCGGGGCAAATCCTATCATCCGGTCATCGACATCCTGAAAAGCCAGTTTGACATTCAGGAAACGGACGGGGATATGGAAATCCGGAACAAGGTCAAACAGGGACTTCAGTCTTTCCAGATCGATGAGGTCAACACGCTTCCCTATTTTCTGGAACTGCTTTCAATCAAAGACAGCAGCATGGACCAGATCCTGTTAAGCCCTGAAGGCAAGAAAGATCAGACCATCCAGGCCCTGACCCGTATCGTATTAAAAGGCGCCGAAATTCAGCCGCTGATTCTGGCTGTGGAAGATCTTCACTGGATCGACAGAAGCTCCGAAGATGTGTTGAAAGACCTGCTGGAACATATTTCCGGAGCCCGGGTACTGCTGATCTTCACCTGCCGGACCGAATATGCCCCCACCTGGGGCGCCCGTTCCTATCACAGCCAGATTACCCTGAACCGGATATCCAACCGGGAAGCCCTGTCCATGATCTCCCATCTGCTGGATACCGACAGTGTGGCCACAAACCTTCAGGATCTGATCATAGAGAAGACCGAAGGAATCCCCTTTTTTCTGGAAGAGTTCCTCAAGTCCCTCAAGGACCTCCAGTTCATCCGCAGACAGGACACGGTTTACGCCCTGACCAGAGATCCCACGGATTTGACCATCCCCTCCACGATTCAGGACGTGATTCTGGCAAGGGTGGATGCCCTGCCCGAAGGGGCCAAGGAGGTTCTTCAGACCGGTTCGGTGATCGAGCGGGAGTTTTCCCACGAGCTCATCCAAAAGGTAGCCAATCTTCCGGAGCCGGACCTGTTGACCCACATATCAGCCCTGAAGGAGGCGGAACTGCTCTACGAGCGGGGGGTGTACCCGAACGTCACTTACATCTTCAAGCACGCCCTGACCCGGGAAGTGATCTACGACTCGATCCTGACCAAGCGGCGCAAGGTGATCCATGCCGCAGTGGCCGAGGCAATGGAGCAAATCTGGCAATCCAGTCTTTCGGAGCATCTGGGAACACTTTGTGATCATTTTATGGCGGGGGAAAATTATGAAAAAGGGGAAACCTACGCCAACCTGGCCGCCAGAAAAGCCGTCAAGGCCAGCTCATTTCCGGAGGCCATTGATCAGGGTAAAAAAAGAGTGATCTGCCTGGAACGAATACCCCTGACTGATGCTATCCAAAAGAAAATGATTGATGCCCGGACAGTTCTTGCCCTAAATCTTACTCAGCTCAGTCATTATGTTGAAGCCAAAGAGGTCATGGACCCCATCATCGATCTGGCTGAAAAATCGGGTTATAAAAAGCGTCTCTGTCAGATAAAAACAATTCTGGGGACTTACTATGCCTATTCAGAAGAAAATCTTCCTGCAGCCTTTCAGGCTTTTGAAGAGGCTTTAACAATAGCTGAGGAAATAGACGATACTATTACTTTGATTTTGGCAAATAATTGGTTTGGAATTAATTTGGCTTTGAATTGTGAATTTGGAAAGGCAACTTCCTATATGCAAAAGGCCTTAGATATACTTACTTCCGGTGGAATCTTACATGTAACGGCACCTTTTAAAACCGTTTTTGCAATTTTCTGCCTATTCAATCAGGGAAGAATCGATTCAGGATTCCAGATGTCCACAGAGGCTGTCCAACTTTCAGAAGAGGGCGGGGATAGTTTTTCCAAAGGGCTGGCCTATGTCACACATGGTGTTCTCTGCTACGGAAAGGGGTTGTTCGAAAAAGCGGAAGAATTTTTTTTAAGGGGAGTGGGATTTTGTGAAAGGGTCAATGAAAGACCCTGGAATGCACTGGCACATATTTATTTGGGTGAAATTTTTTTTGAAAAAAGGGATTTTTCAATATCCATGGATTTTTATAAAAAAGGACACCTGCTCCTTAAATGTGGTCAACAGATGCCTTCTTTTAAGGTTTGGTCAAAAATAGGGCAGTTAAGGGCAATGAGTATTATCAAGCCAGCGGATATTGATCTGAAATCTCTCTATACCTTTTCAACCGATAATAAACGCAAAGTACTCCAAGGATGGATCTCCAGTTACATCGGCACCATTCTAATGAATATGGGTGATGGCCGCCAGTCTGAAGCAGAAACCTGGATTCAAAAGGCCATTGATGAAGACCAAACAAACGGCACGCGTTTTCTCTTGGGAAGAGACTACGCCCTTTATGCAGAATGGTTCAAACGAAACGGCGATCATGTCAATGCCCGGGAAAACATGGGAAAGGCTGTCGACATCATGAAAGAATGCGGGGCAGACGGCTGGGTGACCAAATATGAGACATCGCTTGCTGCGTTATAATCAAAATATTTTTGTTAGGAGACAAACCAAACCATGAATCGTTTAAGGTGGAGGGAAGTATGCAGTGCCCCAAATGCCGATTTTGAGTAAAATGGCTTCAAATAAAAAATTTTAATGAACCACCACTCCCTCGGCTTTTATTTGCCGTACTACAAAGGGGTCATCATCGCTGAAACTGTCAGGATTGAACGGTAATGGTTCGATCCGGTCATCTATAGACATAGCCAGTTCGGTCAATCTTATACGTTCCTCAAAACGGTCATTGCCTATCTGGGGTGAAATAACGGCTACATCAATATCACTCCACCTATCCTCCTGTCCCTTGGCATAGGAACCAAAAATATAGGCCTTGGAAATCTGGAATCCTTTGAGGCGGAGTTTCTCAAGAAATGATTGGACTTTTTTAACCACTAAAGGTTCGATTTCAGCCATATAAAAACCTCTTCTATTTTTTGCAATTCTGTTGCGGTGAACTG
>CAZAHK010000189.1:0-7741 GCA_964484555.1 uncultured Desulfobacula sp.
TCAGTCTGGAACAAAAATCATGCCAGACAAAACCAAAGTTGGAGTACTATAGTATGATTTGTCAAATCCGGATAAAGCCAATAATTCCTCCTCTGCCCGATCTGCCGAAAGCACTATTCTCTCATGGCATGATCCACATTTTCCAGCAATGGTCCCAGAAGATAACTGATAACATTGCGTTTGTCTGTTGTAATATAGCAAGAAACCGGCATACCGGGAGACAGATATGCCTTTTTTTCTTCCAGGTCTTTCTGGTTCACCTCAACATGTGCGACATAATAGGAAACATTCCCCATATTTGTTTTCTGGGTGATCAGGTCAGAAGAAATATAGGTGACTTCTCCGGAAATCGGAGGGATGGATGCTCTTTGAAATGCACTGAGCTGAACCTTTGTTTTTTGCCCTTTGCTCACATTGGTAATATCCTGGGGTCTGACCTGGACTTCAATAATTAATTTTGAATCCGTGGGAACGATTTCCATCAATGCCATGCCGGGCTGAATGACCCCGCTTCCCTCTGAATTCACCATCAGGCTCAAAATTTCACCGCTGATGGGGGCTTTAATCTGCAACCGTTCCTTTTCATCCAGATGCGGTTTTATCTGCTCCTGAAGCTGAAAGATAGCATCTTTTGCCTCTGCCAGACTGGAGACAGCCCTTTCTTTATATTGATTCTGCAAATCAATGATATTCAACCGGAGCCCCTGAATCATCTGTTCATATTCTGCAATATCCTGTGTAAGCTTGGCTTTCCTGCCTTTAACCTGGGCCAGGGTTCTTTCCAATTCCAGGACCTCTGTTTTTCCCATATATTTATCCTTCACCAAAGGCCGTTTGGCTGAAAGTTCCTCATTCAGATTGGCTATCAGTTCATCCTGGGTCCGATATTCCTCCCTGGCACCTTCAATTTTATTTCCCAACTGTTTGATCTGAGAATTATACAATGAGATTTTACCCTCCATATCTGATCTCTTATGCTGGAAAATATTGGTTTCAGTCGTGATAATATCGGCAATTTCCGGCTGATCCTTTAATGCCGTCAGATTCTTCGGCCAATTAATTCCTTCTTTCATGGCGATTTCCGCATTGAGCCTGGCATCCTCTGCCAGCTTGGACATCAGCCGCCCCTCAAGAAGATTAACATCGGAAAGGACACGGGAACTCTTGAGTTCAATCAGCACATCACCTTGCTCAACCTGATCTCCCTCTTTGACAAAAATTCTATCAATAATTCCGCCTTCCAGGTGTTGAACTATTTTCCGCTCACCAAAAACCTTGACGGCACCGGTGGCAATCACGGCCCCCTGAAACGGAAAATAAACAGCCCATGCGGATAACCCCCCAAAAAAAACAAGAATAATGAGCAATCCGGCAATGATGTATCGGGTGGGATCGGTTTGTATGGATTCCTTGAACTCTTTCATTTTTATCTCCTCATACTACTGAGCTTTCTGTGTTTTTGCAATCTGGGCGATTATTTCCTTACTGGGTCCGTACATGGCTACCTGACCTTCCCTTATGATGAGAATCTTGTCGGTAGCCATCAGCAGATTGGGTTTGTCAGTCACCAAAACCATGGTCGTCTTTTCATTCCTGAGGGTATTCAATGTGTTAGCCAGAGCGACAAACCCGGATTCATCCAGGAAGCTCTGAGGATCATCCATGACAATGAACTTCGGATTCCCATAAACGGCCCGGGCCAATGAAATGAGCTGTCTCTGCCCGGCTGACAGATTTTTTCCAGTCTGATCAATCCGCGTATCATACCCGGCCGGAAGCTTTAAAATCATATCATGGATACCTGTTTTCCGACAGGCCTGAATTACTTTTTCCGGCTCGGCAGCCTGCATCCTTGCCACATTTTCAGCAATGGTCCCGGAAAACAACTCCGGTTCCTGGGGAAGGTATCCGATGTATTGACCCAGTTCATCCCGATCCCACTGGGAAAGTTCAGCACCATCCAATCTGATCTTACCCATAAAGGCTGGCCATATTCCCAGAATAGTTTTACAAAGGCTGGATTTACCAGATGATGAAGGTCCGGCAATCCCCAGAATCTCGCCGGGCTCCAGCCCGAAGGAAATATTATTTAAAATGACCCGTTCTCTGATCTTCAGCGCAATACCCTCGACGCTGATTTTTCCTTTTGGTTCCGGCAACGGCAGAGGCGGCTTTGATTTTGTCGTGTCCACATAGTTCTTCAGGCGTTTATAGGCAGCCAGAGCATCAATGGCTTGTTTCATTCCGTCCAGATAACTGCCAAAGGGATAAAAAATTCTGAAAACAACCACTACCCCTGCAAACAGGACGCCGGCGGAAAGATCTCCCTCAAAGAAAAGATAAGTCCCTGCAGCAAAAACAGCCGCCGGGAAAACGACTTGCAGGGTCCGGATAAAAGCACCTGTAAAAGCCTTATAATTATCAATCTCCGTCATTATCCCCAGAAAATGAAAAAAAGCAGTATCAAACCGTTTGATAATTCCCGGAAGCATCCCCATGCCCGAAACCAGCTCCGCCCCCTGCAAGGTTGAATAAATAAATTTAGATTCGGAATTCAAGGTAACCTCTGCAGTGGTATATCTTTTTTCCCCTAAAACTTTTAACAGCCACTGGAACATGATGACAAGAAAAGTTCCCAATAATGCAACGGCACAGAGGAGCGGATGCATCAGATAAAGGACTGCAAGATATATCAATATCCAGGGAAGATCCAAAGCATGGACCATACCGCCGGATTGAACTAGGGCGTTTCTGACCATGGCCAGATCCTGAATCCCCCGGGTATATCCTTGACGCTCAAGGCTTACAGCATCCTTATGCAGGCCCTGAACCACAAATGGGGCCATTTTCAGTGCAAATCCATTGGCGATTAATATCAGGAGCTTTGATCGGAAATACTCCAGTATACCATATAATATCAATGAAATCAGGACACCGACACCCAAAGTGGCCAAAGTGGCCATGCTGAAGCTATAAAGACTGTTTTCATAGGTTACCATCATATATAGAGGCACGGCCAGGTATAAAACGTTTGTACATATTCCCAAAAAAACAACAAACATAAAAGATTTAATCCAGGATTTCAGTATATCTCGCATTCACTCCCTCCAAATTCCTAACCCTTCTGATTTATGATCTGCCCGAAAATATGATCTCTGTCTCCGAAACCGGACATCCTGCCGTCACTGAGTACCAGCATTTTATCCACCGTATACAATAGACTGGATTTGTGTGTAATCATAATAACCGTTACCCCCTTCTCTTTCATTCGTCCCAGGGCCTTGATCAATGCCTGCTCCCCCTCCTCATCCAGATTTGAATTGGGTTCGTCCAGAATGACAAGACCCGGATTCCCGTAGAGGGCCCTGGATAGGCCTACCCTCTGCCGTTGCCCCCCGGACAGATTCAGTCCGGCTTCGCCGACCTCGGTTTCATACCCCAGCGGAAACCTTAAAATCAAATCATGGACTCCGGCATCCTTCGCAGCCTGAACCACCTTTTCAAAATCCACCGTCCCCATCCGGGCAATATTTTCAGCAACAGTCCCGGGGAACAATTCAACAGATTGAGGCAGATAGCCGATACAGGGGCCCAGACTATCCTGATCCAGGTGGGAGACCTCACTATCATCCAGCAAAACCCGGCCTTCAGAAGGTGTCCACATTCCCAGAATCAATCTGCACAATGAAGTTTTTCCTGCCCCGTTGGGCCCGATCAACCCCATGAGTTCCCCATGATCCAGCTTAAAATGAATATCCTTTATAATTTGTCTGTTTCCTATTGCTAAACCGACATTTTCAAGGCTTAATCGGCCCTGCAACCCCTCCACACGGATCTGACCGGTGTCAGGCGATGATTCCAGAAGCTTTTTCAATCGCCTGTAGGCGGATTTAGCCTCGGAAGTCTGTCGCCAGGCTGAAATCGCCTGGTTTATAGGCGAGAGCGCTCTCCCCATAATAATAGATGCCGCAATGATAACCCCTGAGCCGGTTTGATTCATCAATACAAGCATTGCCCCGGCCCCAAAAATAACCACCTGCATGATCTGTCCGAAACTTTGACTTGCAGCACCCAGAATCTGGCTGATATTCCCGGCCTTATCCTGAAAAGCCACGGCCTTGTCATTGGTTCTGCTCCAATGGGCCGCAATGGGAGTCAGCATTCCCATGCTTTTAACCGTGGCGGCTGTCCTAAAACTTTTTTCAAGCAATTTTTTATTTTGATCTTTCTTTTCTTCTGCCTTTTCAATATCATTCAGCGTCAGCGAATTCTGAAGCAGCCCCAAAATAAGTGTGATCACGGCACCGCCAGTGGCTGTGAACCCCAACGCCGGATGAACAAGATAGATAATGGCCAGATAAATAAAAATCCAGGGGGCATCAAAAAAAGCAAAAATAGAATTCCCGCCCAGAAAATTTCTCAAGATAATCACATCCTTCAACCCCTGGCTATATTGAAGGCTGTCTGACCGGCATAAATCCCGGAGCATCCTTTTTAATACTTTCCGGCTCAAGAGCTTGTCTATTTTAACCCCTGCCTTTACCAGAATCCTGGAGCGGATAAAATCAAGTCCTCCCAATACCAGAAGTGCCAGGAGCGCCAGAAAGGTCACCGCATAAAGAGTTGGGAAGCTGTAGCTGGATAAAACCCCATCATAAACAGCCAGCATATAAATTGAAAAAGTCAGATGAAGCGTATTGATAAAAACACTGAAAATACCGGCAAAGACAAAATATACCAGACATTGACTCAGGATACGTCTCATTGCGCCCCTTGATGTTGTGTCCTCAAGCCGGCCAGTTTGCTGAAAACCGCATCCCGGGGGCCGAAAAGCGCAACCTGTCCGTTCTGAAGAACCAGAACCTTGTCCATGGATTGCAGAAGTTCAGGCTTGTGGGTTACCATGACTAAGGTGCAGGTCTGAGCCTGTTTGATCTTCAACAGGGCCTCCAGAATATCTTTTTCGCCCTGGTCATCCAGATTGGATGTGGGTTCATCCAGAACAAGAAGGGTTGGATCCGCGTATAAAGCCCGTGCAAGGCCCAGCCTCTGTTTCTGTCCGCCTGACAGTTGAAGTCCGTCCTTCCCTTCCAGCAGGGTCTGATATCCGGACGGCAATTTCAAAATCATTCCATGAATACCGCAGATCCGGGCGGCTTTCTCAACCTGTTCCATATCGACCTCCCCCATCCGTGCAATATTCTCGGCCACGCTTGCTGAAAACAATTCAATTTCCTGGGGAAGATATCCGACATTTTGGCCGAATTTCTCCATGTCCCATGAAAAAACTGATCGCCTGTCCAGGGCAACCCGGCCTGCCACAGGAGGCCAGATGCCTAATAAAAGTTTACATAAAGTCGTTTTCCCTGCACCACTGGGTCCGATCACCCCAAGAAACTCGCCTGCCGAAATTCCAAATGAGATATTGTTCAGTAACCAAGGCCCGCCTATTCTAAAAAACGCATTTTCAATGGTCAGCTCGCCCTTTGGAGAAGGTAACAGCATCTGTTCCGGTTGTTGTTCCATTTTTCTGATAAAAATATCCAAGCGCCTGTAGGCATCCCTTGTCTGGATAATAAACTTCCAGGAAGATGTTACCTGCATCAGGGGAGCAAGCCCCCTGCCCATGATAATGGACGCGGCCACCATCAGTCCGACGTCAAACCCTTCCGCGATGGCATAATAGGCACCAAAACAATAAATCAATACCTGGATCACATTCTGTAACGGCTTTATAACTGATTGAACAGCACCGGCAATCAGGCTGCTTGCTGTCTGATTTTGGATCACCCCAGCATTGGATTGATCAAATCGGTTTCCGATGGCGCGGGTCATCCCCATCCCGTTGATCACTTCGGCATTTCTAAGAAATCCGTCCACGATCCGCTGGTTTTCCTGAAAAATAGTGTTGGCTGTTTTCATGCTGTCGCGTATCAGCAATTCCTGAAGGACACTGAGTCCGAGCATAAAAAGGGCTCCGGAAGTCGCAATCAGGCCGATCATCGGGTGGAAGGAATAAATAACCAATAAAAAGAACGGAGCCCAGGGCGCATCAAACAAAGCAGGAATGGCTGAACTTGAAAAAAACTGTTTCAGGGTTTCAAGATCTGAAAGGCCCTGATGATAGGACTTTTGCTGAAGCACTGCATACCCTTTGAGAGTTTGAATCAATACAGGTCTGCGAAGGCTCAGGTTTAAATCTTGACCCGCTGTTGTGAGAAGCCTGAACCTGAAATAAGTCAAAAACCCAAAAACAATCAATGCAAAAAAAGCAGCCACCGTTATATTGAAGAGGGAATATCCGCTATAGCTGATCATCACATTCCGGTAAATGGTAAACATGTAAAAGGAAAAGGTCAATTGAAGGATATTGACAAAACAGCTTAAAAGAGCGGCAAAGGTCAGATATTTTTTCCATTTTTTTAAAAAAGCGGTCATGGGCTCAGTTCAGTTGATAAAACGATCAACATCCTCATCATTCCAGAGTGCCGGATCTTTTTTCTCTTTTCCCCGACCCGGTTTTCCAGTATGGATTTCATCCAGAGCGTCAAATACCACATAAACAGCAAACAGAACCAACGGTCCCATAATCATGTAAATGAGGATTACATCAAGAGCGATGAGTGTGCCCGGGCAATGCATAAACGATCTTCTCCTTCGTGGTTCATCCAAACGCAAAATACTGTGTCATTATAACCAGCATCCATTCACTGTCAATAACGAATTTTTATTGATTTTCTTTCTGATCTGGCTTTCTGTTGAATATTTTTCTTGAACCATCATCGGGAAACCGGTATACATCCATTGTCGGAATAAACTGCCAGGTAGCATGCCGACAAAAAGATAACCGCAAAACCCTTCCATGGACAGGAGAAATACCGGATAATGTTTGAATTCATATCAGAATATTCTCAATCCTTTATTAACAGAATCAGACAGCACCGGGCAAAACTGAAAGGAACACTGCCGGTTCCTGTTCTTAAAACTTACGGGCAATGCCCCACCTGTCTGCAAAAAGCCTGTTTTTCAGCCCGTGATCCCTGGCTCAGAGATCATTATCTATGCTCAAATTGTGGCAGCCTCCCCCGTGAACGGGCCTTGATGCAGGCCATTGAAACCTTTTTCCCGAAATGGCCGAGCCTGATCATCCATGAATCTTCGCCCTGCAATCGGGGGGCAAGCATGCGTCTTTCCCGAGACTGCCCTCAATATATTCCCTCCCAATATTTCCCGGATCAGAAACCAGGTAGTTTTTCCGGGTCTTTCCGTAACGAAAACCTCGAAACCCTTACTTTTGAAGACAATAGCATTGACCTCCATATCACCCAGGATGTTCTGGAGCATATTTTTCACCCTTCTAAACTTTTCAAGGAAATTGCACGCACCCTGAAGCCGGGCGGCGCACATATTTTTACAGTGCCGATGGTAAACAAAGACAAACCATCCAGACTGAGGGCCAGGATAGGCGATGACCAAAAAATTCTCCATCTTGAACCCCCTGTCTACCACGGCAACCCGATCAGCGATAAGGGGTCCCTGGTCACCATAGACTGGGGGTTTGATATCTGCCGTTACATTTTTGAGGCTTGCGGTCTTTTTACTTATTTTGTTCACATTGACGATCTGAGCAAAGGCATCAGAGCAGAATATATTGAGGTTCTCATTACTGTCAAACCAAACAGCCTGCCGGCAGCAATTCTAAATTTGGGAACAGGAGGTGTTCGATTGCGTACAGCTTCAC
>CAZAHK010000190.1:0-7719 GCA_964484555.1 uncultured Desulfobacula sp.
AGGGGGTTTCGGTAAGGTTCAGAATGATCCGTTCGGGAAGGGACGGAACTACCGTGTCCCCGGCCCGGCCCTGGTTCACACACAAAAGCAGGCAAAGGCCTGCAACGATCATATATCTTTTTATCCGTGAAAATCTGGTCATTTGACCCTCCTTTTTTCGGGTTGTCATTTTCCCTGTCTTGTTCCTTGTCTTGAGACCATACCGCCGCAGTCTTAAAAAAGAAAGTTTTTCATATTTATCCGTTCTTGACAAACCCGGCAACCCATACTAAATAGAATCGTTATGTCGGTCAAGACATAACCATAAACAATAAATCGACGCCCTGCCTGGACGGGAAGCGGGCATAAAGATATAATCGATGCGTTTTGATTCATTCATGCAAAGGGGGCTTACATGCGTCATCCGGAAATCGATACATGGAACGGAAAGGCCCGGGACCCGGATCTATCCGTTTTGGATATGGGAAAGTGGTTTGGACAGAAGACGCCCAGGGCAATCATGGGATGGAACGGCATCAAAGTCTGGGATAAGACCGTGGATGCCGTGGCCTTCCTGGCCGCCTATCTGGAAAAAGCCAAAGATGAGTCCTGCGGCCAATGTATCCCCTGCCGTCTGGGCACCCTGCAGATGGCGGGCCTTGCCAAAAGCCTGGCAGAAGGCCGGGGCAAGGCGGAGGACCTGACCCGCCTTAAATTTCTGGCCGTTCAGATCAGCCGGACCGCCCGGTGCGATATCGGCCGGACCCTGGCCCGCCCGGTTCTGGACCTGATGAAAGCCTTTAGAGAGGATTTTGAGGCAGCGGCCAGGGGTACAAAAAGGGCGGAAAAGGGCCGGCAGTATGCGTCCCTGGTCACCGCCCCCTGCGTGGCAGCCTGCCCCTCCCATGTGGATATCCCCTTTTACCTGGAAAACATCCGTATGAACCGCTGGTCGGAGGCCATGGACAAGGTGCGGGAGGACTGCCCCATGCCCGGCACCATCGGCCGGGTCTGCGTGCGGCCTTGTGAAACCCGATGCCGGCGGGGCAACCTGGATGAGCCTTTGGCCATCAAGGGATTGAAACGCTTCCTGGCGGACCGGGAAATGGAGGGAAAACTGACTTCAAAGCCCTTGGCTCCGCCCAGCCGGCCTGAACGAGTAGCCGTTGTGGGTGCGGGCCCGGCCGGTCTTTCCTGCGCTTATTACCTGGGCCGCCGAGGCATAAAAACCACCATTTTCGAGGCCCAGGAAGGCCCGGGCGGCATGGCGGCCTATGGGATTCCGTCCTACCGGCTTCCCAGGTCAGTCATCGCCCACGAGACCGCCAAAGTCGAAGCTCTGGGAGCCGTCATCCAATACAACACCCGTGTGGGCCGGGACATCACTCTGGAAGACCTGGCCGGGAAGGGGTATAAGGCCGTGTTCGTGGGGGCCGGCGCCCCCGGTCCCACCAGCATGCATTGCAAGGGGGAGGATCAGGGATATGAGAATTTCATGCCCGGTGTGGATTTCCTGGCCCGGGCCGCGCGGGGGGAAAAGCCCCTCAACGGCAGCCGGGTGGCGGTGGTCGGCGGCGGCAACGTGGCCATGGACTGCGTGAGAACCGCCCGGCGACTGGGTTTCACCGACGTGAACCTCATCTACCGCCGCACAGAAGCCGAAATGCCAGCCGATCCCCTGGAAATCAAGGAAGCCCGGGAAGAAGGAGTGAATTTCCACATGCTCATGGCCCCCATCGAGGTCCAGGCAGATGCAGGCGGAAAAGTCTCGGGCCTCAAATGCCTGCGCATGGAACTGGGAGAACCGGATAAAAGCGGCCGGCGGCGGCCCGTGCCCATTGAAGGCTCGGAATTTGTCATGGCCTGCGACGCCGTTATCCCGGCCATCGGCCAGGCCTGCGCCGTGGACCAATTCCTTCCCCAGGCCGTGGTCAGTGAATGGAACACCCTGGTGGTGGATAAAACCACGGGCCAGACAAAGGAGCCCCATATCTTTGGCGGCGGAGACTGCACCACCGGACCGGATATCCTGATCCGGGCCCTGGCGGCCGGTAAATACGGGGCCGGATCCATTGTCCGCTACCTGGATACCGGGGATTGCACGCCCGGGCCTGAGGACATGATGGAATCCTTGACCGAGGACCCGGCCCTGTTTGAAACCGACCCGCCCCTGCCTTACCCCGGGGTGACCCGGCGGGAGGAAGCTCCGGTTCTGGCGCCCGAAACCCGGGTTCAGAGCTTTGATGAGGTGGAAGCCGGATTCTCCCCGGCCCAGGCCAGGCGGGAGGCTAACCGCTGCCTGCGCTGTTACCGTATTCTTGTGGCTGCCCTCTAAGGGAGAGCGGATTATTTTAAGATGAAAGGAATTCAAATGCCGATTCTCAGCATTAATCATAACAGCCTGGAATTCCAGCCGGGCATGACCATTCTGGAAGTGGCCCGGAAAAACCATATCCATATCCCGACCCTGTGCCATTTGGCCGGTTGCACGCCCACGGGCCAGTGCCGGATTTGTGTGGTGGAAGTGGATGGGGCCGAAGAGCTTTTGCCGGCCTGCGAAACCCCGGCCGGTGACGGCATGAAGATCATGACCCACAGCCCCGGGGTCCATGAAGCCAGGAAAACCATCATCGAGATGCTGGTGGCCTCCGGCGCCCATAACTGCCTGGTTATGCAATCCTCGGCCGATTCCTGGAATTCCGACCAGAAGGGCATCATGGAACAGCCCTGGCATGGCGGCCTTTGCCCGGCCTACGGTGACTGCCGGCTCCAGGACCTGGCCATTGAATACGATGTGCATGTAAAAGAAGACCATCTGGACTGGGAAGGTCATCCTCTGGATGACGCCACCCCCATCATTGTAAGGGATTTTTCCCGATGCATCCTCTGCGGCCGGTGTGTCCAGGCCTGCAACGACGTCCAGGTCAACCTGGCCATTACCCCGCCCTGGGGCCGCCGGGCCGACCATCCCCAGGGTTGGTACCCGGCTGCGGATTACAAGGCCTGCACCCATTGCGGGGAGTGTGTCCAGGCCTGTCCGGTGGGCGCCCTGTTTGACCGGAAGAGTTTCGGGAAAGCCTTGACCAATGAGATGGACCATATCCGGACCACCTGCCCCTATTGCGGGGTGGGCTGCCAGCTCCTGCTCCATGTCAAGGATGGCAGAATCCTGAAAGTCACGGGGGTGGAAGACGGATCTCCCAACAAGGGCAGACTCTGCGTCAAAGGCCGGTTCTGCTATGATTTCATTTATTCCGAAGAACGGCTGACAACCCCTTTGATCAAAGAGAACGGAGAATTCAGGGAAGCCTCCTGGGATGAGGCCCTGGACCTGGTAGCCCAAAAATTCAAAACCATCATCCGGGAAAGCGGCCCCGACGCCCTGGCCGGGGTTTCCTGCGCCCGAAGCATCAACGAAGACTCCTACCAGATGCAGAAACTGTTCAGGGCCGTGTTCAAAACCAATAATATCGATCACTGCGCCCGAACGTGACATGCTCCGACTGTCGCCGGGCTGGCGACCACTTTCGGTTCAGGCGCAATGACCAATTCCTTTTCGGAATTTGCCAGGGCAAAACTCTTTCTGGTCATCGGGTCCAATATGACCGAGGCCCATCCCGTGGCCGCCACCTTTTTGAAAAATGCGGTGCGGAACGGGGCCCGGCTCATCGTGGCGGACCCCAGGAAACACAGGCTCACGGATTTTGCCGATATCCATCTCCCGTTAAAGGTCGGCAGTGATATCGCCCTTCTCAACGGGATCATGCATGTGCTGATCAAAGAAGATCTCTATGACAAGGATTTTGCCCTGAATAAATGCACCGGGTTCGAGGCCCTGGAAAAAACCGTTGCCGAATATCCGCCAAAGCGGGCCGCGAAAATCAGCGGGGTGGATGAAGACACCATTATCCGGACCGCCCGGCTCCTGGCCTCGGTCAAACCGGCCATGGCCTGTTATACCCTGGGCATTACCGAACATACCTGCGGGACAAACAATGTCATGACCGTTGCCAATCTTCAGATGCTTCTCGGCAACCTGGGCATGGAACTGGGCGGGGTGAATCCCCTGAGGGGTCAGAACAATGTCCAGGGCGCCTGTGACATGGGAGCCCTGCCCAATGTATTCCCCGGCTACCAGAGGGTGGATGACCCGGCGGCAAGGAAAAAATTCGAAGCAGCCTGGCAGGTGACGGATCTTCCGGACAAACCGGGCCTCATGATTCCCCAGATGATGCACGGCCTTACCAACGGCAAGGTCCGGGCGTTTTATATCTTCGGCGAAAACCTGGCCAATACGGAACCGGATATGAACAAGGTGGCAGAGGAACTTTCATCGGCGGAATTCATCGTGTGCCAGGATCTCTTTCTCACGGAAACCACCCGGTTCGCCCATGTGGTGTTGCCGGCTGCGGCCTGGAGTGAAAACAACGGCACCTTTACCAACAGCGAACGACGGGTGAGCCGGGTCCGCACGGCCAGCCAGGCCCCGGGCCAGGCCAAACCCAACTGGTGGATATTCAAGGAAATTGCAAAGCGCTTCGGCCAAAACTGGCCCTCCTCCAGCGGCCAGGAATTATGGGACAATGAAATCAGCGTCCTGGCCCCGGCCCTGGGCGGCATCAAATACGGCCGCATTGAACAGGACGGCCTTCAATGGCCCTGCCCCACCCCGGATCATCCCGGCACCGCCTTCCTGCATAAGGGCGGAAATTTCACCCATGGCAAAGGCGTTTTCATGCCTGCCGACTGGACTCCCCCGGCCGAGGTGCCCGATGCCCAATACCCCTTTGTCCTCAGCACGGGAAGAAGGCTTTACCATTACCACACCCGGACCCAGACCGGCCGGTGCGATGGGCTCAATGACCTCCTGGGGGAAGAACGGGCCGATATTTCCCAGGCCGACGCCGCGCAACTGGGCATCACCCCCGGAGAGCGCATCCGGGTGAAATCCCGGCGGGGCGAGGTCTGCGTCACCGCCCATGTCACGCCGGAAGTGCCGCCGGGAATGGTCTGGATGGCCTTTCATTTTACGGAAGGCAATGCCAACTGGCTCACCCACGCCGCCCTTGATCCCTTTACCCTGACGGCGGAATACAAGGCCTGCGCGGTTCAGCTTGAAAAAATAGCCTGATCAGATATTTATAAGCGGAACCGCCCCAGGACCGGATAATGGTCCGACGGGTAGCGGCCGGAAAACGAATCCGTGATGATCTTTCTCTGGCGCAGCTCCATCCCGCGGTACAGGATCCAGTCAATATGTTCCAGGGTTTCTTCCCCCTTGAATTTATGAAAGGTGGTGGCATGCCCCTTGTCAAAGACTTCGGCGAACCCCCGGGCCCTGAAAACGGCATCGGCTTTCCCACCGGGGTTTGCATTAAAATCCCCGGTGATGACCACGGGGCAGTCCGTCGGAAAATCGGACAAAAAATCCATGACCAACTGGGCGCTTTTTTCCTGCACGGCTTCGTCAAAATCAAAATGCGTATTGACCATAATGATCCTGCGGGAATCCTTTTCAAAAAGACCGATGACGCATTGCCGGGGCCATTTGCTGCCCGGCAGCCGGGATTCGGCCTCCGGTGTGTCGCTGATGAAATGATGCCGGTGCCTCAGGCAGGTCCAGGATTTGTGATAAAAAATCAAATTGCTTTGCCACCGTTCCTTTTCCGGGTTGTGCCAGCCGATGAAATCATGGCCGTCCAAATTTTTTATTAAAAACCGGGTCTGGAAATGATTGGACTCCTGGATACCCAGAAAGCTTGCCGGATACCGCTTGAGCACCTCGGCAAACAAAGCTTCCCTGTTTTGCCACGAATTTTCCCCATCCTCGGCCAGGCCGAACCGAAGGTTCAGGGTGATGACGCTGAATTCATTTTCCCGGGGCTGGCTATTGCCCGGCATTTTTGCCTCTGAGGGGTCTGCTGTCTTCACCAGTCCCGGTTCCCCTTATTTTTCCCGGCTGCGCAGCACTGTAACCGTTTCTCCCCCAACTCCCCAATTATCCGTATCCACTTCGTCAATGACCACAAAGGTGGTTTTCGGATTTTTCCCCAGGACCCTGAAAAGCAGATCTGTGGCGCCTTTAATCAGTTCGGCCTTCTGCTCTGCGGTGACTCCCTCATTCGTTACTTTGATATTGACGTAGGGCATTATCTTCTCCTTTCTCTGTTGTCCGGAACTTATTCTTCATTATCGGTGACAATCCCCAATACGCGGGCACGTTTTAGCCATTGTTGCCTGGCCAGTACCCGCATATCGGCAACCGTATCTGTTTCATCCATGATTTCGATGCCCAACAAGGTTTCAATGATATCTTCCATAGTCAAAATGCCGGCTACGCCGCCGTGCTCGTCAACCACCAGGACGGCTTGCTGGCGGTGTTTCAAAAAACGCTCGAATACCTGAATCAAAGGAACCGTTTCCGGAACTGCCGGCAGATCCCTGCAAAGGTTGGAAAGGGGAATGGCCTGGTTGCCGCGCGAAGCCTCCATGTAAATATCGCTTTTCAACACAAATCCAGTGATATGATCCGATCTGCCCTGGTAAATCGGTATCCGCGAAAACCGTGCATCCTGAATTTTGACCGCCTCGCCGACCGTCATGTCGGACGGCAGTGAAAACATCACCGTTCGGGGAGTCATGACATCATCCGCACTTAATTTTCTTAGAAGAAAGAGGTTATTAATAATACGTGATTCTTGTTCATGGAACTGTCCCTCTTTAAACCCGATATCGGCAATAGCCTGGAATTCTTCGCGGCTGAAGCTGGAGTGCTTTTTGCCCCTGGATATCAGTCGGGTGAGTTGCATTGAAAAAAAAATAAAAGGATAGAGCAGTACAATCATTATTTGCAGTATTCGCCCGGCCAATGGCGCCATCTCCCTCCAATATAGAGTACCAAAGGTTTTGGGGATAATTTCTGTGAAAACAAGGATTAAAAGGGTCAACAGGGCAGAGGTTATCCCAACATATTCGCTGCCGAAAATCACCATGGATTGGGCGCCGACGCCGGCGGCGCCTACCGTGTGGGCTATGGTGTTGAGACTGAGAATGGCTGCCAACGGTCGATCAATATCCATCTTCAGCCTGCGCAGCAGACGTCCGGTTTTGGGTGCTTTTTTTTCGTATGCGCCTAAAAAACCAGGGGAGATCGATAAAAGGACCGATTCTAAAAGTGAGCACAGGAAAGAAAGGCTCAGTGCGGTGAAAAGATAGATTAATAATAAATTCATTTTTCCATGTCATATAAGTTGTTAAGTGTTATTCGGATGATTGTATTCATTGCATGTTTAAGGATTCAGCCCGGTGTCATGAGTTTGTCACAAGTTTTTGTCATAAGATGTCGTTTTCACGAACAATTAGACAGCGAATTCGATGGTGTTATAATTATTCAAATCAATTTCTTTTCGCGCCTTCCAGAGATCATAATGATCCTGCATCAGTAACCAGCTTTCCGGTGATCTGCCCAATACCACCGATAGCTTTAAGGCCATTGCCGGAGAAACATCGGTTTTCCCGTTGATCAGTCGGCTTATTAATCCCGGGCTGACTTTTAATTTGCGGGCCAATTCATTTGAGCTGACATCATTTGGCTCCAGGTAGACTCTTTTTATAAATACCCCCGGGTGCATAGGGTTGTGCTGCTGGATATCCATTTTATCCCCTCCCCCTTTTTCTAATGATAATCTTCGTAGTTCACCACATATGCGTGGCCGTCTTTAAATTCAAAAACAACTCTCC
>CAZAHK010000191.1:0-7707 GCA_964484555.1 uncultured Desulfobacula sp.
GCGGCGGTATCCTGACGGGCCGACAGGTGTTTTAAAAAATGCAGGTGGGCAGGAACAAGGATTCTGCCGGGCCAAAGAGGCTCCCGGGACTGGGACAAAAGAGCATCAAGGGCCGATTCCCATTGCCTGAAAAGGGTGCGCAGCGCCTGAGCAAAGCTGTACTGATCATTTTCAGCGAATCCCGGAAAATCCGGGAGCAATACACGGAAATAATTCGCTGTGGCTTGAAAGACGGATTCATCCGCCTGTTGGTTGTCCACCAGGGCGACAGGAAGGGCCGGATGATCAAGAAGGGCTCTCCTCACTTCCCTGGGAGAGGCCGGGCGGTCATGGACCCTGAAATGGAAATGATAGTCTTCGGCAGCCCAGAAAACCGTTTGAAGGATATCGCCTTCCTGCAAGGCATGGCAGGCTTGCACATTGGTGAGCAGATCTTCCAGAAAGACCTGTCCCCGGATCTGATTCTGCTCCCGGAAATAGGACAGCACAAGGGCCTCCTTTTCTTCCTGTGACTCCGTATCAAAGCCCAGGGTCATCTGCCGGGGACCTATTTCAAGCGCTTTTATGGATTTCAGTGCTGGCATTGAATCTCGCGCGCGAGATCAGATTTTTACCCGGCCTTCAAACACCAGGGTGGCGGGGCCGGTTTTGAACACATGGTTGGTGGCCTTGTCCCAGTGGATGTCCAGATCGCCGCCGGGAAGGTGGATCAGGGCCCGGTCTTGGGTCCGGCCCGTGAGATGGGCTGCCACAAGAACGGCGCAGGCCCCGGTGCCGCAGGCCAGGGTGACTCCGGCGCCCCTTTCCCAGACCTTCATGTTCAGCTCGGTTCTGCTGAGAACCTGGATGAATTCCACATTGGTTTTCTGGGGAAAGCGCTCATGGGTCTCAATGGCCCGGCCTTCTTTTTCAAGGTCCAGGCTGTCATAGGTGTCCACAAAAATCACCGCATGGGGGTTGCCCATGGATACGGCGGTGATCCGGTATTCCCGGCCGCCGACGGTCAGGAGCTCATCCAGGGCTTTTTCATTGGGGCTTTCAAAGGGGATGTCCCGGCACAAAAGAATGGGCTCTCCCACATCCACCCGAACCGACTGAACCTTACCCTTGCCGTCCAGGATAATTTCCGGGATGACCGTCCCGGCCTTAGTGTCCACCCTGAAACGTTTTTTGGAGATCATTTTCTTTTCATACAAGAGTTTGGCAAAACACCGCATGCCGTTGCCGCACATTTCAGCTTCGGACCCGTCTGAATTGTAAATTCTGAATTTGCCGTCATGGTCCTGCGAATCCAGGATCAGGATGATGCCGTCGGCGCCGATGCCGAAATGCCGGGAGCACAGCGTTTGCGCCAATTCGGGATAGGGCCGGTAAGATCCTATGTTTCCCGCCCGGTCATCAATGAGAACAAAATCATTGCCCAGGCCTTCCATTTTTACGAATTCAATTTCCATCAATTGCTCACCTCATACCCTGCAATATTTAAGGGTGGACAGGATCTCCTCCCCCATGGCTTCCACCTGCCAGCGCCGGATGGGGTCGATTTCCAAAAGTTCTTCACGGGTTCCGGGATTTTTCACGGCAATGCCTTCGATGGCGGTATTGTTCAACAAAAGACCGGGTTCCATCTCCATGGCAAGGCTGAGCTTTTCCCTCATCTTTTTCAGCCGCTCAATCCTTGTTTCCGCTTTCTCATCCCTTTTGGGCCGTCTCATTTTCGGATAGGAGGGCAAATCCTTATGGGGCAGGGCCAGGGCCCGGACAACGGCGTCCACGCAGAGGTTGCCGTACATGCTCGCCTGTTTCGGGCTCAGGGCTCTTATCTGGAGCATCCGGTCAACGGTAACGGGTTTTTCAACCGCCATGGTCATGAGAGACTCGTTTGAGATCACTTTAAACAGGGGCAGATCTTTTTTTTCGGCAATGCTTAGGCGCATCCCCAACAAGCTTTCAAGGACGGCCAGGGTCCTGTTTTCCAGTTTCCCGGCCCCTTTGAATTTCAGGAACAAAGGAAGGTTGTGGTTGAGTTCATACCGGACCCTGGTCTGGATTTCAAATTCTTCCTGGGCCCAGGAGAGCCGTCCTTTTTCTACAAGCTGGCGGCTCAAGATATCCTGAAGCTCAATGAGATGGGTCACATCCCCCACGGAGTATTCGATCATTTCAGGGCTGAGGGGCCGTTTGGACCAGTCTTCCTTTTGAAATTTCTTATTGGCGTCCACATTAAAATGCTTTTTGAGAAGCGCCCCCAGACCTCTTTCCTTTACGCCCAGAAACCGGCAGGCAATTTCCGTGTCAAAAAGATTTTTCACCCGGGCCTGGTATTCCCGGTCCAGGGTCCGGATATCAAAATCCGCCCCATGGAACACGGTCATGACATCGCTGCTCTCCAGCACCCGGATGAAACACGGAGCGGCATTGATTTTAAAGGGGTCAATCAGAAAGGCCTGTTTTCCGGCGGCAATCTGGATAAGACAGATTTTTTCCTTGAAACAGTGCATGGAATCGGCTTCCAGGTCCACCCCGATAATTTTTTCCTTTAAGAGCCCCTCGCAGACCTGCTGCAACTGTGTATCCGATTCAATAAACGTATAATTCAATATTTTTCCCCTTGATTGTTTACCCTACTTCTTCTAAAATTCGTGTCTTACATTTAACAGATAACAGAACACAATGGAAACAAAATGATTCATATCACCTTTCCGGACAACCGGATTAAACCCTTTGAAGCCGCCCCGACAGGGCTGGATGTAGCCAAAAGCATTTCCGATGGATTCGCGAGAAACTGCGTGGCCATGAACCTTAACGGCGCTTTAAAGGACCTGAGCCATGTCATCACCGAGGATGCGGCCTTGAGTTTTATCACCGTCAACGATGCGGAAGGCCTGGACATCCTGCGCCATTCCTCGGCCCATGTCATGGCCGAAGCCGTGCTGAACATTTACAAAGATGCCAAGCTCACCATCGGGCCGGTGGTGGAAGACGGGTTCTATTACGACATTGACATGACCCCCATCTCCGAAGAAGATTTCGGGCCCATTGAGGCGGAAATGGCCAGGATCGTCAATGCCAAAGCCGGTTTTGAACGGAAAGTGGTTTCAAAACAGGAAGCCATGGCCATTTTCAAAGACAATCCCTTTAAACTGGAACTTATCCGGGACCTGCCCGAATCCGAGGAGATCTCCCTGTACCGGAACGGACAATTCATCGACCTTTGCCGGGGGCCCCACATTCCCCATACCGGCATGATCAAGGGTTTCAAGCTCCTGAAAATATCCGGGGCCTACTGGCGGGCCGACCAGACCAGGGAACAGCTCCAGCGCCTCTACGGCATTTCTTTTTTCGACAAAAAAGCCCTGAACCAGTATGTTCACCTTGTTGAAGAGGCCAAAAAGCGGGACCACCGGAAACTCGGCACCCGGCTGGACCTGTTCTCCTTTCATGACGAGGCGGCCGGCATGCCCTTTTTCCATGCCAAGGGCATCGAGATCTGGAACGCCCTCCTGGACTATTGGCGGGATGTGCACAAAACCGCCGGTTATGTGGAAACCAAGACCCCGGTCATGCTGAACCGGAAACTCTGGGAACAGAGCGGCCACTGGGAAAATTACCGGGAAAACATGTACACCTCGGTCATTGACGAGGAAGAATATGCCATCAAGCCCATGAACTGCCCCGGCGGCATGCTGCTTTATAAAACCAAATCCTATTCCTACCGGGATCTGCCCCTGCGGGCCGGCGAAATCGGCCTGGTGCACCGGCACGAGCTGTCCGGGGCCCTGTCCGGGCTCTTCCGGGTCCGGGCCTTTCACCAGGATGACGCCCATATTTTCATGACCTCAGACCAGATCGAAGATGAGGTCCTGGGGGTTCTCAAGCTGGCCAAGACCGTCTACAGCCGGTTCGGCCTGGATTTCCACCTGGAGCTGTCCACCCGGCCCAAAAAATCCATTGGTTCCGACGCCCAGTGGGAAGAGGCCACCAACGGCCTCAAGGCCGCCCTGGCCGCCTACGGCAAAGAATCCGGAAAAGACTATGCGATCAACGAGGGGGACGGCGCCTTTTACGGCCCCAAAATCGATATTCATATCAAGGACGCCCTGGGCCGGACCTGGCAGTGCGGCACGGTCCAGCTCGACATGTCTTTGCCCGAACGGTTCGATCTTTCCTACAAGGGCCAGGACAACGAGAAACACCGGCCCATCATGATCCACCGCGTCATCTATGGCTCCCTGGAACGGTTCTTCGGTATCCTGGTGGAACATTTTGCCGGCAAATTTCCCCTGTGGCTGGCCCCGGTCCAGGTGGTGCTCCTGCCCATCAACCAGGATCTCCTGGCCCATGCCGAAGCCGTCAAGGCCGAGCTTGAGACCTATAAAATCCGGTGTGAAGTGGACAAAAAGAACGAGACCCTGAAAAAGAAGATCCGGGATGCCCAACTGGACTATGTGCCCCTCATCATCACCCTGGGTGAAAAAGAAAAGGAAACCGGCACCCTTTCGGTCCGGACCCTGGACGGCAAGGTCAGGATGGGGATCACCATGGAAGAGTTTGTCAAGCCGGTCCTGCACCATATCAAGGAAAGAACCCTGGATGAAGCCGTATTCTAAAACCGTTTCACGGACGATTACCCATAGACTGCCGGTCCTTGCCTATTGCTTTGGCATTTTCCAGCAGTCTTCCTATCCGGCGATCCTTTCCGAACCCGTTTTTCCTCATTTTGACAAACTGGTCCATTTTTTGGTCTATGCTTTTCTGGCCATGCTTTGTGTGAGGGCCCTTCAGGCGGAAAAGCCCTTTTGGCCGCCCCTGCGCATCACCCTCATCGCTGTTGCCTTTTGCTGGGCCTTCGGGTTATCCGATGAAATCCACCAGGCCTTTGTTCCGTTAAGAGACGCCTCAATTTTTGATTTTGCGGCAGACTGCCTGGGCAGTCTGTCCGGCGCTTATTTCTATCTGAATGTCAGGACCCCCCGGACATCATGAACCGCATCACCCTCACCATCCTGTTGCTGGCGTGCAGCAACGTCTTCATGACCTTTGCCTGGTACGGCCATCTGCGCAACCTTTCCCACAAGCCCTGGATCATTGCGGCCCTTGTGAGCTGGGGCATTGCCCTGTTTGAATACCTGCTCCAGGTGCCGGCCAACCGCCTGGGCCACGAGGCCATGGCCGTGGGGCAGCTCAAGATCCTGCAGGAGGTCATCACCCTTTTGATCTTTGTGCCTTTTTCCGTTTTTTACCTCAAGGAAAAGCTGTCCCTGGACTATCTCTGGGCCGGATGCTGCCTTCTCGGGGCCGTGTTCTTCATCTTCCGCAAAAAGCTCATGGGAGCCTAAAGGGGACAGATCTTATTTTATTCGAGTCTCCGGAAGGGGTGTTGGCAGGTCAGTGCCGAAAATTGCAAACCCCAGCGTTCCCATGACCCCGAAACCAAAGGCGGTAATGAGATTGGCCTCGGGGCTGATCTGCCACAGGAAGGCCCCGCCCAGAGCCGCCAGGGCCACCACCATATCCCGGATCAGATAATACAGGCCGAACATCCCGGCCTTGCAGCTCTCCGGGGCCAGGTCCATGATCAGGGCCTTGCGGGTGGGCTCGCCGAATTCTTTCAACCCTCTCAGGATAAAGGCCAGGATCAGCCATTCAAGGGACCGGCTGTAAAGAAGGACCAGGGGAAACAGGGTGAAGAACACAAAGGTCATCAGGACAAAGGGCTTTTTGGTGCTGCGGTCGGCCAGGTAGGCCACCGGGATATAGACGAGCATGGCCACCCCCATCTCAAGGGTGGTCAGAAACCCGAACTCCAGGGCGGATACGGGCCGGGCAATGGTCTTCATGCACCAGACCACCACAAAGGCATAGGGAATCTGCTCACAGAAACGGATCAGGATATCGGTGGCCAGGAGCCTCTTCATGGCCGGATTCATCAATCCAAGCAATTTTAACGGGTTCTTTTCCGGGGTAAACTCACAGGTGTCGGTTTCCTTTCCGGGCCTGTCTTCTTCAATCATCCGCTGCTGGAGAAACAGGGCCAGAACCGCCATGACCAGGGCCGCACCAAAGGCCAGGCGAATGCCGTTCTGCTCTCCCCAGATGCCGATAAACACCCCGCCGATGACAGGGCCCAGCGCCATGGGAATGCGGCGGGTCAAGGAATGCACACTCACCCCCATGGTCCGTTTGTTCTGCGGCAATACCCGGTAGATGAGGCTCATGGTGGCCGGAAGGGAGATGGCCGACCATGAAATGAACAGCACGGCCCCGATCAGCACAGCCTGCCAGGCCGGGATCAGGATCACCAGGGCGAACCCGGCCATGGCAATGAGATTGAACACCAGAAGGGAGCGCTTGGTGCCGATGCGGTCGGACAGATAGCCGCCGGGAAACGCATACAGGGCCGACAGCAGGTTGTCCATGGCCTGCAAGAGCCCCACAGCCAGGACCCCGCCGCCCAGAGCCAGGATATAGATGGGCAGAAACCGTTCCGCCATCCTTTCCCCCATGCCCACCAGAATCACCATGGCCAGGAGACCCAGGGTGCTGCGCTGAAGTGCAAGAAAATCCGCCAGTCTTGAGACGGGGGAGCTTATACCGCTTTTAGGTGTCATGGGGCTGCCTTTCAGGAACCGGGAAGATTAGGCTCTACAGCCAGTCTTTTTTCTTAAAAAAATAGAACATGATGCCGACCACGCCGACGAACACGGCCCAGACGGCAAGATAGCCGTATCTCCACTCCAGCTCCGGCATATATTTGAAATTCATGCCGTAAATCCCGGCGATAAAGGTCAATGGAATAAAAATGGTGGCGGTCATGGTGAGGGTCTTCATGATTTCATTGGTCCTGTTGTTCACATTGGCCAGAAAGGTTTCGTGAAGGCCTGAAACCAGTTCCCGGTAGATATCGATGGTTTCCTGGATCTGAAGCACATGGTCGTGGATATCCCTGAAAAAAATCAGATTGCCCTCGTCAATGAGACCGGCATCGTTTTCCCGGAGCGTGTTGATGATTTCCCTTAAGGGAGCAACGGCCCTTCTCAGGGTAATGAGGCTGCGTTTCATAGCATTGATGGACTGAAAGGTTTGCCTGGACAGGGAATCGGTCAGCTCTTCATCCAGGGCCTCCATCTTTTCCTCAAAGGCCTCAAGAATAATAAAATAACTGTCCACCACCGTATCCATGAGGGCATAGGCCAGGTAATCGGCCCCTTTTTTCCGGATACGGCTTTTTTCATTCCTGATCCTGTCCATCAGGGAATCGAAAAGCGGATTCTCCCTTTCCTGAAACGAAATGACAAAATTCGCGCCGAAAATGATGCTGAACTGCTCGGAAAAAATACCGCCGCCTTCCTTCCGATACAGCAGGTTAAAAACAAGGAAGATGCCGTCATCCAGCGCTTCAACCTTTGGCCGGGTCCTCGTATGCAGGATGTCCTCAAGAATCATGGGATGAATCTTGAAGACCTCACCGATTTGTTCAATGACCCCGGTTTCGTGAAGCCCGTCAATATTGATCCAGGCGATACCGGGAGCCTCCTTCAGGGGGAGCAGTTCGGGAATGGAATTCAACCGCTTCTCCCGGACCCAATCCGGGCCATATTCCATCAGGGTGATCTTTGCCTTTTCCGCTTTTTTCTCACCGATATGGACCAGGCTTCCGGGAGGAAGCCCTGCTTTTTCAGATGTTTTTCTCATTGGCATGTCACA
>CAZAHK010000192.1:0-7596 GCA_964484555.1 uncultured Desulfobacula sp.
GATTTTTGTGCGCATCGACATGGAAGATACACTCCTGAAAAACCATACCCTGGATCTGTTTTTCAGACTGAAAAAGGAATTCGACAATGTGGGCATTATGGTCCAGGCTTATTTAAGGTCCGCCATTCAAGCTATGCCTATCTGCTTGAACAACTGCTTTCCCATGGCTGCTTCACCGGCATTGCCACCCACGATGAAAAGCTCGTGTTTGAGGCTGTAAAAATCATTGACCGGCTGGGGCTTGGCAAAGAGGCCTATGAATTCCAGATGCTCTACGGGGTTGAGGAAGAATTGCGGACCATCCTCCGGGACCAGGGCCACCCCGTGCGGGTCTATGTGCCCTTTGGAAAAGATGGCCGGCTTATTCCATCCGGCGTCTCAAGGAAAACCCCAAAATGGTATCCTATGTTTTTTCCGGTATGCTGAAAAAATTGATCCGCCGCTGAAAGACCCGGCTCAGGGCGTTTTCAGATTCTCGGCCACAATTTCTGCGATATGCCGGACCTGAACCCGGCCGTTTCTCTTATTCATTCCCCCGCGCAGTTGAAGCACACAGCCCGGACAATCGGTGACCAGGACCTCGGCCTCTGCGGCCTCCACATGGTCCAGTTTTTGGCTCAGAATTTCCGATGAAATTTCAGGAAATTCCAGGGAATAGGACCCCCCAAAACCGCAGCAGACATCTTCGTCCTTGCAGGGTGTATAATCCAGGCCCGCCGTCCGGAGCAATTCCCGGGGCTCTTGGGTCACGCCCAGGCCCCGGCACAGGTGGCAGGGGGAGTGATAGGCCACCCGCCTTTGATTTTGGATAAAATCTTCCGGCCTTACCTTTAATACCTTGACCATGAACGAACTGAAATCCATCAATTTATTTTGAAGCCGGCGCAATTTTTCAGCCTGTTCCGGTATTCCCGCCAGGAGCCGGAAATACCCTTCCTTCATATGGGACCCGCAGGAGGCGCACAGGACCAGGATATAATCATAGCGGTCGGGGTCCAGGGCCTCCAGGTTCTGGACGGCTACCTCTGCCGCGGTTTTTTCCTCGGCCATCATCATGGCAGGAAGGCCGCAGCAGCTTTGGCCCATTGGGTATTCCATCTGAACCTTGTGGGGGGAAAGAAGCCGGACCAGGGCAAGGGCCTGTTCCGGAGACACAAAATCCACGACACATCCTCCGAAAAGCGCCACCCGGAACCTGGGATTTTGGACCTGGGGCCGGAGGGCCGGCCACTGGTCCCGGAAGGGAGTTTTGGCCAGGGCCGGAAGGGTCCTGAAATCATGGGCCTTTCCAAAAATAAAGGGCAGGTGCCGCAAGACCCCGGCGTCCTTTTGGACCAGGGGGCCTTGCAGAACCGAGGCCGTCCTGAGCAGGGTATGGAAGAGCCTGCGGTTTTTCATGACCGCGGACAGAATGGTATTTTTGGCCGGTTTTGAGCCTTCGTCTTTCAGGATATTGGCATATACTTTTTTGATGAGAAAGGGCAGATCGATATTGACCGGGCATACGGATTTGCAGGCCTGGCAGTTCAGGCAGTTTCGGACAATGGCCCGGGCATTGTCCTTTCCATGGTAAAAATAGGTCAGGATCATGCCGATGGCCCCGATATAGACATGGCCCAGGGTATGTCCCCCGACCTTTCCGTACACCGGGCAGACATTGGAGCAGGCCCCGCAGCGGATACAGCGCAGGGCTTCTGAAAAGACCGGGTCCCTGGCCAGTTCCAACCGACCGTTATCCAAAAACACGACGTGAAGGATTTTTTTTTCCGTGGCCGAGGCCCCGCATTCTACAGCCCCGGTGATCCAGGTGACATAGGAGGTCAGGGCCTGGCCCGTGGCATTCCTGGGCAGAACCCGGATGATACGCAGGGCTGCGGACAGATCGGGAACCAATTTTTCCAGCCCCACCAGGGCCACATGAACCCGGGGAAGGGTGGTGGTCAGCCTGGCGTTTCCTTCATTGCTGATGATCCCCAGGGTGCCGGTTTCGGCAATGGCCATATTGGCGCCGCTGATACCCATATCCGCGGCCAGAAAGGCCGGGCGGAGTTCCTTTCTGGCCACCTTGACCATACGGTCGATGTCTTCCAGATCCACCGGCGTTTTTGTGACATCACCAAATAGGGTTCCCACCTGTCCCCGGGACAGGTGAATGGCCGGCATGACCATGTGGGAAGGGCCTTCGTGCCGCAGTTGGATGATCCATTCCCCGAGATCGGTTTCCGTCACCCGGAAGCCTTGGGCTTCCAGGTGGGCATTTAAATGGGTTTCCTCGGCGGTCATGGATTTGGATTTGACGATGGATGTGACCCCGTTGTCCCGGGCAATGGCTGCGATGATCTCATTGGCTTCCCCGGCGGTTTTGGCCAGATGAACAATGGCGCCCGCATCTTCCGCACCGGTCTTGAACCGGAGATAGAGGTCCTCCAGCACGGTCAGGGCCTGGTCCTTGCCCTGGGCGATCTCGTCTTTCAGGGCAGGCAGGTCAATTCCCTCAAAGGCCTTGGCCCTTGATACCTTATAGGCCGAGGCAAAATTGTCCAGGGCCTTTCGCAGGAATTTATTTTTCAGGGCCGCTTTGATTTTTTTCCGGTAGGTCTTCATATCTTTGGCCGTCTGGATCATGGTTCCTCCATCATCAGAATGTGAAGTTCCTGGGGGCCGTGAACCCCGATGGCCAGCACCCGCTCGATATCGGCGGTCCGGCTGGGGCCGGTGATAAAGGACAGATAGCCGGGTCCGGATTTCATTTTTTCAATCAGCATAGCGGAAAGGGCGGCAGCGTCCGGAACAATCCGGGAGGCCGGGAGCCAGGCCATATGGGTTTCACTGAGCATGGTGGCGATTCTTAAATCTTCGGAATTAGAGTCCAGGACCAGGGTTCCGGTTTCTGCAATGGCCCAGTCCGCATGGGTCAGGGCCGTATGGATGCCGGACAAGTGAGGCCGGAAGGGGGGGAAGAGAACCGTCAGCCCCGCCGCCTTGCATAATTCTTCAAGCCTTTGAAGGTTTTCCGGGTCCAGGCCGGGAGCAGCAATGGTTTTTCCGCCTTGCTCCAGGGTGATGTTCACGGCCCGGTGCAGGACCTCTTCCATGCCGCTGACCGTTGATACCACGGCCTGAACCAGCCCGGCTTTTTCTTTCATGCGGTCCATCAGTTCCTTTTGTTCCATGCGACCTCCTATGGCTTTGTCATGGCATCCGCCGTTCCGATTCCGCCTTCCTGAGCCGGTTTTCCCGGTTTAACCTTCCTGGGCAAGGCTCTGCCGGATAAAGGCAATACTGCGCTGTTCGGCAAAACTCAGGTGCATCATCATGGCCTGTCGGGAGGCTTCCGCATCCCTGGCCTCAATGGCTTCAAACACGCTCCGGTGATGGCGGTAGAGCATGTGGTGATCATCGCCGGTGATATACACCGCCCGCCAGACCGATTGCTGGAATTCCTTCATGGCGTCGAAAATATTCTGCATCAGGTGGAGCCAGACAATATTGTGAGTGGCCCGGGCCACAAGGATATGGAAATTGGCGTCCAGGTCTTCGGAAGGTTTCAGCCCTTCCAGGTTTTGCTCCATGCCGGCAATGACCGTTCCCATGCGCCGGACATCCTCGGGCAAGGCCCTTTGGGCCGCATAAAAGGCGGTCCAGGATTCCATGCATTTCCGGACCTCGATCACATCCAGAGCCCGGTCCTGCTGCATGCGGATAAGCCCGCTGAGCGGGTTGCCGGAAGCGGTTTCCACGAGAGACAGGACAATTGTGCCGCCGCCCTGGTTGGAACGGACCAGCCCGGCCGAGGCCAGCGCATTCAGGGCCTCCCGTACCGATGGCCGGGATACGCCGAAGGATTCGGCCAGCTCCCGTTCCGGAGGCAGTTTATCACCCGGGGAAAAGTCTCCGCTCAGAATCGAAGCGCGGATCTGGTCCGCAATCTGGGTGGATACTTTTTTGGGTTTTATGGGTTGAAATTTCATAGCACGGCACCAGTCATCAAAAGGGTTATGGTCAACCCCATTCTTTTATCCTGTTTTTTGCCGGGAAGCAACCGAAACCATCTTCAGGCATCCATGCTCCGGGCCAGCAATTCGGTCAGATGCAGGGTCTTCACCCGGGGCAGATGGTCGGCCAGGCCCTTTTTCAACTGAAGGAGGCAACCGGGGTTGCCGGTGACCACCACATCAGCTCCTGTGGCCCGGATGGCATCAAGCTTGCGGTTCAGGATCAGGTCGGCCATTTCCGGTTTTCCGATATTGTAGGTCCCGGCGCTGCCGCAACAGGCATCGGCATTTTCCATCTCGACGAATTCAAGGCCCGGAATGAGCCTGACCAGATCCCGGGGCTCCCTGCGAATGCCCTGACTGTGGGCGATGTGGCAGGAATCATGAAAGGTTGCTTTGAGCGAAAGCGGCTTGAGGAGCGCTTTCAGCTCATCCTTGTGCAGGGCCAGCACCTGGGAGACATCCCTCACCTTGCCGCTGAAGGCAATGGAGGAATCATCCCCCAGATGCAGGCCGTATTTTTTCAGCTCGGCCCCGCAGCCGCCGCAGTCGGTCACGATAAAGTCCACATCCAGGCCGCCGAAGATATCCACATTTTTCCGGGCCGCTGCTTTCAACCCCGCCTTATCCCCGGCCAGCATATGGGGCGCCCCGCAGCAGACCTGGTTTTTCGGGGTGATGACCCGGTAGCCCAGGGCCGTCAAGAGGGTTATGGTAGCGCGGCTGGCCTCGCTGAAGATGAGACTCATGACGCATCCCAGAAAGAACCCGATGGTGCCTCGCGCTTCCCCCCGGGCCGGCATATCCTCCCGGGCCTGCTGGCGCAGGGGCTGCTCCGGAAGGTCCGGCAACAGTCCTTCCATCCGCCCCAGGGGTCTGGGAAACATCTTGAGGACGCCCAGGGTTCTGACCAGTTTTTGAAGGCCTGTGCGCTGGTAAAGCCGCATGGGGACCATGGCGGTTTCCAGCCGGTCCGGATGGGGCAGCAGTTTTCGCAGGACCAGATCCTCCATCATGCCCAGGCGGTTTCCCGCTTTGCGCTCACAGGTGAATTCGGCCACCAGTTCTCCCGCATTGACCCCGCAGGGGCAGGCCGTGGCGCAGGCCTGGCAGTCCAGGCAGAGGGAAAGGTATTCCAGGAGTTGTTCCGACTGATCCAGTTCCCCTTCCTGAATTTTGCGCATCAGGGCTACCCGGCCCCGGGGGGAGGCGGTTTCAAGAAAGGTCTCCCTGTAGGTGGGACAGGTGGGAAGACACATGCCGCAGCGCATGCAGTTGATCAGTTTGACATAGTCCATGAAAAACCCCAGGTTAAGGATAAGATCATACCCATCCTTAAAATATTTTTCCCGGATTCAGGATGCCCTTGGGATCAAAGGCCTGCTTGATCCCCCGCATGACCCGGATACCCGGTTCCCCCACCAGCCTCGGCAGGTATTTTTTTTTGGCCAGTCCCACCCCATGCTCTCCGGTGATGGTTCCGCCCATGGCGATGGCCGCATCAAAGATCTCGTCAAAGGCCATGTGGGCACGGGCGATTTCCTCCTTGTCCCTCTCGTCGGTCAGGCAGGTGGGATGCAGGTTGCCGTCCCCGGCATGGCCGAAGGTGCCGATGGTGACCCGGTATTTTTGGGCCGCATCCTGGATGACCTTCAGCATGTCGGCAATGCGGCTCCGGGGCACGGTGGCGTCCTCCAGGAGGGTGGTGGGCCTCAGGCGCGCCAGGGCCGAGAGGGCCGTGCGCCGGGCCGTGGCCAGCCGGAGCGCTTCATCGGCGGTTCTTGCGGTCTGAAAAAAAGAACAGCCGTGTTTTTTACAGATGGCCTCCACACCGGCCGCTTCTTCCGCAACCACTACCGGATGGCCGTCCACCTCGATGAGCAGCACGGCCTCCACATCCAGGGGCAGCCCCACATGGGCATAATCCTCAACACATTTGATGGTGACCTTGTCTAAAAATTCCAGGGTGGCCGGGATGATTTTGGCGGCAATGACGGCTGAAACCGCCAGGGCAGCCTGGCGCATCTCCGGGAAATGGGCCAGCATGGTGGTCTTGACCCGGGGCTTGGGAATCAGTTTCACGGTGATGGCCGTGAAAAATCCCAGGGTGCCTTCGGAGGAGACCAGGAGCGGATTGAGGCAATAACCGGCCACATCCTTGACCACCTTGCCGCCGGTATGCAGGAGGCTCCCGTCGGCCAGAACAGTGTCGAGGCCCATGACATAATCGGCCGTCACCCCGTATTTCAGGCCCCGCAAACCGCCCGAATTCTCGGCCACGTTGCCTCCCATGGTGGAAATGTTCATGCTGCCCGGATCAGGCGGATAGAAAAGACCCCTCGCCTCGACCGCTGTGTGCAGGGCGCTGGTGATCACCCCCGGCTCCACCGTGGCGGTGAGGTTTTCCTCATCTATCTCGATGATGCGGTTCAGGCGGCTGGTCTGGACCAGAACCCCCTCGCTGCCGGTGATGGACCCACCCGACAGGTTGGTGCCGGAGCCCCGGGGGGTCACGCTGACCCCGGCCCCGTGGCATACCCTCATGATCCGGGCGATTTCCTCGGCTGTACCGGGCAGCAGGACCACCCCGGGCCGGCTCTCCAGTTCGGGGGTGGCATCATAGCCGTAGACCGCCAGGGATTCCCGGTCGGACAGGGTATGGGGCTTGCCTACAATGGCCTCTAATTCTTTGATGAACAATGGATTCATAGTTCCTCTTATCCCACCGAGGCCCCGAAAAAGGCCCGGGGCGCCCACATGATGATCTCGGGCCAGATGATGCACAGAATCAGCCCGATCCACTGGAGAATCACAAAGGGGATCACGCCTTTGTAAATATGGTAGATCGTCATTTCCGGCGGGGCAATGCCCCTGAGATAAAACAGGGAATAACCAAAGGGCGGGGTTAAAAACGCCATCTGCAGGTTCATGCAGATGAGGGTGGCGAACCAGAGCTGATTAAAGCCGAGTTCCTGGGTAACCGGGATAAAGATGGGGGTGACGATGAGCAAAATTCCCAGCCAGTCCAGAAAACATCCCAGGAAAAAGACAATACCCATCATGAGAAAGAGCAGGGCAATGGGATTAAGCTGGGTGCCCAGCAGGAAATTGGCAATGGCGTCCCCACCGCCAAGCCCCATGAAGACCGCCTGGAAGGCGTTGCCGCCTAGAAACAGGGTCATGATCATGGAGGTGGTCAGGGTGGTGGACCAGCAGGCCGCCTTGATGCTTTTCCAGGTAAATTTCCGGTATAACAGGGCCAGGAGGATGGCGCCCACGCATCCCAGCCCGGCGGCTTCGGTGGGAGTGGCAACCCCGCCGATGATGCTGCCCATGACCACAAAGACCAGGACCAGGGGAGGCACAATGGATTTGGCGAACATGTTCAATTTTTCCGAGGCGCTGTGTTCAGGACCTGTATCCGGGGGGCCGTATTCGGGTTTGATCATGCAGATCACGGCAATATAAATCACATATAAGCCGGCCAGCAGAAGGCCCGGCGCAAATGCCGCAGCATAGAGCCAGCCCACGGAGATCTGGGTAAGACTGCCGTAAACCACCAGCATGATGCTGGGCGGAATCAAAATCCCCAGGGTGCCGC
>CAZAHK010000193.1:0-1569 GCA_964484555.1 uncultured Desulfobacula sp.
GACATCATTGGTTTGTGATTCCATGAATCGGTTGTTTTTTCTTGTTGGATGGAGCGTTTTCTAATAAATAAAGCAATTTTCATAAGCAGGGCCGGGGTTGTGGGTTGATATCATCTGGAAAATTTTATCTATACCACAATCCCCCCCAAAAGGGGGGAGGAGGATGCCAAGGCATGCACCGACCCCCGGAACAACGGCGCTGCTGCTATCATCACACTCTATTCAACCCAGTTTTCCAGGCGCAGGTCAGCAATTCTTTCAAATTCTCTGGTATCGTTGGTCACCAATGTCATGTCCATCGACCTGGCTAAACCTGCAATAAGCAGATCATAAGGACCGATCGGCATTCCGCTTCTTGCCAGTTGTGCGCGAATGTTTGCGGCTTCTATGGCTGAGGACCGATCCAGATCAATCAGGTCAAGCGGTTGTAAAAATTTGGTAAGCGCATCCTCGGAACGTTGCCGGTACTGACTTTTTTCGATCCCATATTGAAGTTCGAACAAGGTAATTGTACTGATTGCAACATCTTTTGGAGAATGTTGTCTGAATCGATCGAGGACCTCTGCCGGACGTTTTTTTATGAGGTATATGCAAATATTGGTATCAAGCAGATAGCGCATCAAAAAGACTCCCTCTCCTGCATGGCAGGCTGATTCCGTCCGTCTTTCATGAAATCTTCCGGGAATTCACTTAAGGATTCGAACAACGAATCCCATGTCGTTTCAATGGGCTCCAGTATCACCTGTTTGCCTTTTTTAAATATTCTCACCTCATTACCAGGAATTCTGAATGCTTTAGGCAGTCTTACTGCTTGAGAACTGCCATTTTGAAATAATTTTGCGGTTTCCATAATATCTCCTTTCCATAAAGTATATATTTTTAGTATATATATCTACCCTTTGAAAGTCAATCATGAAAGCTTGATAATCATATACGCTTGTCGCGGTCCCGGCCCCAGAGCCACCCCAGTCAACTGATCCCGGAAAAGACCACGGCCCCGGCTCATCAGCCTCAGGGTTTGAAAATATTTAAGATAAGGTGCAGACAGCAGATTCAATATATTTTACTTCCTCAAAAAGCCATTAAGCCACTAGGCCAATAAGCCAAGCCTTTCCATGCCGGCAACCGTCGGTTGTTTCACGCCAAGAGCCAAGGCGACCTCGTCCTGGGTTTTGTTTACGTGTTCCCGCAGATCAGCCAAATGGATGCCCAAAAGTATCTTCGCCGCTTTTTCCCGGGCATCGGCAACAACCTCTGGCTTTTCTACCGCTGGCATCTGGTCAAGAGTTTTTGCCATAATCGTCACTCCTTTTTCAATTTTTCCAGGTGCGCAGAGATTCCAGGGCGGCAAAGGTGCAGGCCGTGGTCAGGATCAGGGACTCAAAGGGAATGGGGGCAGGGCCGCCTTTTTGAACCGCGTCAAGAAAAGCTGTGATTTCTTCGCCGAATCCTTTTTTCTGGCTGCCCTTGAGGCTTTTTTTGCCCCGTTTGCCCATTGTCCATCACAGCCGCTGATTCGTCGGCAAACACCTCACAATATTCCTTGGACAGGTCTGCCGGCCCCACGGC
>CAZAHK010000193.1:1669-7586 GCA_964484555.1 uncultured Desulfobacula sp.
TGTACAATGGCTTCCGACCCTATTTTTGCAGGATGGTGTCGAGCATTGGGGATGATGGTTCGGAAAAGGGATTAATCACGGTGATACCTCTCCATATGAAACCATTTTGCAAATCTTCACTCACAAGCAGACGGCAGCGGTTTTCTGCTGCAACCGCCATAATTAATGCATCCCAGATCTGCAACCGGTGATCAGTTACCAGATCCATTGCGGCTTGAAAAGCCGTCCAGGATGAGTCAGCGATCTCAAAACTGTCTGCCCAGGTCATAATCGCCTTGCGTGAAAGACCTGCCTCCCGTTTTGCCTTTCCGGTGAGAACTCGAAAAAGTTCTCCCAGGGTTTGTGCGGGAATCAGAATAAGGGCGGCCGGTAATTGTTCTATCAGCCGGATGGCAGCGGCACAGCGGGCTGCATCGCCGATCCCTTCGGCATAAGCCAATATGTTCGTATCCAGTGCTACACGCATGATGAATCATCATATAATTCGTTACGGGTCCAATTTCGAGATCCTGTCACCTCCTGGGCTTTCAACCGTGATAAAAGAAGAATTTTCATTGTATTTTTTTGCAATGCCTCTGAATTAACAGAAGTGATTTTTGCAACAGGTGTACCTCTTGACAGAATAATAATCTCTCCGCCTTTACGCACTTCCCGTAGTAGACTGGAAAAGCCACGATTTGCATTTGCAGCCGTGATGGTTTTCATAATAATTTCCTCCTATAAAAGTAGTTATTAACACTACTTTATTTTGCTGCCTGCTGTCAAACGTATTTAAGTTTTTTTTTGAAATATTTACCGAACTAAAGTTCAAAAAGTGCGACAGACAAGGAGCTATGGGCGGATGGTAATATATGTGCCGGGTCATCATCCACTATATTTCGGAATCACCCGGGCGTTCTTCCGTCCAAGAGCGGCGGAGACAAACAGAAAATCGATCCTGGGGGCGATGGGGAAACGCAGCTTGGTATAGGTGCCTTTGAAATAGTCCAGGAACGGCCAGAGTACATCATCGAACCGGGGACTGAGTTGGCTCTCGATATCAAGGGAATCAAATTCTTTCGTTATTTCCAAACCTTCATTTTTCGTAGCTTGATATCCTTCTACGAGAAGGTCTGCCATCTTATTCTCCTTCAATTTTTTATGCTCTTTATCATTCGCATAAAAAACCCCATTGTCAAGCATGCATAATTTTAAGGCAGGGCCACGTCAAAGTCTTGCAAGTGTTGAAAATCTTACCGAACTAAAGTTCAAAAAGGTCTGTAACCCCATTCATTTTTTCACTGACCAACTCAATTCTCACATTTCAAGGCATGTTTGCCGCCTGGAGGGTATCAATACCAAAGGCCTTTAGATTGCCCGATGTCCTGGGATGAACCGGGAAAATGAGCGGTATTTTTTTTGAGATCTCAGCCAGATGGCGGCAGAGCGGCTCCAGGCTTTCTCGGGTATCCACATTGGAGGGCCGGTGCAGAATAATCAGGGTGTATCCGTTTTTTGGGCACCCGAAACCCTCGTACACGGAAAGCGCTTCAATATTCTTTTTTGCCATGACCAGGGAATCGATCATGACATTGCCGGTCTGCCGGGCATGGGTGCCGCTGCCCACCCCTAGGTGGATATGGGGCTCGGGAAGGTTAAAATTTTTAAAAAAAACATCAGACATGTTCAGGTCATAATGCTGCCCGGTATGGACAATCATGGGATCAGCCCAATCTCTTTTCTTTAATTCATGGAAAAGCGGTGCGATTTTCATGAAATTCGGCCTAGCCGCTGCTATCAGATGTATTTTCTTCCTCATTTTTGGATATCCAACAGGGGGTCACGCTATCATCAGCCCTTGTATATAAGAGAAATGGGTATCCTTTGTGAATAGTGTGAGACCGTGCTGAAAAGCAACCGCCGCAATCCATATATCATTTGTGGGAATAGGTGTCCCTGCTTTTCTTAAATTGGTGATTATTTCTGAATAATAATCGGCTGTAATGGTATCGAGTTCGTATAACACAACTCGGGGAGAATCCAGGAAAAAATCCAGTTCCTCACGGTTTTTGGATTCTCTTGTTCCACCTTTAAACCCGGAAAGCAATTCACCGACAGTGATGACCGAAATGCCGATTTCATCCATTTTTTCAAAATGCCGGTTATGTCAGAATCACCCCGCATGGCATTGGAATAAATATTAGTGTCAATCAGGGTTTTTCTCATTTCCATAGTTCCCTATCAATCACTCTTTCATCATCAATCTTGTTCTGGATGGATAGAAATTCCTGCTGTGACCATTTGCCGAACAGCGAATCAAGATCATCGTATTCCCGGGTGAATTTTTTCTCTTTTTTTACCCCTGCCCGGATTTCAATGAGATCAAGCAATAATTGATTGAGAGTTTTGTTTTCTTTTGCGGCTATTTTTTTCAATTTCCCCGCTACATCCGGATCAATTCCACGAACTGTAATTGTTTTCATAGCAAGTTCATCCTCCAATACGTTAGTATTATTTGATTCAGATGTGTCGTTTTCATACCTCTTTTCCACAATCGTTTTTCTATTTTTTCAAGCCGCAGCCGAGGCCCGGTCCCAGAGCCATCCCAGCCACCTGATCCCGGAAAACATCACCACCCCGGCCCATTGCGCAGGCGGACTTGCCGCCGAAGACAACGAAGCCAAGGGCATGCAGGCAATAAGGCTTACCAGGGTCACCCGGCTCATCAGCCTCAAATAAAGCTGCGGCGGCTGATAAAGAGCATGACTTCCTGGGCAGCCTCGTCCGGGGTCAGGGTGGTGGTGTCGATTCGGATTTCAGGGGCCGGGGGGTCCTCATAGGGGTCATCCACACCGGTGAATCCCTTTAACAGCCCGGCTCTGATTCGTTTCTGGATATCGGTGCCGGTAAAAGAAATTGTGTTTGCCGATTCGGGCACATCCCCGGCCAGCCTGAATTCATCTTCAGAGGGGTGCATCCGAAATTTTTGCCGATGATCAGGTGCAGGACCGCTTCCCTGGGACCTGCTATGCGCATGGCCAGGGGCAGAAGATTGATCATATGCGCCTAGGGGTTTTTATGGGTGAATAAGCCAATAAACCAAGCTTGTCGCCGATATGGCGGATGTGGTCTTCTTTGAGGTAGGGATGCATGGGCAGGCTGAATATGTTTTCCGACAGGTTTTCCGATACGGGAAAATCTTCCGGCTGATATCCGAGATAGGAAAAGGCAGTCTGGCAGTGCAGGGGTTTGGGATAATAAATGGCAGTGGGGATATGGTTCTGCTTTAAGGCTTCAAGCATCCCGGGCCTTTGTTCATGACGGATGGAAAATTGGGCCCAGACGCTGGTGCAGTCCGCCGGCACGGCCTGGAGCCCGAACCGGTCCTCCAGAAGCCCGGAATATAGGGCAGCCACCCGGTTGCGAGCCTGGATTTCGTCTTCAAAGATTTCCAGTTTTTCCAGGAGGATAGCGGCCGGGAAAAAACTGGTGGCGGCCTGCCGGTCGGCCTGTTCCAGCGGTTTTTGGTATCGGATACACTGACGGATCATTTTGGATGACCGCATGAATCGCCTTCTCAAGGCAAACCGGATCCATGTTCCAGGTCCCCGGGCCCGATATCAATGGCCATCAGCACCATGAAGATTCGTAAGAATCCTTTTCTGCTGTTGGGCCAGATCGGTAAACTGAATGTTGAAATCCATGAAATCCGCCATCCTTTCTATTTGAAGTCCTTGTACGACACCTTGCCCACGGACAATTGCTCCGGCAGGGGGGTTTCTTCATCAAGATCCAGGCAGGTCATCCCTTGTGACCACCGCACCTGCGGCAATGAATGCATATTTCCCGATGGTGACGTTGCAGACAATGGTGGCATTGGCCCCGATGGTGGCCCCCCGCTTGATCCGGGTTTTTTCATACAGGGCTTTCCGCCGGACCTGGGACCGCGGGTTCAGCACATTGGTCAGCACACAGGACGGCCCTAAAAACACATCATCTTCAATGGTGGTGCCTTCGTATACCGAGACATTGTTCTGGATCTTGACATTGTTGCCGATACAGACATTGTCATCCACATAGGCGGACTCGTGAACAAAACCATCTGACCTTTGCCTTGGCCAGTTCAATATACCCGCCCATTTTTCTTGGATCACTCAAATGCATTTCAGAATATTTCACATCGCCGAAAAGCCAGATCAGCATATCAAAAAAATGAATCCCGATATTGGTGGCAATCCCGCCGGATTTTTCATGATCCCCTTTCCAGGAGGTAAAATACCAGTTCCCCCGGGAGGTGATATAGGAAAGATCCACCACGTATTTCCCGGTTTCGCTTTCAAGCTGGGCCAGGGCATCCATGTTCCAGGGGCTCAGGACCAGAGGCTTTTCACAGATGGCATGGGCGCCGATCCGCAGGGCAAACCGGATATGGGCATCATGAAGATAGTTCGGCGAGCAGATGCTGACATAATGAATTCTCTTATCCTCCGCAATAACGTCAATGCGCCAAAGCCTGACCCCGTTATTCGGGTTTCAGGACCAGGGCGGTAATGGCTGTAAACAAAATCACATTGGCCGGGATGTGGAGATTAAAATCGGAATAGCTGTGGACAAGAATGGCCACTACTGCCGCCATGCATCCCAAGGCAATGCCCGAGGTCTGCCGGTTCCGGCCAGTGGATTATCCTTGATCATTTTCAAGGTACTGGCCCAGTAGATGAGCCGTCCGGCAATATTGCCCAGCCGCCCCGGGAAAGGGTCAGTGCCTGGCAGACGATGAGAAACAAGGCCAGGAATATCATGCCGATGTGAATTGCAGTATCCCGGTCCCGGGTGAGAAACAGGGCCAGCAGAACAGGAATGGCCATCTCCAGGAATCCGGCCATATGGTTGCGGTTCACATAGACCCCGGACAGGGACAAAAGCCCATGGTCCTTTGGCAGTTCCGCACGATAATCCCACCAGGGAAAGACCAGGATATCAAAGCGTTTGAATAACCCGACGATGCACAGAAAAAATGCTGTCCCCACCATCACCCACACCAAAATGCGCTGCTCCCGACGAGTGCGAACCGACTCAAAGACCAGATAAAAAAAGGCCAGGTACGTCATCAGCATGACCAGGCCTTCCAGGGCCATGGCCCTGTGTCGGGAAAAAAAGAGTAGCCCAGAGGCCCAGCAAGGCGCAGGGCAGCACCACATACCCGAACATCCGACCGAAGGAGATACCGTTGGGTGTGTGTTCTTTTCTTTTCAGCATCCGGGCCGACAGCAGCAGAATAATACCCGTCATCACCATCATCTGGATCACGGTCTCTGCCTGTTCATGTGTCCATATCCGCAAATTCAGCATCAATCTCTGTCTGATCCCATTTACACTTGGATTGGTCTAACTCGTTCAATTTTTTCCATTCGCTTCGGGGAATGTAATGCCGCCCATAAATCATTCCGTTGCTGTAAATTCAGCCAGAAATTCGGAGTATTGCCAAATACCTTTGCTAACATTAATGCAGTGTCAACCGTAATAGACCTTTTACCGTTACAAAGTTCATTTACTGTTCTACGGCTGACACCCATCGCAGAAGCTATCTGCCCTTGATTAATTCCCAAAGGCACCATAAATTCCTCAGTGATCATTTCACCAACACTGACGGGTTGACGTTTTGTTAGAAACATTTTACACCTCATTTGTATGTATGATTATCAAGGTAAATGCCATCCGCGTCCCCGTGTTCTTCATCCCAAATAAAAATAATACGCCATTGATTATTTACACGTATTGAGCATTTATCCTTAAGTTTGCCGGATAGTTTTTCAAAATGATTGCCGGGTGGACTTCTCAGGTCAGCGTCACTCGTCGCATCATCCAGCAGTTGCAGCTTCCTAACCCATCTTTTTGAATTTTCCTGCAAAAAAGGTATAAACCCGCAAAAATTCAG